>DASSRN010000445.1:0-23289 GCA_035701785.1 Acetobacteraceae bacterium | reverse complement strand
AACGAATCGAAGGGCGACCTGATGCAGGCGGTGGGCTACTACCACTCGCATACGCCTGTCCTCAGCCTCGACTACCAGGGCAAGGTGCTCGACGCGGCGCGTGCGCTGTTCGCCAACAGGATGTGATACAATGCGCCGTGTGGCGGTCCGTTGGCGGGCCGGTGACGATGGATCGGCCGGGAGCAGCTCATGAGCACGACGACCTTGGCGAACGCCGAAGCTGGCCCGGCAAGTCTGCCCGACATCCTGGTTCGGACGGGTCAGTGCGACGCGCGCGCGATCGAGCGTGGCCGCCGGGTAGCGGACGAGACTGGCCAGCGGCTCGACAAGGTCCTGCTGCAGCTTGGCCTGGTATCCGAGCGCGGGCTGGCGGACGCCTATGCCGCGATGCTCCAGCTGCCGGTCGTGCATGCCGACCGCTATCCGGCCGAGACGCCGCTGTTCGTCGAGGCGCTGCCTGCCCGCTTTCTGCGCAACGTCCGCGCCATCCCGCTCGCGATCGAAGGTGACGCGCTGGCGCTCGCGGTGGTGGATCCGCTCGACCCGTTCATCTCCGCAGCAGTGTCTGCTGCAGTCGAAATGAGCGTGCGGCTTGAAGTCGCCGTCCCCATCGAACTGGATGCGGCGCTCAAACGGCTGTACCCCGACGAAACGACAGCCGCGGCAGATGAGCCCGACAGCGATCCGCACGAAGAAGACACCGAACGCCTGAAGGACATGGCCAGCGAGGCGCCGGTGATCCGTCTCGTCAACCAGATCCTGTCCCGCGCCGTCGAGACACACGCGTCGGATATCCACATCGAGCCGTTCGAGGATCGGCTGCGCGTGCGCTACCGCCGCGACGGCATCCTGCACGAGGCCGACAATCCGCCGCACAACCTGGCCGCCGCGATCACCTCGCGCGTCAAGATCATGGCGAGGCTCGATATCGCCGAAAGGCGGCTGCCGCAGGACGGGCGCATCCGCCTGGCGGTGCGCGGGCAGGAGATCGACTTCCGCGTCTCCACCGTGCCGTCGCTGTACGGCGAGACGGTGGTGCTGCGTATCCTTGACCGCACAGCCGTCGAGTTCGACTATTCCAAACTCGGCCTGCCGCCGATGATCATCAGCCAGTTCAAGACGGCGCTCGCCTTGCCCAACGGCATCGTGCTGGTCACCGGCCCGACCGGCAGCGGCAAAACGACGACGCTCTACACCGGACTGCTGGCGCTCAATTCGATCGACCGCAAGATCGTCACGGTGGAGGACCCGATCGAGTTCCGCCTGCACGGCATCACTCAGATGCAGGTGCACGAGCAGATCGGCCTGACCTTCGAGGAGTTCCTGAGCGCCATCGTGCGACAGGACCCGAACGTCATCATGGTCGGCGAAATCCGCAATCGGGAGACCGCGCAGATCGCGGCGAACGCTGCCCTGCTGGGCCGCCTGGTGCTTTCCACCCTGCACACCAACTCTGCCGCCGCCGCGGTCACCCGGCTGCGCGACATGGGGCTGGAAGACTATTCGCTTGCTGCGGTGCTGCGCGGCGTGTTGGCGCAGCGGCTGGTGCGCCGGCTCTGCCCGGCATGCCGCAGCCCGGCGCCGGCGTCGCATGAGATGATCCGCCGGTTCAACATCGAAATCGGCGACGCCGAGCCAGTGCTGTATCACGCGGTCGGTTGCCCGGAATGCCGTCAGTCCGGCTACCGTGGGCGTTTCGCCATTGCCGAATTCCTCACCATGAACGCCGAGATCGAGCACCTGATCTTCAGCCGGGCCGACCACAACAGCATCGAGAAGGCGGCGGTGACGACCGGCATGAAGACGATGTTCCAGTACGGCGTGGAAGCGGCGCTGGCCGGCGAGACGACGATCGAGGAAGTGCTGCGCGGCGTGCGCGCGGAGAACTGAGATGGCGACATTCACCTACCGCGCGATCGGTCCCGCGGGTGACGTGCTCAACGGCACGATGGACGCGGCATCCGCCGATGAAGTGATCGCGCGCCTGCAGCGTCAGGGCAACATCCCGATGCGCGCCGAACTGGCCGGTCAGGGCTCGTGGGTCGGCGGGCTGTTGCAGGGCGACGTCACGGGCAAGGGACCCGCGCTGAAGCGCCAGGACGTGGGCGCGATCATGCGCGAATTGGCCACCATGCTCGCCGCCGGGCAGGACCTCGATCGCGCGTTGCGCTATCTGCATGATACGGCGCCGAATGCGCGTGTGCGCACCGTTGTGGGCGGACTGCGCGACGGCGTGCGCGACGGCAGTCCGCTGTCGACGGCGCTCGCCAAGTTTCCCCGCGGCTTCACCCGTCTGCACGTGGCACTTGTGCGGGCCGGCGAGGCGAGCGGCAAGCTGGTGCCCAGCCTGGAACGGCTGGCGGAACTGCTCGAACGTCAGCAGGCGCTGGCATCCTCCATCACCTCGGCGTTGATCTATCCCGGGCTGCTGCTGGTGGCGGCCATCGGTTCGATCGCGTTGCTGCTCACTCAGGTGCTGCCGCAGTTCGTGCCGATGTTCGAGCAGAGCGGCGCGAAGCTGCCGCCTTCGACGCAGTTCCTGATCGATGCCGGCGACGCCGTCTCCAACTACGGCCTGTACGCGCTCGCGGCGTTCGCGCTGCTGCTGATCGTCGGACGCAGCCTGCTGCGCCAGCCAGGCCCGCGCAGGTTCGTCGACCGCATGCTGTTCCACATCCCGGTCGTCGCCGGCCTGCTGCGCGAGATCCTGGCGGCGCGCTTCACCCGCGTACTCGGCACGTTGCTTGTGAACGGCGTGCCGTTGATGGGCGCGCTGGGCGTGGTGCGCGATGCCGTCGGCAACTCCGCTGCGGTCGCGGCGATCGAGCGCGCTGCGGACAGCGCCCGCGATGGCGGCGAGCTGTCGCCCTATTTGTCCGACTCCGGCGTGTTTCCTGCACGTACCATCCACCTGCTGCGCCTTGGCGAGCAGAACGCGCAACTCGGCCCGATCGCACTGCGCGCCGCCGCCATCCACGAGGAGCACACGCGCCTTGCCACGCAGCGCCTGGTCTCGCTGCTGGTGCCGGCGATCACCATCCTGATGGGCATCGCGGTCGCCGGCATCGTCGCGTCGCTGATGGCGGCTATGCTCAGCCTCAACGATCTGGCCGGCGGGTGACGACGATGCGCTCTGCACGACGAGTGTTGCTTGCCGGCCTGCTGCTCGCGCCGTTTGCCGCAGCCAGCGCGCAGCAGAATGAAGCGACGAAGATCTTCCACGCGACCGGGGTGGTCACCGCCATCGAAGGAGATAGCGCGCTGACCATCAACCACGAGCCGATCGAAGGCCTGATGCCGGCCATGGAGATGACCTTCAAGGTCAACCCGCCCGCCTTGGCCAAAGGGGTGCGCCCAGGCGACAAGGTTCAGTTCGGCGTCGAGGGCAAGACCTACGTCATTCGCGAACTGAAGGTCGTCGGGCACACTCAGTGATCGCCTGATCTCAGGCGGATACCTTGTGGCACTCGTCGGCACAGGACTGGCACGCCGCACCGCAGGCCTTGCACTCGGCGACATTGGGGAACTTGTCGCACTCGGTCTTGCAGGACATGCAGACCGCACCCACCGCTTTGGCAAACGCCGGCACATGCGGCGAGTTGACCGCCGCCAGGGTCTGGAGCGCACCGCAGGCGGCGACGATCTGATACGCCGCGTCGGTGCATCCGGCCATGCTGCTGTCCTTCATGGCCAGCATCCCCATGCAGTGACGCAGGCAATCATTGGCAGCGGCGACGCAGCGTGCGCTCGACTCTTCCAGCGCCTTGTATTTCGGTGGATGCATGCTGCTCGCACCCTGCGCGAATGCCTGAGGCGCCAGGCCGAGTGCAGTGGCCACGGCGATCGCAGCAAAAAGATCGCGACGTTCCATGTTGACGTTTCTCCTTTGACGAGGGGCAGCCTGCGAAGGGCCGTCTATTCAATTGTCGTTCAGATGGCGGACGCGATCAACCCTGGGCTGCATGACCCACATGATCCACCTAGCGTGTTGAAAGTCTTGGCTGCAATGGCGTATTTTGCAGTCGCACGCTGCTTTCTGCTCCGTGCGACACAGGAAAACGAGGAATGCCTGCATCTCGCCGCCTGACTTCGACGGCCCTGGCGCTGCTTCTGCCGCTCACCACCCTGAGCGCAGTTGCCGCGCAGAGCGGCCCCACGGTCGATCGCGCCTGGGCGCGCGCAACGCCTGGCGCTGCGACGACGGGAGCGGTGTATTTCCGGGTTCAGACGCCAACCGATGACCGGCTGATTGGCCTCGCCTCGCCCGTCGCCCGCAAAGCTGAACTGCACACCCATGTCGAGGAGAACGGCATGATGGTCATGCATGAAGTCGAAGGCGGGTTGCCGATTCCGGCGGGGCAGACCGTCGAACTGAAGTCGGGCGGCTCGCTGCACGTGATGCTGATCGACCTGAAGCAGAAGCTGGTGACCGGAGAGACATTTCCCTTGACCGTCACCTTCGAAAAGGCCGGACCGCAGACGGTCATGGTGAAGGTCGAGCGCCTGGGAGCAAGGGAATTTTCAGACGCCGACGGCGCCGCCAAGAGCGGGGCTGGGTCATAATGCGTCGCACGTGCCAGAACCTTGGAATGATCTGCCTGCTGGCGGCGGGGCTGCTCGGCGCAACGACAATGCTCGTCACTGCGGCCGATGCACTCGGTGGACCGTTCACGCTGGTCGATCAGGACGGCAACACGGTCACTGACGCACAGTTCCGCGGCAAGTGGATGCTGGTCTATTTTGGCTACACGCATTGTCCGGATGCCTGCCCGACGGCGCTGAGCGATATCGACGCCGCGCTCGGCGACATGGCTCCGGCGCAGCGCGCGAAGGTGCAGACGGTGTTCATCACGGTCGACCCGGCGCGCGACACACCGTCCGTCATGAAGGACTATGTGCACGCGTTCGAGGACGCCAACATCGTCGGGCTGACCGGCACTCAGGCACAGGTGGCTGTCGCGGAGGCTGCGTACCGCGTGTACGCACGACGCTACGAACAGAAGGACGGCGACTACGCGATGAGCCACACCTCGACCATCCATCTGATGGATCCGGACGGGCATTTCGTCGCCGTGGTGCCGCCCGAACACATCGGCGAGCGGCTGGCGCAACTGGTGCGGTAGGCTACATGCGCGCCGGCTCGCCTGGTCCAACCTCGTGCAGTTGCAGCAGGCGCTGCAGCGCCGCCGGGACACCGTCCACGACCTCGTAAAGATCGCGTGTCGCCGACGAAGCGAACTCAGCGGCGATCGCCGCTTCGATGGTGGCGATGAAGGGCGACGCAGATCCGTCGACATTGCAGATCAGGATCGGCTTGGCATGCAGCCCAAGCTGTCGCCAGGTGATGATCTCGATCGTCTCGTCGAGCGTGCCAAGCCCGCCGGGCAGCGAGACGAACGCATCGGCTGCCTCGAACATGCGCTGCTTTCGGGTGTGCATGGAGTCGGTGACAATAAGATCCGCGACGGCAGGGTGTGCGACCTCACGCCGCGTCAGGAACTCGGGGATGACGCCCAGCACCTTGCCGCCGGCGGCCAGCGCCGCATCGGCTATGACGCCCATCAGCCCGATGCGTCCGCCGCCATAGACCAGGCGTATCCCCGCCACTGCCAGCCCATGTCCGAGCGCCTGCGCAGCTGCGCGATATGCAGGGCTGTTGCCATGGCGCGAACCACAGTAGACGGCGACAGCATGGATTTCCGACATTCCCGTCATGTGGACTGCGATCCGGGATTCTGCCATTGGTTTCGTGCAACGGGTGGGAATTTTGATGGTGTCGGGACGTCCGACACCTAGCGCGGCTTTGTTTAATCCAGGGGGGTCCAGAAGTATGAGAATGCGGCTTTCGGTGCTTGCAGTGTTGGCTGTCGCGGCCGTTGGCTCTGCCCAGGCAGCGGGGTACGATCCCATCGAGACGCGCCAGGCAGGTCAGGACCTGCTGGCCGGCACGTTCAACGGCATCAAGGCGATTGTCGCCGCCAAGGGCGACATGAAGACCGTGGATACCGGCGCGAAGGCCATGGCGCGGTGGATCACGCAGTTCCCCTCACAGTTCCCGAAGGGAAGCGACCAGGGCCATAACACGAAGGCGCTGCCGGTGATCTGGACCGACCCGGCCGGCTTCGAGAAGGCGTCGCAGGACCTTGCCACAGCGTCCACGAAGCTGTCGGAACTCGCCAAGGCCGGCGATGTCACTGCTGTCGCGGCGCAGGTCACAGTCGTGGGCGACGCCTGCGCGGCCTGCCACAAGAACTTCCGGGCCCGATAGGGGCGGCCCCCTCCCCGCGGAACGGGGAGGGGGACAACCACTACCCGGCGCGTACCAGTTTGCCTGGCGTCGCTCCGGTATACTGGCCACGTTCGAACACCGGTGTGCCTGACACCAGCGTCGCGATATAGCCTTCGACGCGCTGCACCAAACGGCGGCCACCAGCGGGCAGGTCGTAGCGGATTTCCGGTACGTGCAGCCGCAGCTTCTCGAAGTCGATCACGTTGACATCGGCCTTCAGCCCCGGCGCCAACCGACCGCGATCGGCGAAGCCGAAGAAGCCGGCGGTCTCGCTGGTCTGCCGCTTGACGATCAGTTCCAGCGGCAGGCCAGGCCCGCGCTTCCGGTCGCGACCCCAATGCGCCAGCATCCACGACGGCACCGACGCGTCGCTGATCGACGAACAGTGCGCGCCGCCGTCCGACAGCCCGAGCACCGTGCCAGGCGAGGTCAGCATCGTGCGGATGATGTCGTGGTTGTCCTCATTGTAGCCGACCAGCGGGAAGAACAGGAACCTGTCGAGCCCGCCGGCGAGGTAGTCATACGCGACTTCCGCCGGCGTGTGATTCGTGCGCCGTGCCATCGCGCCAATGCTGCTGGCGGCCGCCGGCTCGTAGTCGGGCGGATCGCCCATGACGAACATGCGGTCCCAGCCCGTGGTGATCAGCTGGCGGAACTGCGACAGCCGCTGCACCAGCTCCGCCGACGGTTCGTCCGCCAGGACCGCGGCGCGCACGCCAGGATCCTGCAATCGCGCCAGCCTCTCCTTTGCCGGCAGCTTCAGCAACTCCTGCCAGCTCGGACGGATCGAGAACGGATTGAGCGCCGTATCCACACCGAGCATGACGCCCACGGGGCGGCCGGCAACCTGAGCGGTGACGTTCGCGCCTTGGTCGCGGGCAGTGCGCACGCCTTCCATCAGACGCTGCCAGCGGACCGGATCGGTCGGACGGTCGGTCAGCAGGAACCACACCGGGCGGCCGGTGTCCTGGCCCAGCTTGGTCATCCAGGCAAGTTCCTCGGTCTCGACATCGAAGTCGCTGTTCACGCCGAAGGCGCCGTGCTTCAGGCCCTTCAAAGCCGAACCGATGCCGAGAAGCTCCTGCACTTCGGAATAGCGGCCCGGCACCATCTCGCCGGTCGGCGTCTTGTGCGAGTTGGTGCGCGACGTGGTGAAACCGAACGCACCGGCCTCAAGCGCCTCGCGCGTCATCCGCCGCATCGCTTCGATGTCTTCCGCCGTGGCCTTCTCGCGGTTGATCGCACGCTCGCCCATGACGTAGACCCGCAGCGGATGGTGCGGCACCTGCGCTGCAACATCGATTGCCCGCGGCATGCGCTCCAGCGCATCGAGATACTCGGGGAAGCTCTCCCAGTCCCACTTGAGACCTTCCGACAGGGTGATGCCCGGTATCTCCTCGACTGCTTCCATCAAGCCGATCAGTGCATCGTGGTGCTGCCGACGAACCGGAGCAAAGCCGACGCCGCAATTGCCGAACAGGATGGTGGTGACCCCGTGCCACGAGGACGGGGCAAGTTCCTTGTCCCAGGTCGCCTGGCCGTCATAGTGGGTGTGCACATCGACCCAGCCGGGCGTGACCAACATGCCGTCGGCAGCGATGTCGCGCTTTGCCGCGCCGGCCTTGCCGCCAACCTGGGTAATGCGATCGCCGTCGATCGCGACATCGCCGGTGAAGGCCTTTTCGCCAGTGCCGTCTACTATGGTGCCGCCGCGAATGACGGTGTCGTGCATGGACGTTGTCTCCTTGACCCTGCAAGGAGCAAAAACCCATGAGTGCGCAGGGTCAAGTCGGCGTGACCTCTGATACGGGCTAGTACCCTGTCTGCAAATTGGCCAAGTGCCATAGCGCTTCGACAACCAGAGCAGCCAGCAAGCCTGTGAGCGCGCCAAAACCCATCAACATCATATTCTGCGAACGCTTGATTCTCGTTTCCATGTCGATGCGGAGTTCTTCGAGATCCATCGCGCGCGCAAGCAGAGAGACTTTGGCCTCTGTCCCGGCAGCGGTGCTCTGCATCCACGCGATCGCGGACTTGAGAGATGCGATCTCGGTGTGGATGATCCTCAGGACATTGATGGCTTCTTCGTCAGGGTCACTTTCTACGGCGTGCGCCTTAGCGAGCGCTGCGTGAGCCGGCTCGACCGGAGCAGCATCGGGCGAAGCGTGCTCATGCTCCTTCCCGCCCGCCTCGTCACGCCGAGTGTTAGCGCTGTTCCAGAGCCCACGAGCGGCGTCTTCTTCTGAGTCCAGTTCGCAATGATCAGGCGAGCAATTCCGGTTGTAGCAGGCATCCTGATGACGGCATCGAAGTGAGCTGGGCTTTAGACTGACGCTTTTTATCTCGTTCCAGAGTTCTGTTTCGCTTTCGACGGCACGCTTTGCTGCCGCGTCACCCTGGGTAAATGCCTCTGGCACCTGATCACCGGTCTCGACGGCGAATCCTTTGTCGCGGCCTTCTGCATGTTCATGAATCGCTGACATCTGTCCGCGCGAGAGTGCAGGCGGCTGCATATTACCGGAACGAGCCGGCATTCTCGGACGCAATACTGAGGGCTTTGTCCGACGCATGTGTGCTGGACAGTCAGCGGGACATCAGCGCCGCATCATCGAAGGCGAAACATCGTACGGGGCAAGGATACAAACACGCCATATCGCATCTTATCGCTCACTCCTTGTCCGGGCAACAAAGCCGTCTCAGCCTAAGTTTTTCGACGCTGCTCCGGGAGCATAGAACTGTCAAAATAGAACACATCAATCCTACGTGACTCGGATTGTCGGCGATGGTGACGGTCAACGCCCCAGCGGCGCGATGGCGATTGCGCCCTCGTTGCGGCGTCTTGTTCAATATGGGATGCCGCAGCCGGCGAAGCAATCGACGGAGGCGGGGTGTGGCATGGTTGAGCGTGCAGCGTGACGCGCGCGGCGTCGCGACGGTAACGATCGACAATCCGTCCCGGCTGAACACGCTGAACACGGCGGTGATGAGCGACCTCGTGGCAGCAGTGGAGCGTCTTGCCGACGACGAAACGCTGCGCGTCGTGGTGCTGCGCGGCGCTGGCGAGCGTGCCTTCATTGGCGGTGCCGACATCGACGAGATGGCCGCGCTCGACTCGGCATCGGCCCGCCGGTTCATCACCCTGGTGCATCGCAGCTGCGACGTGTTCCGGCGCCTGCCCGTGCCGGTGATCGCCCGCATCCAGGGCTATGTGTTCGGCGCCGGTGTCGAGGTGGCGGCTGCGTGCGACATGCGTATCGCCTGCGCCGATGCGCAGTTCGGCATGCCCGAGGTGCGGCTCGGCGTCCCGTCCGTAGTGGAAGCGGCGCTGCTGCCGCAGCTGATCGGCTGGGGACGCACGCGGCAGTGGCTGCTGACCGGCGACACGATCGACGCAGCCATCGCGCTGACCTGGGGACTGGTCGAGCAGGTAGTGCCGGCAGATCAGCTCGATGCTGCGGTCGAGCGGCTGGTCGACTCTATTCTTGCGTCGGGACCGCATGCCGTTCGGTTGCAGAAGGCGCTGATCACCGAGTGGGAGGACCTGCCGCTGCGTGCTGCGGTGCAATGCGGTATCGCCAGCTTCGCGCGCGCCTGGGAGACCGACGAGCCGCGGCGCATGATGCAGGATTTCCTGGACCGCAGGCGCGCGCGTAAGCTCGCCGCGGGACGAACGGGGAAGCCGCAATGACCGAGGAAGCGATCACCGGCGCCGAGTGGCTGGCGCGCACGCTGGCCGCGAACGGCACGACGCACGTGTTCTTCATCGACGCGGTGCTGCGGCGCACGCTGATCGAACTCGGCACGCTGGGTGTGACGCGTGTGCTGGCGCATGCCGAGAAGTCCGCCGCCTACATGGCCGACGGCTATGCGCGCATTGCCGGTAAGCCGGGCATCTGCTTCGCGCAGTCAGTGGGTGCGGCGAACCTCGCCGCCGGCTTGCAGGACGCCTATCTCGGCCACAGCCCGGTGATCGCGTTGACCGGTCGCGAGCCGCCGCACTTCCAGCACCGCAATACCTACCAGGAGCTGCCGCACCGGCCGTTGTATCAGTCGGTCACCAAATTCTCCGCCGATGTTGCCGAGGCCGCCGACCTGCCGCGGCTGCTGCGCCAGGCGTGGCGCGAGGCAATGACCGGTTCGCCGCGTCCTGCGCATCTCGATCTGTACGGCCGATCGGCGGCGGTGGTCGAACTCGGCATGGTGAGCGAGCCGGTCGGTGCCGATCCCGCGCTGCAGCTGACCATGCCGCCATACCGCCCCGCGCCGTCGGATGACGAGATCGAGCGCGCCGCGGCGAAGCTGCGCACGGCGAAGCGCATCGTCATCGTCGCCGGCAGCGGCGCCGCGGCGTCGGGCGCTGGGCCGGAACTGCTCGCACTAGGTGAGGCATTGGCCGCACCGATCGGCACCTCGCTGGGCGCGCGCGGCGTGATCCCGACGCGGCATCGGCTGTCGATCGGCTGTCCGGGCAACTATGCCGCGCCGCCCGCCAACCAGATCGTGCACGAGGCCGATCTCGTGCTGTTCGTCGGCTGCCACACCGGCGATCAGGTGACGCACACCTGGCGCATTCCACCGCTGGATACCGAGGTCGTGCAGATCGACATCGACCCGTTGGAGTTGGGCCGCAGCTATGAGCGCACGCTCGGGCTGATGGGTGATCCCAAGGCGACGCTGACGAAGCTGGTTGCCGCGATCGGCAAGCCTGTGCGCGACACGGCGTTCGCCGACCGTGCTGCCGGCATCGTCGCTGCGTGGCGTGAGGAGCGCGCGCCCCGCCTCGCCAGCAACGCGGCACCAATCCTGCCCGACCGGCTGTGTGCCGAGATCACCCGCGCGTTGCCCGAGGACGGCATACTGGTGGCCGACACCGGCTATTCCGGCATCTGGACTTCGACGCTGATCGAGCTGAACGGCATGTCGCAGACCTATCTGCGCGCCGCAGGATCACTCGGCTGGTCGTTCCCCGCCGCACTCGGCGCGAAATGCGCGGCGGGGAAGCGCAAGGTGATCTGCTGGTCGGGCGATGGTGCGATCTACTACCATCTGACCGAACTCGAGACCGCGCGGCGCCGCGGCATCGCGGTGGTGCTGGTGGTCAACAACAACTCGGGCTTCGGCCAGGGCTGGCCCAACATGCAGCGCCAGCAGGGCAACGCACCAGGCGACGTGCGCGAGCTGGGGCGTTTCGGCCCGACCAGCTTCTCCGACGTGGCGCGCGTGTTCGGACTACGCGGCATCCGCGTCGACGAGCCTTCGCAGATTGCCCCAGCCCTGCGCGAAGCGCTGGCGTCGGACGAGACGGTGATCGTGGACGTCAACACCGACATCGACGCGCGCGCCCCCGAACCATGGCTGCCGGCCGGTGCGTAGCCTCCAGGTTGAGGCGGCGCGGTGGCGCTGATCTTCCACGAACGCGTCGGGCTGGAGGGGCGGCGCATCAGTCCGTTCTCCTGGCGCATCCGCTATGCGCTGGCGCACAAGGGATTACAGCCCACTGTAGTGCCGACGCGCTTCGCCGACGTCGATCGCATCCGCACGCTGAGCGGCCAGCACTTCGTGCCGATCATCGAGCACGACGAGACGGTGGTGCACGATAGCTGGTCGATCGCCTGCTACCTGGAAGACCGGTTCCCCGACGCGCCATCGCTGTTCGGCGGTGGCGTGGGCTGCGGCGCAACGCGGTTGATCAATATCTGGTCCGACACCGTGCTGGGCGTCGCTATCCGCCCGCAGATCTACGCCGACTTCATCCGCGTGATCGCGCCGGAGGATCGGGAGTATTTCCGCAGCTCGCGCGAGACGCTTCTCGGTATGTCGCTGGAGCAGTTCAGCGCCGACCGCGATGTCGGGCTGCACGCGTTGCTCATGACCTGCATGCCGCTCGAACGCACGCTGTCAGAGCAGGCGTTCCTCGCTGGCCCGGCGCCGGCCTATGTCGATTACATCGTGTTCTCGGTGTTCCAGTTCGCCCGGATAGGCAGCCCGCGCGACGTGCTGGCCGATGCGGCGAAAACGCCGGCGCTGCGCGACTGGCGCACCCGCATGATCGCGCTGTACGACGGTCTCGGCGACCGCTTCGCCGGCTATCCAGAGGAGGCAGCATGACCGAGGTCGCAGTCGTGGGCGCCGGACTGATGGGCCATGCGCTTGCGCTGGTGTACGCGCTTGGCGGCCATAGCGTGCGCCTGACCGACAACAACACCGAGAACCTCGACCGCGCGCCCGGACTGATGGCGACCGCGCTCGCCACGCTGGCCGAGGCCGGCGAGGTCGATGCCTCGTGGGACCGCCAGCGGCTGTCGACTGCGGTGCGCTGCCTGCCCTCGCTCGCCGATACGGTTGCCGGTGCGAAGCTGGTGGTCGAGGCGATCGTCGAGCGTCCGGACGCCAAGCGCGCGCTCTACGGCGAGCTGGAACGGCTGATGGACGTGGACGCGATCCTCGCCTCCAACACGTCGAACCTCGATATTTTTCCGCTGGTACCGCCCGGACTGCAGCGGCGCGCGGTGATCGCGCACTGGTACACGCCGCCCTATCTGTGCGACCTGGTCGACCTGTGCCCGGGGCCGCAGACCGATCCTGCCGCCGTGGCCACCGTGCGCGACATAGTGCGCGCGATGGGCAAGGTGCCAGTGGTGTTCAAGCAGATGGTGCAGGGCTACGTCGCCAACCGGCTGCAGGCGGCCATGAGCCTGGAGGTCCAGCGCATGCTGGATGAGGGGCTGGTGACGGCGAAGGACATCGATGATTCGGTGATCCACGGCCTGGCGCTGCGCATGCCGATCCTGGGGCTGATGGCGAAGGCCGATTTCACCGGTCTGCTGCTGATGCAGCAGGGTATGGCCAATCGCAGCTACACGCCGCCGGAGGTGCGCGGCAACAGCGAAATCCTTGATCGGCTGATCGCCGAGGGACGCACGGGCGTGATGGCGGGCAAGGGCTACTTTGATTGGGGCGCCCGCTCGCCGGAGGAGTTGTTCCGCGAGCGCGACCGCAAGCTGCTGGCGCTGAAGCAGGCCCTGCGCGCGATCGGGCCGATGGAAGGCCGCTGAGAGCTAGAGCTACCGATAGCAAGGCTTCGGCTGATCGGGCGTGCCGCAGTTCGCCGAACTGTAGGCCGGACCGCCATACGGCGCAGGCGCTGCGTAAGGCGGTGGTGCGCCGCCGTAGTATGGCGAGGGCGGTGGCGCGTAGGCCGGCTGGGGATAGGCACCCGGTCCGTACACGTAGTACGGATCGCATCCCGCGAGGAGCGGGAGCAGCGACAGCAGGAGCAGGCGGCGCATTCGTTTCCTCCGGCGTGGCGGCGTGTTGGCAGGTTAACCTCAGGAGCGGCGATGATCAGCTATAATCTCACCGGCAAAACGGCTTTGGTGACCGGCGGCGCGTCCGGCATCGGTTTCGCCACCGCGCGCATGCTGGCGAAGTTCGGCGCCACCGTCGCGGTCAACTTCCTGGCCGACGATGCACGCGGGCCCGAAGCGGTGGAGAAGATCGTCGCCGAGGGCGGCAAGGCGATCATGGCGCCTGGCAGCGTCGGTGAGGCGGGGGGCGCCGAACGCATGGTGCTGAAGGCGATCGACGACCTCGGCCGGCTGGACCTGCTGTTCAACAACGCGGGCACGCCGGGCACGCGGCGGCGGATCACGCCGCCGGAACTCGACCTGATCACCGAGGATCTCTGGACGCTGCTGCTGCAGACCAACCTGCTTGGCGTGTTCCGCGGTTCCAAGGCGGCGGCGCCGGCGCTGAAGGCAGCGCAGGGGGCGATCGTCAGCACCGCCTCGATCGCCGGGCTGGGACGCGCCGGCAGCAGCCTTGCCTATAGCGCGACCAAGGCCGGCGTGGTCAGCCTGACGCAGAACCTGGCGCGCGCGCTGGCGCCCGAGGTGCGGGTGAACGCAATCGCGCCGGGGGCGGTCGACAGCTCATGGATGGTCGAATGGACCAACGAGGAACGGCAGCAGTCGATCGAACGCGCGCTGCTGAAGCGCCGCTGCCAGCCCGAGGACCTGGCCGAAGTGGTGCTGTTCCTGGGCTTCGGCGCGGCGATGGTGACCGGGCAGACGATCACGGTGGACGGCGGACTGACGCTGTGAAGGGGTGCTCCCTCCGGGCGGCGGAGGGAGCGACGTTCAGAACGACAGGACGAGGTCGGAACCGAAGGTGAAGTTGTTGTTGTCGCGCTGGGCGTTGAACGGATGATTGTTGGTGAAGGCATGGTCCCAGCGAATCTCCGGCCGGATCGCCAGGCCGGCAATCGGTGACGGCATCTCGGGCTTCCAGGTCACGCCAAGTGTGATCGCGCCATAGGTCGTGTTGCTGCCGGGCGCGGCGACGACCGACACCGGGAAGCCTTGCTGGAACTGCACGAACGCGTTGTTGGCAGGAAACGCCGCGACGAAGAAGTTGTTGTCGTCGCGCCAGTATTCGAGCCGCCCGTTCAGGGTGAGCGTGTCGGTCAGCGTGTAGCCGGCATATTGCGCGATGCCGAAGCCGTTCACCGGCTTGTTGACCAGGCCGAAACTGTCGCGGACCCAGTTGAACTCGGTGACCAGCGTCAGCGCAGGCGACGCCTTGTAGGTCACCGCTACGTCATTGAACACGCGCCAGGTGCCGTTGGCGTTGAAGCCCTGCGGTGACAGCGCACGCGTCGCCTGTTCGGGACCGAAATGCGACAGCGCCAGGATGGTGAGGTTGCCCTCCATGAGGTTGAGTGCGATGCCGCCGATGCCGCCGACCGCGCCATTGTTCTCTCCCAAGGGGCCGAAGGTGGTGTTGGTGCCGGTGTCGATGCCGCCGTAGATGTCGAGCGTCGAGTTGACGTGGGTCACCGTCAGCGCCCCAGTGTGCTTGAACGGCAGGCCGAACTGGAAGATGTAGGAGTGCGAGTAGAACGGGTTGGTCGATGGATCGATCGTCTCGTAGCCGAGGGGCGTCGGGTACTGGCCGAACTTCAGGTCCATGCCGCCTTCGGTCAGCCAGGGGACGTGGGCCTGCACGTTGGCCTCGACGACATCCAGCTGGTAGCGCTGCTCGGGATCGACCCGGTTAAGTTCGCCAAGAAACTGCGTATAGCGCGCGTCCGAGCCGTACATGAACTGCACTTTGAAGCCCCACTGGTAATCGGGGTCTTTCGGGTCGAGCAGCTTCGATGCAGTCAGCAGCAGCTGATTGATCGTCGCCTGGTTGGCGTGGTCGGTGAACAGCTGGCCGAAGTTCAGCCCATCCGCCGGGCGCATCGGGTTGATGTTGAAGCCTGCCTGGAACTGCGCCGACAGCTTGACCGGGCCGATCATGATGCCGGTTGGCGCAGCCGGTGCTTCGGCGGCGGGCGCCGGCGTGGCCTGGTCCGCGGCGGCGGGAGTCGCGGGTGCGGGGGGTGCCGGCGCTGTCGGTGGCGTCTGCGCGAATGCCGCCGGTGCGGCGGCGGCGAGGCTGGCGGCCGCGAACAACGCTGCCGCTTTTCTGGTTTTGCGGTGCTCCATAGTTGCGTTTGTTACCTTCTTCGTCCCCATACGCGTGTAGGCACAAATGCGGGGCGCTGGCAATCAGCGCCCCGCAGGCGACATTCGATTTTCAGAAGATCTGTTCTCCGTGCAACACAAGATCGAGGCCTTCGCGTTCCTCTTCCTCGCCGACACGCAGGCCGACCAGCACCTTGGTGATCATCAGCAGGATCAGCGTACCTACACCGCTATATACCAATGTGGCGGCAACACCCTGGCACTGGATCCATAGCTGTGCGAGGCCACCCGAGGTCCCGTCGGGCGATGCATCTGTCGCCGACAGTGGTCCGAAGGCGAAGACGCCGGTGAGCAAGGCACCCACGATGCCGCCGACGCAGTGCACGCCGAAGCAGTCCAGGCTGTCGTCGTAGCCGAACATGTGCTTCACGCTGGTAGCAGCCCAGAAGCAGATCACGCCGGCGGCGACGCCGATGATGATCGCCGGACCTGGCAGCACGAAGCCCGACGCCGGGGTGATCGCCACCAGACCGGCGACCGCGCCAGAGATGCAGCCCAGCACTGAAGGTTTGCCCTTGGCGATCCACTCGGCGAACATCCAGGCCAGCGCCGCGGCGGCGGTCGCGATCTGGGTGACCGCCATGGCCATGCCGGCGCGGCCGTTCGAGGCGACAGCCGACCCGGCATTGAAGCCGAACCAGCCCACCCACAGCAACGAGGCGCCGATCACCGAATACGCCAGATTGTACGGCGCCATGTTCTCGGTGCCGTAGCCAACGCGCTTGCCCAGCACGAGCGCGCACATCAGACCGGCAATGCCCGCGTTGATGTGCACGACGGTGCCGCCGGCAAAGTCGAGCTGGCCGTTCTGCGCCGCCCAGCCGGCCGGTGCCCACACCCAGTGGGCGATCGGCGAGTAGATCAGCAGCGACCACAGCGTGATGAAGATGCACAGGGCCGAGAACTTCATGCGATCGGCGAACGCGCCGGCGATCAGCGCCGGGGTGATGATCGCGAAGGTCATCTGGAACATCATGTAGACCGTCTCGGGGATCGTCGTGGTCATGTCCGCGACGTCTTTGATGCCCGAGGCCAGCACGAACGCCTGCGTGTCGTTGCCCTTGCTGATGTGATCGGCGATGCCGTGCAGCATGAAGCGCGACATATCGCCCACGTACATATTGCCCGGCGTGAATGCCAGGCTATAGCCGGCGACCGTCCATACGATCGTAACGATGCAGGTGATGGCGAACGACTGCATCAACGTGGCGAGGATATTCTTCTTCCGCACCATGCCGCCGTAGAACAGTGCCAGGCCTGGCACGGTCATCAGCAGCACGAGCGCGGTGCTGGCGAGCATCCAGGCGGTGTCGCCGGAATCGAGCTTGGGTGGACCGGCATCGTCGGCGAGCGCCGGCACTGCGAGCAGCAGCAATGGCAGCATCGCGCCCAGTCCCCAGGTTACGCGGGGTCGAATCATCATCCTGTTTCCTTGTCGGTGAGTCGTTCAGAGTGCCGCGGCGTCGGCCTCGCCAGTGCGGATCCGCACGGCGCGCTCGATGTCGTAGACGAAGATCTTGCCGTCACCGATCTTGCCGGTGTGGGCGGACTTGGTGATCGCCTCGATCACCTGGTCGGTGAGATCGTCGGGCACGACGACTTCGATCTTCACTTTCGGCAGGAAGTTCACGTGGTACTCGGCACCACGATAGATCTCGGTCTGGCCCTTCTGCCGACCGAATCCCTTCACCTCAGAGACGGTGAGGCCCTGCACACCCAATGGCGTCAGCGCCTCGCGCACGTCGTCGAGCTTGAAGGGCTTGATGATGGCCATGATCAGCTTCATGTCGCTGCCCCTTGGTTGCTCTCCACGCCGCCGCCACCCATGCAGCGGGACGGTCGTAAGGGGGGACAATCAAGAATCGTGCCGGTTGCTGGGTCAGGTGCTGAGCCGGATAGACCCTCTCCCGCCGCGCATTGCGCGGCGACCTCTCCTGCAAGCGGGCGAGGTGTATTGCTCAGGAAACGAGCACAACAGGTGCAAAAGCAAAGCGCCCCGCCATTCTCGCGAATGACGGGGCGCCTTGAGGCAGTTGCCGATTAGACTGAGTAGTACATCTCGAACTCGACCGGGTGCGGCGTGTGTTCGAAGCGATACACCTCGCTCCACTTCAGCTCGAGATAGCTTTCGATCTGGTCGATGCTGAACACATCACCGGCGAGCAGGAACTCGTGGTCGCCCTCCAGCGCGGCGATCGCCTCGCGCAGGCTGCCGCAGACGGTGGGAATGCCCTTTAGTTCCTCGGGTGGCAAGTCGTACAGGTCCTTGTCCATCGGATCGCCGGGATGGATCTTGTTGCGGATGCCGTCCAGCCCGGCCATCAGCATCGCCGAGAACGCCAGATACGGGTTGGCGCCCGGGTCGGGGAAGCGCACCTCGACACGCTTCGCCTTCGGGTTGGTGGCATACGGAATGCGGCACGAGGCGGAGCGGTTGCGTGCCGAATAGGCCAGCAGCACCGGCGCCTCGAAGCCCGGGAGCAGCCGCTTGTAGCTGTTGGTCAGTGGGTTGGTCAGCGCGTTCAGTGCCTTGGCGTGCTTGATGATGCCGCCGATATAGTGCAGCGCCGTCTCTGACAGATCGGCATAGGCGTTGCCGGCAAACAGTGGCTTGCCGCCCTTCCAGATCGACTGGTGCACGTGCATGCCGGAGCCGTTGTCGCCATAGATCGGCTTCGGCATGAAGGTCGCGGTCTTGCCGTAGCTGTGCGCCACGTTATGGATGCAGTATTTGTAGATCTGCAGGGCGTCGGCCATCTTCACCAGCGGGCCGAACTTCATGCCGAGTTCGTGCTGGCTCTGGCCGACCTCGTGGTGGTGCTTCTCGATCACCACGCCCATCTCGCCCATGGTGGAAAGCATCTCGGCGCGCAGGTCGCTTTCGCTGTCGACCGGCGGCACCGGGAAATAGCCGCCCTTCACCGACGGGCGGTGCCCCATATTGCCTTCGGGGTAGTCCTTCACGCTGGCCTGCGGTCCTTCCTGGCTGTCCAGTTGGTAGGTGCCGTAGTTGCCGCCGGTGCCGAAGCGGACGCTGTCGAACACGAAGAACTCGGCTTCGGGCCCGAAGAACGCCGTATCGCCGACGCCCGACGACTGAAGATAGGCCTCGGCCTTCTTCGCCGTGGAACGCGGATCGCGGTTGTACGGCTGGCCGGTGGACGGTTCGACGATGTCGCAGAACAGGATCAGCGACGGCTTCGCGGAGAACGGGTCCATCACCGCGGTGTCGGCATCCGGCATGAGGATCATGTCGGACTCGTTGATCGCCTTCCAGCCTGCGATCGACGACCCGTCGAACATGATGCCGTCGCGGAACGTGTCTTCCTCGATGGTGGAGACGTGCTGTGCCGTGTGCTGCCACTTACCGCGCGGGTCGGTGAACCGCAGATCCACGTACTCGACCGAGTGCTCGGTCAGCATCTCCATAACCTTGCCGACGCCGTTGCCGGCGCCTGTGGGCCTTCTCGCCATGTATGATATCCCCGTTGGTCTCGACTGGCGGCCCGTCTATCGGTTTCCGCTGCGGGCCGAAAGCGGATTTCGTGTTCTATTCTGTCGCGCTAGACCGCGTCCTCGCCGCGTTCGCCGGTACGGATACGGATGACATCCTCGACCGAGGAGACGAAGATCTTGCCGTCGCCGATGCGGCCGGTGCGGGCGGAGGTGATGATCGCCTCGACCGCGCGTTCCACCACGGCGTCCTCGCACACCACCTCGATCTTCACCTTGGGGAGGAAGTCGACCACGTATTCGGCGCCGCGGTACAGCTCGGTATGGCCCTTCTGCCGGCCAAACCCCTTCGCCTCGACCACGGTGATGCCTTGCAGTCCAACCTCGTGCAGCGCTTCTTTCACCTCATCCAGTTTGAACGGCTTGATCACGGCCTCGATCTTCTTCATGCGCGTCCAATCCCGGCTGCCCGGGCCTCCTGCTGTGGCTGCCCGGTCACCTTCGCGGACGGAACGGCAGCGCGACAGGTTTGCACGCGCCGTGCCAGTTAGGGAAGGGTTCCACGGGCCGCGCCACACGGCGTCGCGAGGGCCTGTCGGGCCACCCCAGGCATGTCATGCCCATGCGCCAATCGTCATTTGCCCATGTTTTGGGCAGTTTATGACCTGTTCTCCGCAGAGGATCAAATCTGGCGCTCGACGCAAAGGGCGGGAGCACTTTTCCGACCCACTATTGACTTCGCGGCAGTGCGCCGGGATCGCGACTCTCGCGGGGGTTTGGAACGGAAGCGTGGTCTTTGCCGGGTCACGCCCGACGGTTCAGTCCTACTGCCCGTGGTCGGGCGGAGCCTGCCGACGTTCGCAACGGCCGGTGAGTTACACCTTGTCAGCCTGGCGCCCAATCGCCGAAGCAGGACACGGCTGTTGCTCCCCGGCGGCTGCTTCAGCTAGCCTCGTGACAAGCGCAAGGGTTCTGCATGCGTGCGTGGACCGTAGATGCAGATGACATCCAAGTGGCAGAGGACTTCAACGAGTCCTTGCTCCACCGTACTCCTGAAATCGAAGCTTTTCTCCGCTCGGACCGCGATGACAAGTTCATCGTCATCGGCACGAAGGGCTTCGGCAAGACCCTGTTGCTCAAAGCCAAGCGAATTCTCTATCAGCGCGAGGGGAGGGCGGCGTGTCTTCCCACAGGGGCGCTGCTCGACAAGCCGATCGGCGACAAGATCTTCAGCCGAGAACTCCTGGCCTTCTTCGTGGTGTCTCCCCTTCCGTGGTCGAAAATCTGGCTTACGGCGATCTGTCTGGCGACACTGAAACACCTTGGCGCGCTGAGCCGGCTCAATGTCGGTCCCGGTCTGGCCAGCCTTGTCGAAGACGAACAGCTGCAAGGCGTCATAGATCACTTCGTTCGGCTGCTCGAATTCACTCCGAGCGAGCTGCAACGCTGCGGCACTGACACCGACGGTCATCTGATCCCGCGATTGCGTGCGATCACCTCGCCAGTGGCCATCTTCGTCGATGGGGTCGATGAATACTTCAACAAGCACGTCGAAGGTCCCACGAGCCATCCCAGCGTCACCGGCGAGCTGTCGCCGAACATATGGCACTTCGCGCAACTCGGTCTGGTGGAAGTCTCCTATCAGCTGCGTCGGATCAACCATCACATCAAGGTATTTGCTGCGGTACGCAAGGAAGCCTATGTGCGTCTGGCAAAGACGACGGTCATGGCCCAGCAGTACCGCGGCAGCGCCGTGGATATTGCCTACTCCCGCCAAAGCCTCCGCGAGATCTTCCTGAACAATGTGCGTTTGCTGAAGAATGACCTGATGGCGAACCCGGACAGGTTGCGCCGGGACCCGCTTGAGGCATTCCTGGGACGGACAACAGTCATCGATGCGTACACGCGCGAGCAAGAGGAGAGCTTCGAATTCATCTACCGGCACACGCTGCTGCGCCCCCGCGACCTGATGACCATTGGCGAGCGGCTCGCGGCGCTGCCGCCGCACGAACGACAGAGTGAGCTTCGCTTCAAGGAAGTCGTGCACCAGGCTGCGACCGAGATCGCCTACGAATATCTTGCCGAAATCGCGCCGCATATCGGTAATCTCGAACTCGAACAGCTGCTGCAACGCCTGCCTACTAACGTGTTGACCCGTGAGCAGATTGAGACGGTTTTCCTGGAGCACAGCATTGCGACGGGCGGTGAAGAGAAGCATGTGTTCTGCGCACTCTACCGGGTGGGACTTCTCGGCTACGTGCATTATGACCGCGTGCGTGGAGAGTGGGCACAGCACTTCCTGCGTCCGGGAGAGGCGACACTCGAGCCGGACGGGATGCTGCCACCGGCCACGCGCTATCTGCTGCACCCCGTGCTGCATGACGTGATCGGGCGCGCAAATCCCGCCTACCTGAAGCATGTGCATCGCGACAACATCGTGGGCTACGGCCGATCGTGGCGAGAGACAGAAAGTCCGGCGCGCGCCATCAGCGTGAAGACGTGCTGTGTCCTCAAGGCAGACGTGTACGGGTACGGCAGCCTGATGCGCGCCCATGCTGATGCTCCGGTCCGACAAGCACTGGACGATGCGGTGCGGCGATGGGCGCACGGGGCGGCAGTTGTAGAGACTGGCGGAGATGCGGCGTTGGTCGCGCACGTGGATCCGGTCGCACTGGCCCAGGCGGCCCGGCATATCGTCGATGATGTGTACCAGACCACAGGCCAGCCTCGCCTGCGAGTTGCCCTGCACTATGGCGAGGTACACATCCAGGCAGGCGTTGGTGATGAGCCCGCGATGGTGGTCGGCGGCGATGCGGTGCTGTGCGCGACCCGGGCGGAGCCACATGTATTGCCCGGACAAATCTGGGCGACGGAAGAGTTCCGCGAGCAACTGGCGCTGAGGCCTTCACTCTGGCGCACGACCGAGGTGATCGCGCCGGACGGTGGTGACCGCTTCAACGTCAAGAAAGCCGGGCGATCGGAGCCGGACATGTGGGTCCGCCTGTACCGTCTGGAGTTTTAGCCAACCCACCCGTAAGGCCGCTGGGCGATCCTCTACGACGGCGTCGACCTGAGGCCAGCATTCCCCGGAGCAGTCGGGAGCTGACCAGTCCTGCTACTCCGCCTCAGAGCGCCGCGATCGCGGCGTTCAGCGTCGCACTCGGCCGCATTGCCGCCGATGTCTTCGCCGCATCAGGCAGGTAGTAACCGCCGGTGTCCACCCGCTTGCCCTGTGCGGCGATCAGTTCGGCATGGATCTTCGCCTCGTTGGCCGCGAGCGTCTCGGCCAACGGCCGGAAGCGCGCCTTCAGCGTCGGGCTCTTGTCCTGCGCGGCCAGCGCCTGCGCCCAGTACAGCGCCAGGTAGAAATGGCTGCCGCGATTGTCGATTTCGCCGACGCGGCGGGCGGGCGAGCGGTTGAATGCCAGGATCTTGCCGTTGGCCTCATCGAGTGTGTCGGCGAGCACCTGTATGTCGGCGTTCTTGTGGCTCTGCGCCAGGTGTTCCAGCGATGCGCCAAGTGCCAGGAACTCGCCCAGCGAGTCCCAGCGGAGATAGCCTTCCTCCTGGAACTGCTCGACGTGCTTGGGCGCCGAACCACCGGCGCCGGTCTCGAACAATCCGCCGCCCGCCATCAGCGGAACGATCGACAGCATCTTGGCCGAGGTGCCCAGTTCCATGATCGGGAACAGGTCGGTCAGATAGTCGCGCAGCACGTTGCCGGTGACGGAGATCGTGTCCAGCCCGGCGCGGATACGCGCGAGCGTGAACTTCATCGCCTCGACCGGGGCCATGATGCGGACGTCGAGCCACGAAGTGTCCGGCTCTTCCTTCAGGTATTTCTCGACCTTGGCGATCACCTGGGCGTCATGCGCGCGTTGGGCGTCGAGCCAGAACACCGCCGGCGTGTTCGTCAGGCTGGCGCGGCGCACCCCCAGCCTGACCCAGTTCTGGATCGGCGCGTCCTTGACCTGGCACATCCGGAAGATGTCACCGGTCTCGACCGGCTGTGACAGC
>DASSRN010000444.1:0-4415 GCA_035701785.1 Acetobacteraceae bacterium | reverse complement strand
AGCCCCGCCCCGAGAGCGGTTGTCAGCGCCGCGGTCCCAAGGCCGCGCAAATTGGCGCCTTGGGCCTGATCCCTCACCGCCTGCGCTGCGAAGTCTCTGCAAACGGCCTGATCGTTCTGGAATTGTGCGAAGGACGTATTGGGGCCGGGCATCACTGGAACGGTCGGACCCATAGGCGTCTGCGCGCAGGCTGCGAGCAGCAATGTCCCGGCCAGGCAAGTCAGAGTCCTGTTCATGACAGTTCTTTCCGTAAGGGGCATCACTCGCTGCCAACGTCGCAGCAACCGATTACACGCACATATTGCCTGCCACTTCGCACTTCACAGTGACGTGGCGTTGAGAGATCCGTGTCGGCGCATTCTCTGTCGACACGGCGTATCCTAAGTATCAGCTCTCGCTTCGCAAGGGATCTGCGTCCCATCACGGTGACGCCCATCCCAGCCGGCATCGGCCCGATCATTGCGCCAGGGCATCCAGGATGCGCGCCCAGGAGTGGATGCCACCCCGATAATTCGAAGGCTCAGGGACCTCCCGCGCGCTGCGGCAACCGTCCCGTGGTTCTGGAAATGACGTTACGATTACTTCCATGCCGAGCGCTTGTCTGAGCGCGTGGATGGCGGGAGCCGCATCGCCACACGCGAAGACGGCCCGGCGCCCCCATTCGGCAGTCAGGGCGTCGCGGACCTTGCGGAAGGCTGGACTGCTGGTGGCTAATCGAGCCGGAGGCGCCGAGATTCCTGACCTGAACTCGATCCGGGAAGCGACCGGGGCGCGGGCGCGCGCGAAGTCCCGAAAGGCTCGGCGGACAGCATCGGGATCCTGATCGCAGACCAAGTGGAAGGACAGACTTGCGAAGGCGCGCGGGGAGATCGCCGGTCGCGGTCCGTCACCGCTGCCGCTGACACTGTCGATCTCGCAGGTCGGCGATACCGGGATCGTCTCGCAATGGCCGGCGCCGCGCTCGCCTTCCGGCAGCCCCGGCTCGGGAGTGCGCGGCAGGTTGGCAGTATCGCATGGTTCACCGCTCCGTCGGTCGCTGGGCGGCTCCAGCGGCGCGTCGATACCTTCATAGAAACTCGGAATGGCCACGCGACCGGATGGGTCGTGCAGATCGCCAAGGATCCGGGCGAGGATTCGCGTGGGATCCGCCGCGACCGCGCCGCGAGGTCGGGCAAGCCGGTCGCCGTTGGCCGCTACGATGGTGAATTCCTCGCAGCACAGGCCACGCAGCATGCTGTTGATCGTGGGCACCGCATGGCACCAGATGCGTGCCGCGGGGGCGAGACCGATATCGGCCCTCAGTTCGTCCTCATACATGCACAGGAAAGACGTCAGCCTGTCTGACTCCGATCCTCTCTCGCCGTCGACCAGCACCGAGACTTGGGTCGGCAGTTGTCCTGCTACCGCCTTCCACGCACGACAGGCCTCGACGAAGGCCATGAGCTGGGTGGACTGGTCGGCGCCGCACCGATCAGTGGGGTGGGCCGCAGCCAAGGATGCGAGCCCACTCTTGCGATTCTCCCGCAACTGACCGCCTGGCCTGGTTTCGTAATGGCCGCAGAACAGCACGGAGCGTCCCTGTGAGCCACGATCATGGCCCACCGCGATTGGCCGGCCAGGCGTATCGAGGACACCGGCGCTGAATCCGGCGTCGCGCAACTCTTCGACGAACCACTCGGCGCACGCACGCTGTTCCGCTGCCCTGTCGGCGGCAGCCGAGCGCAGGCGGCATAGAGCGATCACCCGCTCAATCGCCGCATCGAGCCCGCAATCGATATGCTGGATAACCGCGTCGAGGTGCGATCCGATGCCAGCCGGATTCAGGAACCCGCGTCTCCGCCGCTCCCTTCGCGATGTCAGCCTATGGTCCCCCTGCTACCGGTCAGGTCGGCTACCCTGGCGTTGCTGCTACTCGCGCAGTCGGAGCGATGATATGGGTCATGCTGCAAGGGTAGCAGCCTGGTGCGTCCCGCCGGTCTGCGCCCGGTCCAAAAAGCGCCGGCTGACACTCCCCGGGATACCAAACGAGCCCAAGGAACCTGCCCGGCCCAGCGGTCAGCCGGTGGTCACCGCCCGGTAAAGCCCGACGCGCTGTGGCAGCAGCAGCCTAACTGCCGATGACGACGACGGTTGCGGCCATGCAGGCCAGCGGCAGGAAGATCGGCTGCGCGATGCCGAGTGCGCCGACGACAAGTCATCGTCGTGCCGATCCCGACCATGGCGCGCGAGCCACGGCCAGCAATCCAACTTTCCCGTCGCATCGCGTCGCACACCGCCCGCGCCCTGCTCGGTCGGGGATATGCGGTTGACGATAGCCGAACAACCGGCAACCGGGACACTGGGGAAGCGGCCATCCGCTCGAAGTTTGGGATGTTGCGCCATCTGCCTGGACGCCAGGCCGATAGCCGAGGCCAGGGCATTTGCTAGACTCGTACGCGGCAATGATGCTGAGGATGCGCCCCGCTTCAACAGGCAAGCGTCAATAGCTTCACACTGACCGGTAGACAAAAGGCCGACGTGGACCCAGGTTCCCCATCGCGAGCGGACGCGCCCGCATGTGACCGCCCCCGGGTCATGCGGCGCAGACCCTCACCAAGACACACGGCAGTGATGGTGTGTGCGCTGACGGTGCTGGCACTCGTCGCGTGCCGGCGCGAGCAGGAGGCACAGACGCCGGAACCACGGCCGGTGCGGACAGTGACTGTCGAGCGTCAGGATGCCGGCGAGACGGTCACGCTGACCGGTCATATCGCGGCGGAAGACGAGGCCGCTCTCGCATTCCGCATCGGCGGCCGGATGGTCCAGCGGTTCGTCAATGTCGGCGACACCGTCAAGCCGGGCCAGGAGCTTGCCAGGCTCGACCCGCAGGACGAGTTGAACGGGCTGCGCTCCGCGCAGACCAGGCAGACCGCCGCCGAAGCGCAATTGACCCAGGCGCGCCTCGCGTTCGAGCGGCAGCGGACATTGCTGGCACAGGGTCATACGCCGCGTGCCCAGTTCGACCTTGCGGAAAAGGCGCTGCGCACAGCGCAGGCGCAGGCGGATGACGCGGAGGTGCAGGTCAGGATCGCCGCGGACCGGGTGAGCTACACCGTGCTGACGGCGGACGCCGGCGGGGCGGTGACAGCGCGCGGCGCGGAGCCGGGCGAGGTGGTGCAGCCTGGGCAGATGATCGTGACCATTGCGCGCAAGGACGGCCGCGATGCGGTATTCGACGTGCCCGCTCAGGTGCTGCGGTCCGTGCCGAGTGGGCCGGAGATCCTCATACGGCTTGCAGACGACCCCAGCGTGACCGCGGAGGGTCGCGTACGCGAAGTCGCACCGCAGGCAGATCCGGTGACGCGGACCTTCGAAGTGAAGGTCGGGCTCACCGACCCGCCGGCGGCGATGCGTCTGGGCGCCACCGTCATCGGTGCGACCCGGCTCGCCTCGGACAAGGTGATCTCGATCCCGGCATCGGCGCTCACCAGATACAACGATGCGCCCGCCGTGTGGATCGTCGATCCGCAGACGCACACGGTTGCGCTGCGCAACATCGAGACGATGCGCTTCGATCCCGGCACGGTCGTGGTCGCGCACGGCCTGGAGACCGGGGACATCGTGGTAACGGCCGGCGTCCAGGTCCTGCATCCGGGCCAGACCGTCCGCCTGCTCGGGTCCGCGACCTAGTGAATTTCAACATTTCGGATTGGGCGCTCCGGCACCGATCGTTCGTCGTGTACCTGATGATCCTGGTGATGCTGGCAGGGACCGCGTCGTTCCGCAGCCTTGGTCGCGACGAGGATCCGGCCTTCGTCATCAAGACGATGGTGGTGCAGGCGGCCTGGCCGGGCGCCACGGTCGACGACACGCTGCGCCAGGTCACCGAGCGTATCGAGCGGACCCTGCAGGAGACGCCCTATCTCGACTTCATCCGCAGCTATACCAATCCCGGGCTCACGACCATCTTCGTGAACCTGAAGGGTGCCACGCCTGCCGGAGCGGTGCCCGATGTCTGGTATCACGTGCGCAAGAGCGTCGGCGACATGTGGCACACCATGCCCGTCGGCGTGGTGGGCCCCGGATTCAACGACGAGTTCGGCGACACGTTCGGCATCATCTATGGCTTCACCGCAAACGGGTTCTCCCCGCGCGAACTGCGCGACGTGGTCGATGATGTGCGCTCCAAACTGCTGCGGACTCCGGACGTATCGAAGATCGAGATGCTCGGCGCGCAGGACGAGAGAATCTTCGTCGAATTCTCCATGCAGCAGCTCGCCGGGCTGGGCATCGACCGTTCCGCGCTGATCGCGGCGCTGCAGGCGCAGAACGTGGTCCAGCCCGCGGGGGTGATCCAGACCGGCAACGAGCAGCTGCTGCTGCGGGTCACCGGAGCGTTCGAATCCGAGGAGGACCTGCGCAACATCAACTTCGTC
>DASSRN010000443.1:0-14448 GCA_035701785.1 Acetobacteraceae bacterium | reverse complement strand
AACGGGGCCGTTTGGATTACGAGGGTTTTATCCCCGCCGACCACATTAATTATGCCCGATGCCGTAAAGGTGGCGTTGCCCTGGGTGGGGTGGAGAATGAGTGCGGAGGAGAAACTGGTTGTAGTAGTTAGGGTAACGGCTGCATTATTCGCAATCAGGGTGGCCGGATTGCCAGTGCCCGCGGCGGTCCCGGTGCTAACGATCACGCCGAAGTTGCTGGTGTTAGGAGTGACGAATACTTGGACACCCGGATCAAGCGTGACGGTGGTGGGGACCCCGGTGTTACCGACATTGATGCCGCCGGGATAAGTGTTGCCGTCCGTCGAAAACGTTTGCGCCAGCGCCGGCTCCGATATGGCCAAGGGCGCCAGAATACAGGCTGCGATTAACCAGAATTTTTGTGTCCGCGCGCTTGGCCTTCGGTTGGCAGGACTATGGCCGAGGACCAATGCTGGGATATGCCAGATGTCCGCACATCGTGTCGGAGACATTACACACGCCTCCTACTCCCAAGTACTGAACCGAACCTCCGCTGGATTCAGGTTGCAACCTCTTTTGCGAAAGCGGGAGCTGATTACAACCGTATGTTGCAGAAAGATCACACTGCACGCGCAGTCTGCGAGAGGTCAACATCGCCGCCCGCGAGAAATACGGTCCTATGTATCACCTGAACACCGAATCGGCTGCGGCTGCCCACGACTCTTGGGTTCCAAAGCCACTCAGTGCCGGAAGTGCCGCATCCCGGTGAACACCATCGCGATGCCAGCTGCATCCGCAGCCGCGATAACCTCCGCATCGCGCACCGAGCCGCCCGGCTGAATCGCCGCCGTCGCACCGGCGGCGATCGCCGTCTCCAGTCCGTCGGCAAACGGAAAGAACGCGTCAGACGCAACAACGCTGCCGCGCGTCAGCGTCGTGTCGAGACCAGCCGCCTTCGCCGCCGCCTCCGCCTTCCACGCACCGATGCGGGCGCTGTCCACGCGGCTTGGCTGCCCCGCACCGATGCCGACCGTCGCGCACCCCTTCGCATAAACGATGGCATTCGACTTCACGTGCTTGCACACCAGGAAGCCGAACACCAGGTCGGCGTATTCCGCTTCACTCGGCGCGCGCCGCGTCACAACGCGCAGGTCCTGTCGCCCGATCCGCCCGTTGTCGCGCGACTGCATCAGGAACCCGCCCGATACGCTACGGAACGTGGACTCTGACGCCAACGGGTCCGGCATGCCACCGGTCAGCAGCAGGCGCAGGTTGCGCCGGCGCGCGAGAATCTCCTTGGCCGCCGGATCGGCATCCGGCGCAATGATCACCTCGGTGAGGATCGCGGCGATCTTCTCCGCAGCCGTCGCGTCGAGCGTGCGGTTCACCGCGACGATCCCGCCGTAGGGCGACACCGGATCGCACAGGAACGCCTTGTCCCAAGCCTCGGCCAAAGTCGCCGCACTCGCTACGCCGCATGGATTGGCGTGCTTGATGATCGCGACCGTCGGCGCATCGAACTCGGCAACGCACTCGAACGCCGCATCGGTGTCGTTCAGGTTGTTGTAGGAGAGTTCCTTGCCCTGTACCTGCACCGCGGTGGCGACGCCGCGCCGCGTACCGCTGACATAGAACGCCGCTTGCTGGTGCGGATTCTCGCCATAGCGGAGCGTCTGCCGCAAGGCTCCGGCAATCGCGATGCGTTGCGGCAGCGCCTCGCCCCGCTTTTCGGCGAACCAGGCCGCGATCGCTGCATCATAGGCCGCGGTGCGGGCATAGGCCTCGCCGGCAAGCCGCCTGCGCAACGCGAGGCTGGTGCCGCCATGGCGCTGCAACTCATCCAGCACGGTCGCGTACTGCGCAGGTTCGGTCAGCACGGCGACGAAGTCGTGGTTCTTCGCCGCTGCGCGGATCAGCGCCGGACCGCCGATGTCGATATTCTCGATGCAGGCATCGTCGGCCGCGCCCTGTGCCACCGTTGCCTCGAACTGATAGAGGTTCACCACGACGAGGTCGATCGGCGTGATGCCGTGCGCTGCCATCTGCGCCACGTGCTCGGCGTTGTCGCGCCGGCCCAGGATGCCGCCGTGCACCTGCGGCACCAGCGTCTTCACCCGACCATCGAGAATCTCCGGAAAACCCGAGTGCTCCGACACCTCTTTCACCGGCACGCCCGCATCGCGCAGCACCTTCCCGGAACCACCGGTGGACAGGATCTCCACGCCGTTGGCCGCCAGCGCCTGCGCGAATGGCACCAGGCCCGTCTTGTCGGAAACCGAGATCAGCGCACGGTGGATCGCAACGATGTCGCTCATCCGCGCGGGATAGCCCTAGAGTCCCAGCAGGTCCAGCGTGCGCGCCAATACCTTTGTTTCGTCGTAGCGCTCCATCGCACGCTGCCGGCCGGCCGCGCCCATCCGTACGCGCAGCGCGCCATCGGCCACCAGCCGCTGCAATGCCTCGGCGAGCGCGGGTGCCTCACCCGGCGGCACCAGCAGGCCGGTCACGTCCGGCACGACCTGCTCCGCCGGCCCGCGCACATCGGCAGCGATGACCGGCAGGCCGGTCAGCATCGCCTCGATCACCGACATCGGCAGGCCCTCGAACCGACTGGGCAGCACGAAGATGTCGGCCGCCGCCATCAGGTCGGGCACGTCCTCACGGTAGCCCAGCAGGTGCAGACGCTCGCCCAGGCCGGCGCAACGTAGCAGCGCCGACATGTCCGGGCCGCGATCGGAGGCAAGCCGTTCGCCGGCGACCCACACGGTTGCATTTGCAACCATCGGCAGGGCGGCCGCCAGTTCGGGATAGCCCTTGTGCCAGACCAGCCGCGACACTGCGAGCACCACCACCTGCCCGTCCGCGACGCCCAAGTCGCTGCGAACCCGCGCTCGCGCTGCAGGATCCGGGTGGAATCGTGCGGGATCGCGACCGTTGCCAATGGCGATGGCGCCGCGATGTATGTGGAGCCGCCGCGCGTCCCGCGCCTCCGCCTCGCTGACGGTCAGGAACGTTCCGGTGACGCGCGCCGCCAGCCACTCCATCGCAAAGCCCACCACGCTCCGCGGCAGCGAGCCGGGAAAGTTGAACCAGAACCCGTGCCCCGTGTAGGCGATGCGCGGCACGCCTGCCCACCACGCCGCCATGCGCGCCAGGAAGCCGCTGATCGGCATGTGTGCATGCACGAGGTCCGGTCTTTCGTCGCGGAACAGCCGCAGCAATGCGCGGAACGCCCGCCAGTGCGCCGCGAGCGATACGCTGCGTGCGAGCGGCATCGCCTCGATCCGGAAGCCCTCGGCGCGCGGCGCAGCCAGCAGTGCCCCGTCGGCGCAGACGCCGATCACCTCGTGGCCGCGCGCCCGCATCGCCCGCATCAGCGGCAGCAGGAAGTGCACCAGCGAGAAGTCGACATTGGTGACCTCGATGACCTTCAAGTCAGGTCGTTACCCGACCCGGCTGATCGCCCATTTCACCTGCTGCGGGCCATCGGCGTATCCGGTCAGCACCACCTGCTCGGCTCGCCGAGGCTCGAAGCTGCCCAGGTAGACGCTCTCCTCCAGGCTCATGCGCGCGCCGTCGGCGCGCAGCCGCCAGCCGCCGCCCGAGCGCAGCCGCAGCAGCACCGCACTGCCATCCTGCTGCAGGCTCGCATTCACGTCCGGATGCAGGTGGAAGCGCAGCGTGAAAGGCTGCGGCGTGGGTGCCTCCACCACGTCCTCGCCGCGTATATCGTCGCCGCTCTCGGCGAGGTACAGGCGGCGCCGATGCACCGCGCCGAACAGCTTCTTCCAGCCGTCGTGGCTCGCCTCCAGCCAGTGCGCGCCGTTCGCCTCCTGCCGCTGGGCCTCGACCTCGACGGGGCGTCGTCCGAGCCCGTCGGGCTTCAGTTCAGACGAACTGACATCGGCGATCACCATGGTGGAGTGCGCCGCCGTGGCGCGGGTGGCGTCGCGCCACTCGGCACTCCCGCCCGGCAGGGCACCGCAATTGACGATCAGCCGCTCACGCCCGATCGACAGCTCCATCGACAATGTGCCGGCGTGCGCGTAGCGGTCGATGCCGGCCGGCGGCGGCGCGCCGCAATCGACGATCAGTACGCTGCGCCCGGCCTGCATGCGATGGAAACCGCCCTCGGTCAGTGCGGATGGACCGCGCCCGACCCGTCCGGCCTGGGTCAGCGCGATATCGATCAGCGCGCTGCTTTCCTCGCGACTGCCGTTGAACAGCGCCAGGCTGCCATCGCCGTGCCGCATCACCCGCAGCGCCGGGGCCATGCGCTCGATCGCGCTGGTCAGCGCCAGCGGCGGCTGCGCCTGCGCCGCCTGGAGCAGCGCGCGGATCTCGGTCAGGTCCTGCAGCGCGGCAAGCTGCGTGGTCGGGCTGCGCTCGACATGGCAGCCGTCGGGCAGCACCTGGCGGGCGATCTCCTGTGGCAGGAAGCGTAGAGCACGCGCCAGAAGCCCGGCATGCTCCGGCATGGCGACGGCCGCGGCGATCAGGCCCTTCAGCGCGGTCAGTCCCCTGGCGTCCAGTTCCTCGGCCGGCAGTGCCGCCGCGAGATTGCGCGCGCCGGATACCAGCCGGCCCATCAGCCGCTGGCGGAACGCATCGTCCGCGGTTGCGGCGAAGAAGTCGTAATGGCCGAGCCACGCGGTAATGCGCGCGCCGACAACATCGGGGCGGTGCGCCAGCGCGTCGGAGGGCGGCGAGGCGATCCACTCGGCAACCAGCGCCCGCGCCCGCAGGCGGGCGGCGTCGGTGCCCAATGCGCGCAGATCGCGCAGCCAGGTGAAACTGTGCGCGGATGCATCCAGGATGGCGGAGGCCGACGGCTCGCCCCACGATCCCGGCCGCAGCGAGCGCACGCCACCCCCGAATTCCAGCTCGCCCCGCAGCAGTCGCGCGCCACGGCCTGAGTCGCCCGGCCATGGATCGCGCACCGGCAGCGCCGGCGCGTCCGGCACGCGACCCATCCGCAAAGTCGGCAACCGCGCGAAGGCGCGTCGCGCGTCACGCAGCCAGCGCCTTGGGTCGGGCGAGGCCATCATGGCGGTGGCGCTCCCCGCAGTGCCGCGATCGCCGCAGCATAGTCGGGCGCGCCGAACACCGCGGTGCCGGCCACCAGCGTGTCGGCGCCGGCATCCAGCACGTGCGGCGCCGTCTCCGTCGTTACGCCGCCATCCACTGACAGAGCAATCGACCGGCCGGACGCGTCGATCATGCGACGCAGCGCCGCGATCTTCGGCAGCTGCGACGGCAGGAACGCCTGGCCGCCGAATCCGGGGTTGACCGTCATCACCAGGATGATGTCGACGAGATCGAGCACCCACGCAATGGCGTCCGGCGGCGTCGCCGGATTGAGCACGACGCCAGCCCGCTTGCCGTGCGATCGGATCAACTGGAGCGTGCGGTGCAGGTGCGGCCCCGCCTCGGGGTGCACGATGATGTGGTCGGCGCCGGCATCCGCGAACGCGGACACATAGGGATCAACCGGCGCGATCATCAGGTGCACATCAAACGGCAGCTTACTGTGCCGGCGCAGGCTTTGCAGCACGGGCGGACCAAAGCTGATGTTCGGCACGAAATGGCCATCCATGATGTCGAGATGCAGCCAGTCCGCGCCGGCTGCCGCGACCGCCGCCGCCTCCTCGCGCAGGCGGCCGAAATCAGCCGCGAGAAGGCTTGGCGCCACGGTGACTCGAGAGGCTCGTGCTGCCGGCATGGCCGCCGATGTAGACAGCCGCGGCGGTGGAATACAAGCGCCGATGGTCAGGTCTTCACCAGCCGTGCGGCGAAGAATCCATCCATGCCGCCGCGCTCCGCCCACATGCTTGGCAGAGTGCGCAGAAATCCGTCTGCGGTGCGCGCTTGCGGCAGTGCGGCGAGCTCCTGCGATGTGAATGGATCATGCCGCAGACCGCCATGCTGGATCGCGGCCTGCACGCGCGGCAGAGCCTCCTCGGGTTGTAGCGAACACACGGAATAGACCAGCCGTCCACCGGGCCGGAGCATGCCGGCCGCTGCTGCCAGCAGCCGGTCCTGCGTCTCGGTCAGCGCGCGCACATCGCGCGGGCGCTTGATGTGCGGTACGTCGGGATGGCGGCGGATGGTTCCGGTGGCGCTGCACGGTGCGTCGAGCAGTACGGCATCCAACGCCGCGGCCGGTGTCCATGCGGCAGCGTCGGCCAGCACGCATTCGGCGCGCAGGCCCCAGTGCCGCAGGTTCTCTGTCAGGCGCGCGAGACGCCCGCCGTCGCGCTCGATCGCCACGACACACGCGCCGGCGGCGGCGAGTTGCGCGGTCTTGCCACCGGGCGCGGCGCACAGGTCGGCGACGCGCTCGCCGGCCTGCACCGCAAGCAGCCGCGCCGGCAGCGCGGCGGCAGCGTCCTGCACCCAGCTGTTGCCTTCAGCGAACCCCGCCACGTCGCTCACATGCGTGCCGGCCGGAAGGCGCACCGAGCCGGTCGGCAGGATGGTGCCTCCGGGCAGCGCGGCGCCGGGCTTCGGCGTGATGTCGAGCGGTGCCTCATGCTGGTGCGCCATGGCGATATCACGTGCCTGGTCGCCCCACGACGTCCACAGCCACGCCGGCGTGTCCAGTCGCGGGCTGTCCAGCTCCTCCAGCAGCGCGGGCCCGGCTTCGGCGACCCGGCGCAGCACAGCGTTGATCAGCCCCGCCATCGGCGCCAGCCGGCGCGCCCGCGCCAGAGCGACCGCCGTGGCGACCGCAGCGTGCGGCGGGGTCGCCAGCAGCAGCAGGCCGGCGGCGCCCAGCCGCAGCACATGGCGCGCCGGTTCCGGCGGCGCCTTGCGGAGATAGGGTTCAAGCGCTGCATCCAGTGTGCCCAGCCGGCGCAGCGTTGCCGCAGCCAGCCGGTGCGCCGCGGCACGGTCGCGCGGCGCCAGCGGCGGCAGCGCATCCAGCGCCTCCTCCAGCGTGCGGCGGCGGTCAAGCACCGCGGACAGCAGGTCGAACGCAGCCTCGCGCGTGGGATCAGCCATCAGCCGGGCGGGCGGCGACAGGCGATCTCGCGCCCGTGCAGCCGACAGCGCGCCAGCACCTGGTCGGTTAGCGCATACACCGTGCCGGTCCAGCCCTGGCCGGTGCGGTGCAGCACCACGTAGCCGTAGTCTGGGATGGCCAGTACCTGGTGGATCCTGATGCCATCGATGGCGATACCGGGTTCGGCGGGCTGGGTGATGGCGTCGTTGGCATCGCCGCCCTCGCCCGCCACAAGCTGCGCCGGCCGCGAGGGACCGAACGTATAGCCGGTGAAGTCGTGCACGTGGCCGGACAGCACCATGTCGAGGCCGGCAGGCACGAGATCGCGAATCGCCGCCTGCTCGGTGGCGTTGAGCGTGGCACCCGGCTTCGCGCCAGTTCCCTGCGCCAGCCCCCAGACCGGGCGATGCGTCAGCAGCCAGCTGTGCGGCGGCGCATCGGCAAGCAGGCTGCGCAGCCGGTCGCGATACGCCGACACCTTCGCCGGATCGGCCTTGTCGTCATCCGCATCGGCGCCGTCGAACAGCAGCAGGTGGAGGCCGCCGATGTGCAGCGCGTAGGGTGCTGTCGTGGCGGTGCAGGCGCCGGCATCCGGGTGCGGGTCGAGCAGGCGGAACCAGCCATGGCCGCCGCGATTGCACAGTTCGTGGTTGCCGCGCACCAGCACCCAGGGTGCCGCTGCCAGCAGCGGTGCGGCGGGATCGAAGAAATCCTTGCGCCAGACCGCCCAGTTGTCGCCGAACGGACTGCCGGCACAGCCTGCGTTGCCGTCGGGGCACGGCGTCTCGCGGTAGTGGTAGTCGCCGACATGGATGACGAGGTCGGGACGCCGCTGTGCGGCGAGCCGCGCGACAACCGCGAACGGCCACTTCACCGGGTCGTTGCAGTCCTGCGTGAAACTGCCCTTCAGCCGACAGCCGGTGTCGCCGATCACCACGATCCGCTTCACGTCGCGGGGCAGCACGGGAACCGGTAGTCCATCGATGGTGATCGCGCGCGCCAATGCCGCGGCATGTGCGGTGCAGAGCTGCACCGGGAAGTCGTTGTCGGCCGCTGCGCCAGTGTGGCTGGTGATCGCGGTGCCGTCGGCGACGACCGTGGGGCAGCTCATGCCTGGCACGGTGATCGAGCGGACGTCCAACCCGCCGTCGCTGGATAGTTCGACCCAAGAGCCAGGCATGTCGGCCGCTTGTGCCTGTGACGCTATGGTCAGCAGCAGCGTAGCGGCGCAGAAAGCCGCGACGCATCTACGCACCCTGCGCCGCCCTCTCCTTCTCGGCCATGCGCTGCTTCAACTGCTCGGGCGTCAGGCGGACGATGTCCTCGTTCTGATGTGCATAAAGATCGTACGCGTCGGTCTCCAGCTCCTCCAGCACGATGCGTCCGCTCAGCACATCCTGCTTCCAAACATCCTGTGCCGATTGTCGGTCGTGGAACTCTGGCATCACCTCGCGGGCAAACAGCTCCAGGCTGTCGCAGATCGCCTGATGCGTTGTGCGGCCCGCCTGGTTGAGCAGGATCACCTGATCGACATGGGCTTCTTCGAACTGGCGCAGCCGCTTGCGGATGGTGTCTGGCGAACCGATCAGCCCGTTGCGCAGCGCCTGCTTCGCTTTGTCGGTCTGCCGCCAGTCCTGGTACTCGCGCCACAGATTGCCGGTGCCCGGCGCGTCGATGCCCTTTCGGCCGTAGTAGCTCAGCGCGAAAATGAAGAACGTCCAGCCGGACGCGGCCTCGATCGCCTCTTCATCGGTCGGCGCGCACATGAAGCCGTTGACGATGGCGATGTTGGGATTGACCGCGTAATCCGCCAGCCGGTTCGGGCGATGCAACAGGTTGTTATAGTAGCGATGCACCCAGGCGCGCGCTGCCTCGGGCGAGACGAAGCTGAAGCCCAGCGCGCCCATGCCCCAGCTTCCCGCATCGCCGATCGTGCGGATGTTCGAGCACGCCACCCACAGCGGCGGATGAGGCTTCTGCAGCGGCTTGGGGATCACATTGCGCGCGGGAAAGTCGTAGTACTGGCCATGGAATTCCCAATTGTCGCGGGTGAACATCGGGACGATGGCGCGCACCGCCTCTTCCCAACGATCGCGCTTGTCGCGCACACGCACGCCGAAGGGATGCAGTTCGGCCGGCCCTGCCGCCTCGCCCATGCCGAGATCGACGCGCCCGCCCGACAGCAGGTCCAACGTAGCGACCTTCTCGGCCACGCGCTGCGGCTGGTTGGTGGTGAGCTGGATCACGCCATGGCCCAGCCGGATGTTCTTCGTGCGCTGGCTTGCCGCACCGAGGAACACCTCGGGCGCAGAAGAATGCGAGTACTCTTCGAGGAAGTGGTGCTCGACCACCCAGGCGTAGTCGTAGCCAAGCTGGTCGGCGAACTGGAACTGGTCGAGCGACTGGGCCAGCAGGTCGTGCTCGCTGGTCGTGGTCCAGGGCCGCGGCAGCTGATGCTCGTAGAACACGCCGAACTTCATCGCTGGGTTCCTTTCAGATCGCGACGCTCAGCGCGTCGTATTCGTACAGCCAGTCGTAGCGCGCTCCTATCGCGCGCGGTGCGAACTCACGGTCCATGAACAACTTCGCCTGCACAGGATCGCCAAGCTGCGGATTGTGGTAGCGCGACACGTTCTCCAGCGAGCCGCGCACGATGCGCGACGTGCGGTCGAGCCGTGCAGCCTCGTAGCGATGGAGCGCTTCCCCCACGGGATATGCCTCCAGACAGCGCGCGAGCACCATGCCGTCCTCGATCGCCATGTTGGCGCCCTGCGCCAGGAACGGCAGCGTCGGATGGCAGGCGTCGCCGAGCAGGCTGACGCGCCCCGCCGACCATTGCTGCATCGGCTCGCGCCCCAGCATCGCCCATTTGTACGGCACGTCGATCGCATCGACGATCGCCAGCACGTCCGGATGCCAGGCGGCGAGGTCGCGGCGGCACTCGTCCACGGTGCCGGCCTCGGACCAGCTTTCGATCAGCCAGTCGTCGCGCTCGATCGCGGTTACGAAGTTCAACAGTTCGCCGCGGCGCAGCGGATAGGTCACCACGTGGCCGTGCGGGCCGATCCAGGTCATGCCGTAGCGCTGGCGCAGCCGTTCCGGCAGGCGCTGCATCGGCACCACGCCGCGCCACGCCATGAAGCCGGTGAACGTGGCGCGCATGCCGCCGAACAGCGCCTCGCGGATGCGCGAGTGGACGCCGTCAGCGCCGATGAGCGCCGCGCCGCGGACCTGCTCGCCGTTCTCCAGCAGCAGCGTCACCCCGTCGGGATCCTGGGTGAAGTCGACGCAGCACGCATCGACGTGCACCGCACCCGGCGCACGTTCCGCCAAGGCCTGCACAAGCACGGCATGGAAGTCACCGCGGTGCACCAGCCAGTATGGCGCGCCGAAACGTGCCTCGGCATCGGCACCGAGGTCCTGCACGCGCCACGCCTGGCCGGTGTTGAACAGGCGCATCTCCTTGGCGACCGGCACCGAGGCGATCGCCTGCACCGCCGGCTCCAGCCCCAGCGCACGCAGCACGCGTGCGCCGTTGGGCGAGATCTGCACGCCGGCACCGAGTTCGCGCAGTTCCGCCGCCAGCTCGTACAGCGCGACATCGAAGCCGCGCTGCAGCAGGGCCAGCGCGGCGACGATGCCGCCGATGCCGGCGCCGGCGATCAGGATGCGTGGCTTGCTCAAGTGCCCTCCGCTATGCGATGGCGCAGACTGAACCGGGAACGCCGGCCAGAGGCAAGCGGAGGACGACATGGCATTGCTGAACGAACTGCCGCAGCGGCTGCATCATCACGCCTACGCGGTGAAAGACCAGGAGGCGAACCGCCACTTCATCGAAGACATCCTGGGCATCCCGCTGGTCGCCACCTGGTGCGAACGCACCTTCCGCCCCGAGGTCGGGCGCGAGGTGGACTACTGCCACACCTTCTATGAGGTCGGCGACGGCGGCGCGCTGGCGTTCTTCCAGTTCGCGGACGAGGAGGCGTGGGAGAAGAACCGCGCAGTACTGCAGGAGGTCGGCGGGTCGTGGCATGTGGCGTTCAAGGTGACGCAGGGCACCTTCGACGAACTGATGCAACGGGTGCAGTCGGCCGATGTGCCGGTGCGCAAGATCGACCATGGCTACTGCACGTCGATGTACTTGAAGACCCCGGACGGGCTGCGCCTGGAGTTCACCGTGGACGCGCCCGACGCCGACCGGATCGCCGCGATGCGCCGCAAGGACGCGCATGCCGAACTGGAGCGATGGCTCGGTGGCGACCGACGCGTCAACAACGACGACCGGCCGCACGCATAGACTCCCTCTCCCGCGCAGCGGGGGAGGGTTGGGGAGGGGGTGGTCCCTACATCACTCGGTCGCTCAGCCCTGCCGAGCGCTGCACGAACCGTAGCGCCGTGTCGAAGTCGAAGTTCATGTACACCGCATTCAGGTGCGCATAGGGCGGCGACTGCGCGAACAGCTCGAAGGTCAGCCGGTGGCCGGCATAGTCCGAGTTCAGCAGATCGCGCGCGAATGCCAGCAGCCGACGCCGATCGTCGGCGCTCCATGCGTCGTTTACCGTATAGAACTTTTCCAGCCACGGTGCCGTTTCCGGATCGGCGAACGCAGCGAAGTCCGGGGTGACACAGATCTGCCCGCCGCACAGCTCACGCGCGAGATGCATCATCGCCGGCAGCTTCGTGCACGCATGCACCCGACCAGTGAACAGCAGCGATTGGTTGGGCATCAGCAGTCCCGCCGGGCTGGGCTGCGCCATCGCAATCGACGCGGTGAGATGGGCGTTGATGCCTTCGCGATAGCACGCCAGCTCCGCCAGCTTCTCGCGCACCGCCTGCTGCTTGTCCAACCCGGTCTGCCGCGCATTGAACAGCGCCGCACCGATCAGCATATCCGCCAGGTACAGGATGCGCTGCGTATAAGGGAACGCCGAATAGCGATGCAGCGTGGCACGGATGAACGTTGCAGCGCGCGTGTGGCGATAGAACAGTACGTTTTCCCACGGCACCAGCACATCATCGAACACGATCAGCGTATCCACTTCGTCGAAGCGATTCGACAGCGGATAGTCCGCCTCGGGTGCGCGGCCAGCGAAGCCGGTGCGGCAGATGTGTTTCATGCCGGGCCAGCCCATATCGGCGATGAAGCCGACGGCGTAGTCCGACAGCTTGTCGTCGCCCCAGTTGGCGATCGTCGGCTTGACGAACGCCTGGTTCGCGTATGCCGCGGCGGTCTCGTACTTGGCGCCGCGCACGACAATGCCGGCATCGGTCTCCTTCACCACGTGCAGCAGCATGTCTGGGTCCTGATCCTGCGGGCGCTTTGAGCGATCGCCCTTCGGGTCGGTGTTCGCCGACACGTGGAACGGATCGGCGGTGAGCGCGCGCATGATATGGCGCTCGACATTGGCGCCGAACTGCGGGTCGATCTCGTCCAGCACCGCCTTGCCGTCCCACAGCGACCACAGCTCACCGATGGTTTCGTCGCCTACCCGCACCACCACGCCGCCGACCTCGTTCAGCTGCGTGTCGACATAGGCCCGCTTGTCGTGCCAGTCCTGCTGCGTCTTGGGAAGCTTCAGAGCCAGGTTGCAGCGCTCGCCGCTGGCATCGTCAAGGTAGGACATCGCCGCGCTGTGCTGCGCCTCGTGCGCCATGTCGTAGAGCCGGGCGCGCAGCGACACGATGGGACGGAACGCCGGGTGCGTGGTGACGTCGGCCACGCGCTCGCCATTGATCCAGACCTGGCGATCATCGCGCAGGGAATCGAGATATTGCGCTCCCGTCCGCAGCATGCTGTGCCCTTTGTCTATCCACTTGTCCGGACCGCAATTTGCCCGCCGCGCGCGGAAGTTGCTAGGCTGACCGCATGCCCGAAGCGGACGCGTGCGCTGTCGCCATCGTGGACGACGATGGCCTGTCAGCGGCGGAAAAGCTCGCGGCTGCGCTGGATCGTGCCAGCCTGTGGGCGCTGCTCGGACACCGGCGCTCGCGTTCCGCGCGACGCGAATGCCGTATCGTCATCAGGCCCGAACTGTCGGCGTTCGGTGTACGCTCGCCTACGGCCACGGATCCCGCACTGGTCGAAGCGCTGATCGATGCGCTGCATGACCGAGGGTTCGAAAATGTAGCGGTGGCAGGCGCGGCGGACAGCAGCGCACTATGGGCCGAGAACCGCGATCTCTACGCGCTTACAGAGCTTCTCGGCTACCGCTACGTTACGCCGCAGCAGCGTGCCTATGACATTGTCGATCTGGCGGACGATCAGGTGGATGGCGCGTTCGGCGCGGCGGGGGCGCTGCATGGCTGCACGGTTTCGCGGCACTGGCTCGCGGCGGACCTGCGCATCGTGTTCAGCAAGAGCCGGACGGACGAGGCTTCCGGCTACGCGCTGTGCCTGGACACGCTGATCGGCGTGCTGCCGCTGATCGACAAAGACCTCCACTACCGCCGGCGCCGTCATCCTGGCGATGTGGTCGCGGCGCTGCTGGAAGCGGCCCCGGTCGGGTTCTGCCTGATCGATGCGATCGTGGCGGCGCATGGTCCCGGCGGGCGTCGCGCACCGCTGGCGATCGAAACCGGCACAATCATCGCCGCGACTGACATCGTGCTGGCGGATGAGATGGGCGCGCGCAAGATGGGGCTGGACCCCAAGGTATCGCCGACGTTCGCACGCATCGTGCAGACGCACCCCCGGCCGCAACGCTATATCGTAGCAGGACCACTCGACCCGTACATCAGCTGGGAGAACGTTCCGCCATCGTCGTTGTACGCAACGCGCGCCAGTTTGCAGGCTGAGACGCTCAGTCGCCTTGTCGAACCGTGGCTGCAGCGCGTCGACCCGGCGCTGTTCCCATTGAAGAACCCGGTGGATGCGCGACTGAACACAGCGATGGCAGAATACTTTGCCGCGCCGTCCAGCCAATGGCTGCTGGCGCTGGTCAACGGTCTGCTGGCCTGGGTCGACGCCATGATGAACTCCTATCGCGTGCTGTTCGACAAGGATGCGTTGCGCCGGCAGGCAGTGTCGCTGGGCCTGGATCTGAGTTGTGCCACGGATGCAGCATTCGACTCGCTGGTGGACGAACTGCGGCAGCTTGAGCCTATGGCTGAAGCGGCAGCACAAGCTTCTCCCGAACTCGCATGGCGGTACGTAGGTGATGCGGTGGTGTTCCGTTATGCGCGACTCCTGCCGATCGGCTTCGATCGGTTCGTGCAGCGGGTCGATGTCGCCAGGACGATCCAGTTCATGAACGACTACCTGGGTGGCGTGCTGGTGCCGCTGGCACACGATGCGGCGGGGCGTCCGCTTCGGCAGGCGGAGCGCAACATCTACCTGCCGCAACCAAACTATCTCGTGCTGTACCAGGGCAAGCCGATCGACGTGAGTAAGCTCGAAGTAGTTGACTACGCAGATGACCGGCATCGCCTGTACTGGAAGACGATGCTCAGCGAGAACGCATCGG
>DASSRN010000442.1:0-4310 GCA_035701785.1 Acetobacteraceae bacterium | reverse complement strand
CCGGCGATTCGTTCGTGCGCGATCCGCGAGGGTATTTTCATTTCGCTGCCCGTTCCGACGACATGATCATCTCCGCCGGCTACAACATCGCCGGACCCGAGGTGGAAGCGGCGCTGCTGACCAGCCCCGACGTCGCGGAATGCGCGGTGGTCGGTGCAACGGACGCGGAGCGCGGCCAGATCGTGCAGGCGCACGTGGTGCTGGCCGACGGCGTGACGCCCGACGACGCAACGCGGCTGCGCCTGCAGGACCATGTGAAGGCGACGATCGCGCCTTACAAGTATCCGCGTTCGGTGCGATTCCTGGACGCGCTGCCGAAGACGCAGACCGGCAAGGTCCAGCGCTTCCGCCTGAGATCGTAGACGGAGAACCGCATGCAGTTCAGCTTCACCTCCGAGCAGGAAGAGTTCCGATCGGTATTGCGCCGCTTCCTCGAGGAGAAATCGCCCACCACCGTGGTGCGGCGTCTGATGGAGACCGACGCGGGCTGGGATCGCGCCGGCTGGCAGGAGTTGAACCAGCAGCTTGGCCTGACCGCGGTGCACATCCCGGAGGCCTACGGCGGCCAGGGCTTCGGCTTCGTCGAGCTTGGCATCGTGCTGGAGGAGATGGGACGCGCGCTGCTGTGCGCGCCGTATTTCGGCTCGATCGCGCTGGCGGCGACCGCGATCATGAATGCCGGCACCGAGGCGCAGAAGCGCGCGCTGCTGCCGGACATCGCCTCCGGCGACACGATCGCGACGCTGGCCTTCACCGAGCCGAACGGACGTTGGGATGCCAACGGCGACAGCATCGAGATGCGGGCGACAGGGGCGGGAGACGCGTATCGGCTCGATGGGGTGAAGAGTTTCGTGGTGGATGGCCATACCGCGGACCTGATCGTCGTGGTGGCGAACAGCGACAAGGGCCTGGCGTTCTTCACCGTGCCGGGCGATGCACCGGGGCTGACGCGGCGCGCGCTGAAGGTGGTGGACCCGACGCGCAAACTGGCGCGTCTGGAGTTCCGCAACGTCGGGGCGACGCTGCTGGGCGAGGACGGCGGCGGTGCAGCACCGTTCGCGCGCACCATGATGCAGGCGGCGGCGTGCCTTGCCAATGAGATGGTGGGCGGCGCGGAGCGGCTGCGGCAGTCGGCGCTGGATTATGCCAACCTGCGCGTGCAGTTCGGCCGCGCCATCGCCTCGTTCCAGTCGATGAAGCACAAGCAGGCCGACATGCTGTGCGACGTGGAGCTGGCGAAGTCGGCCGCCTACACCGCGGCGCAGGCGGCCGCCGAGGACGATGCGGAGCTGCCGGCGATCGCCTCGCTGGCGAAGGCGTGCGCCGCGGATGCGTATATGCAGACGGCCATACACACGATCCAGATCCACGGCGGCATCGGCTTCACCTGGGACAACGACACGCATCTGTGGTTCAAGCGCGCGAAGAGTTCCGAGGTGTTCCTGGGCGATCCGACGTATCACCGCGAGCTGATGATGCGGGCGTGGGGAGTATGACGATGAGCGAACCGACCGAAGCCTCCGTCCGTGAAGAAGTGCGCGCCTGGCTCGAGGCGAACTGGAGCCCCGATCGTGGCCTGATCGAATGGCGCAACATGCTGATCGACAGCGGTTGGGGCGTGCCGTCCTGGCCGAAGGACTGGTACGGCCGCGAATTGCCGATGGCGCTGGAGCGCGTGGTCGAGGAGGAGATGCGGCGCATCGGCGCGGTCGGCGTGGCGAAGACCGGCATCCGCCGACTGGCAGCGGCAACGCTGCTGGTGCACGGGTCGGATGATCAGAAGCGCCGCTACCTGCGGCGCAGCCTGACCGGCGAGGACACTTGGTGCCAGTTGTTCTCCGAGCCTGGCTCGGGCTCCGATCTTGCCGGCGCGATGACGCGCGCCGAGTTCAAGGGCAACCGCTGGGTGATCAACGGCCAGAAAGTGTGGACGACGTCGGCGCACCATGCCGACTGGGGCCTGCTGCTGGCGCGCACCGACTGGGACAGGCCGAAGCACCAGGGGCTGTCGTATTTCGTGCTCGACATCCACCAGCCCGGCGTCGAGGTGCGGCCGCTGCGGCAGATGAACGGGCATGCCAGTTTCAACCAGGTGTTCTTCACCGACGCGGAAGTGCCGCCGGAGAACCTGGTGTCAGAAGTGGGGCGTGGCTGGGCGGTGGCGACGACAACGCTGATGCATGAACGGCGCGGCGCCGACGGCATCGGGCGCTGGGGGCAGTCTTCGGACCGGCCGGGGCGGGTCTATGACGAAGAGCGGGCAGAGAACGCCACCGTCATGGAGCCGTACAAATGGTATCCGCAGCGCGCCGGGCGGGTGGACCTCGTCGTGGAACGCGCCAAGGCGACCGGACGGGCAAGCGATCCGGTGGTGCGGCAGGAGATCGCCAGGCTGCTGACCATGTCGAAGGCGGCGGAGTGGACGGCGCTGCGCGCGCGGGCAGCGCAGATGCAGGGGCGGCCGCAGGGGCCGGAGGGTTCGCTGGGCAAGCTGGTGTCGAGCAACGTGGCACGCGCCGCGGCGCGGGTACACACGCTGATCAGCGGCGCGGACGCGATGCTGACCGGCGAGGACAGTGCGATGGGCGGGGTGATCGCGGAGATCCTGGTGAGCGTGCCGGCGGGTTCGATCGCCGGCGGCACCGACGAGATCCAGCGCAACATCATCTCCGAGCGCGTGCTGGGGATGCCGAAGGAACCGCGCACCGACAACGACCGGCCATTCCGGGATGTGCCGAAGAATATTGTAGTCTGAGGCGGAAATGGCGGTGCCTCGCCTCCGTGGTAAAAAATCGGCAGACGCGTACGGCACAGGCGATGCCGGATTGCCAGGGTGCACCCGACACTTATGATACAGACCCGCGACATCATCAGATTGTTGCGCAAAGCCCTGCCGAACCTGCGGCATCAGTGGCCCATTCACTCGCTCGCGCTGTTCGGTTCGCGGGTCCGCGATGATGCGCAGCTGAATAGCGATCTCGACATCCTCGTTGAATTCACAGAGCCGATTCCGGTCTCGTCGTTCCTGGCGCTGGAGCAAAGGCTCGCGGAAATCACCGGGTTACGCGTCGACCTGGTCTCGGCGGCGGCGCTCAAACGCTATATGGGCGAGCGCGTCCGCGCCGAGGCAGTCACTCTGTGACGGCTGCTCGCGACTACCGCGATTTTCTGAATGACATGGTCCAGGCGTGCCGGTCTATCATGCGGTTTGTCGGCACGATGACACTTGACGAGTATCTTGCCGACGAGAAAACCCGCTACGCCGTGATGCGCGCGTATGAGATACTGGGGGAAGCGGTACGGCACCTGCCGGACCAGTTGAAATCGGCTCACCAGGACATCCCATGGACCACAATTGCTGCCGTGCGGAATCGCATTGTGCATGGCTATTTCGGCATCGATGATTCGACCCTCTTCGTCACAATCGCCCAGGACTTGAAGCCTCTGCTGCCTAAGCTTGAGACACTGGCACGGCAGCACGGCATCTCCCTGTGACACACTTGCGGAGTGGGCATCGCTCGTCTGTTGAGTATCGCGGAACGATCGCTGCTATGCTGCGGCTGAAGCAGCCATCGGGAACCGCCACATGAGCCTTTTCTCCAGCCTCTCATGTCCCGCGCCATGACGCGGCCGCTTTCGGTCGCGGTCGCCGGACTGGGCACCGTCGGCGCCGGCGTGCTGAAGCTGCTGCGCGACAACGCCGATGTGGTGACGGCGCGCGCCGGCCGTCCCATCGCCGTGACAGCGGTGTCAGCGCGTGACCGTGCGCGCGACCGCGGTGTGTCGCTGTCCGGGCTCCGCTGGTACGAGGACCCGGTGGCGCTCGCCGCCGATCCGGCGGTGGACGTCGTCGTGGAACTGATCGGCGGATCCGACGGCCCGGCACGCTCGCTGGTGCAGGCGGCGCTGGCCGGCGGCAAGCCGGTGGTCACAGCGAACAAGGCGATGCTGGCGGTGCACGGCGCGTCGCTGGCCGCCACGGCGGAAGAGCGCGGGGTGCCGCTGGCATTCGAGGCGGCGGTGGCCGGGGGCATCCCGGTGATCAAGGCCCTGCGCGAGGGGCTCGCGGCAAACCGCATCCTGCGCATCGCCGGCATCCTCAACGGCACCTGCAACTACATCCTCACCCAGATGCGCGAGCGCGGCCGCGAGTTCGCCGAAGTGCTCGTCGATGCGCAGAAGCTGGGCTACGCCGAGGCCGATCCGTCGTTCGACATCGACGGCGTGGATGCGGCGCACAAGCTGGCGATCCTGGCGGCGCTGGCGTTCGGCCGGCCGGTGGCGTTCGATGCTGTGCATGTCGAGGGCAT
>DASSRN010000441.1:0-6616 GCA_035701785.1 Acetobacteraceae bacterium | reverse complement strand
GAGATCAGACCACCCGTCGATGACTCCGCGATCGCGATCGTATCGCCGCGCTCCTTCAGCCGCGCGCCCAGCTTCTCCGCCAATGGCAGCAGGTCTTGCATCTATCCCCTCCCCTTCTCCAGGATTGCATCGATCACGCGCTGCGTCGCCAGCGCCTCCTCGCCGGGAACCGCAGGGTCACGCCCCTGCTCGATCGCGTCGAGGAAATCGCTCAGCACCGCGCGATGCGCATCATGCGAGAACGCCATCACGCTGGCGCCGCTGCCGGTGCCGGCAGTGTCGGTGAACACCTCCTCGCTGCCGTCGAGCAGCGCGAGCCGCAGGTTGCCGCCATCCATGCGCGCCGTGCCGCGGCTGCCGATGATGTGTAGCCACTCGGGACTGCCAGGATACGCCGCGACGGTGCCCACCATCGTGCCTACAGCACTATTGCCCAGGCGCAGCAGCGCCGCGGCATAGTCCTCGCTTTCCATGCGATGCAACGCCGTGGTGCGCACCTGCGCCGCCTCGACGCGCTCGATGCCAAGCAGCCAGCGGAACAGGTCCAGCGAGTGGATCGCCTGGGTGATCAGCACGCCGCCCCCGTCGCGCGCCAGCACGCCGCGGCCAGGTTCGTCGTAATACGACTGCGGCCGCCACCACGGCACCATCAGCGTCGCCGCCTGCACCTCGCCCAGCATCCCCGATTGCAGTACCTGGCGCAGCCGCTGGCTGCCGGGACGGAAGCGATGTTGCAGGCAGATGCCCAGGCGCCGATCCGCGCGCCGCCCCGCCGCGATCAGCTGTTCGCCGCGCGCGATCGAAACCTCGAGCGGCTTCTCGCACAGCACGTGCTTGCCGGCGGCGAACGCCGCTTCGGCGATCGGCAGATGCGCGTTCGCCGGCGTCAGCACCAGCACCGCGTCCACCGCCGGATCCTCGATCGCGCGCGTGACATCGGTCGTGGTTGGGAACCCGTAGCGGTCGCCGACATCCTTCAGCCGCGCCACACTGCTCGCCGCCGCCCAAACCACGCGCACGCGCTCAGCGAGATCGACCAGGCTACGCGCATGCGGCTGCAGCGCGTTCCCCAGCCCGATGACCGAGACGCCGATCACCGGCGTCGCGCCGTATAGCGCGTCGCCTTCGACTGCGCCTGCAGCGCGAGGCGGCACACCGCGAACGTCTGTCGCTGCGGCATCGCCGTCTCGCTGCGTTGCGCTATGTCGTGCAGGAAATCGCGGTAGTATCGCACCGGCAGCTTGCTGCAATCGATGTAGCGCGTCGCCGTCTTGCTGGCGACGAACATGTGATCGGTGCCTTCGCGTCCCTCGATGTCGAGGTTCTTGCGCAATTCCAGCGTGCCCTCGGTGCCGACCACGAAGAATCGTCCGTCGCCCCAGGTCGGCAGACCATCCGGTGTGAACCAGTCGAGCCGGATATAGCCGCGCACCGCCGGCGTCGCCAGCACCAGTTCGGCAAAATCCTCGAAGCCCGGCGGCTCGGTGCCGAACGCGCCCACCGTACACGACACGATCTCCGCGTCATCGGCTTCCGCGAACGCCAGGAACTGGTCGATCGAATGCACGCCGATATCGTTGATGATTCCGCCATAGGCCGGCGTATCGAAGAACCACGCCGGCCGCAGCGCACGGTTGAGCCGATGCGGACCAAGCGACGTGGTGTGCACCAGCCGCCCCAGTTCGCCCGATCGCACGATGCGCAGCGCCTCCTGCACCGTGGGCGATGCAAGCCGTCCCAGACAGACCGACCAGATGCGCCCGGTCTCGCGCACCGCACGCTCCACCGCAGCCAACTGCTCCACCGTGGTGACGCCGGGCTTGTCGACCATCACGTCCTTGCCGCGCTGCATCGCCGCGATCGCCAGGTCGGCGCGATCGCACGGCCGCGCCGCGATCACCACGAAGTCGATCGAGGGATCCTCCATCAACCGCATCGTCTCCGACTGCGGCACCTGCGGAAAGCGCTTGCGGAAGCCCGCCAGCACGCGCGCATCGGTAGTGTCGGGATTGTAGCCGACGCACTCCGCGCCTTCGTCCAGCAGATCCTGCGTCAGGTCGTAGATGTGCCGGTGATCCAGTCCGATCGCAGCGAAGCGCATGCTAAGCCCTCCCTACGGCCTAGCTTGCACCATCCTCCCGCCTCCGCAATGCTGGCGCATCAGGCCCAGGGGAGACAGACACCATGGCAGACCGTTTCGCCGTCATCACCGGTGCGGGCACCGGCATCGGACGCGCCTCGGCATTGGCGCTGATGAACGACGGCTGGTCGGTCGCACTCGCCGGCCGGCGCAAGGAAATGCTGGAGGAGACCGCCGGCATGAAGACGGCCGGCCGCGCGCTCGTGGTGCCCACCGACGTGACGGACCCCGCGCAGGTGGACAACCTGTTCGCGCAGATCAGATCGAACTTCGGCCGGCTCGACATGCTGTTCAACAACGCCGGCGGCGGCACGCCCACCACCAACTTCGGCGACTTCACCTACGAGATGTGGTCGCGTGTGGTGAACGTGAACCTGAACGCGATGTTCCTGTGCGCCAATGCCGCGTTCCGCATGATGCGCGACCAGTCGCCGCAGGGCGGCCGCATCATCAACAACGGCTCGATCTCGGCCCATGTGCCGCGCGTCGGCTCATGCGCCTACACCGCGACCAAGCACGCGGTGACCGGCCTCACCAGGTCGATCTCGCTTGACGGCCGGCACTACGACATCTGCTGCTGCCAGATCGATATCGGCAACGCAGCGACGCCGCTGACTGCGCGCACCACCAATGGGCAGATGCAGCCCTATGGTCAGATGGCAGTCGAGCCGCGCATGGACGTGAACCATGTCGGACAGCAGATCCTGTTCATGTCTAACCTGCCGCTGGAGTCGAACGTACAGTTCGTCACCATCATGGCGACCAAGATGCCATTCATCGGACGAGGATAAGAGGAGCCGCGGTCAGCGCTTCACATAACTTTTGCAGGTTGCGTTGATCACGTGCCTGACTTAGATGGAGCGCATAAGCGAAGTGAGGGAGGGATCATGCACTCGTTGAAGACTGCTGCTGTCCTTGCGTTGAGCGTTGGTTGCCTGGTGGGGTGCTCAACACAACAGCCCGCGCCTCCAGCCGCTTCTGCCAACGTCAGTCCAACCGAAGGCACGATCAGCTTCAGCGGTGGTGCGGTGGCCATTGGAATCGGTTTCCAATGGGGCAACGGAACGCTGACTTACCAAGGACGGCAATATCCGTTCCGTATGGATGGGCTGTCGGTCGTCGACGTCGGAATTTCGCGCGTCACCGGAACGGGACAGGTGCACAATCTTCGCAACATCTCAGACTTCAGTGGCAACTATGTTTCGATCTCGGCAGGCGCGACTGTCGCTGGCGGCGGCTCGGTGACCAATTTGCGCAACCAGAACGGCGTAGTGATCGACGGCGTCTCAACGGCCCAGGGAGTTCGTCTGACACTCGCGCCAGGAGGCGTCAATATTACCCTGTCGAATCAATAAGCAGCCGAGCAAGGCGCTCACAGACAAGGATAACGCCCGAGGGCACCTGTCACTAGTACAGGGCCCTTTGGGCTTTGCTTTTTGCTTGCAAATTCCAACCATTGTGACCTAGAAATATAGCATCTTCATCATGAACTAGGCTCTGTAACAGAGCCGAAGTTGTATTCATGAGGTGATCGATGGCTGGAACTGCTCTCCGCAGCGCTGGCAGTATCTGTGCCGTGTTCACGGCGTTGCTGCTCGGCGCCCACACCGCAACTGCTGCTGGCATGTATGACGGCACGTACCATGGTCAGCTGACTGCCGACGGCAACAACGCCACCACCTGCGCCAAGGCCGCACCGATCCAGATCGTGGTGACCAACGATCAGTTGGAATATCACCACTTCAACAACGCGGTGATCCATACTGCCGTCGCGTCCGATGGCCGGTTCTCCGGCAGCGCGCAAAGTGCCTATTCATCGGGGCGGAATACCCCGATGATCCTGAACCTGACCGGGCAGATCACCGGTGGCGCGATCGCGGCCAAGGCGTCGGTCAGCAATTCTTGCAGCTATGCGCTGTCGCTGAAGAGATTCTGAGGCCTGGTGGCTGTGCGACCACGGCGGCGAGACAACCTACCGCCCCAGGCCCGACCGCCAGCTGCGCTCCTCGACCGCATCAATCAGCGCATCCACCGCGACCCGCGGCAACCGAGCCAGCAGCCCGCGCCGCCGTGGACGCAGTACACGCGCCTTCATCTTCGGACCACCCAGCGCACGCACCAAACTGTCGATATCGCCCAGCGCATCGATGAGCCCCACATCCCGCGCCCGTTCGCCCAGCATGAAGCTGCCGTCGAACAGCGCCGCCTCCTCGCCCTTCAGCCGTGTGCCCCTCCGCTCGCGCACCCACGCCTTGAACCGCTCGTGCAGGGCATCCAGCAGGTCCTGTACGAATGCCACATCCTCTGGCTTCTCCGGGCTGAACGGGTCAAGCCGCGCCTTGTTCGTGCCTGCCGTATAAAGCCGCCGCTCGATGCCTAACCGCGTCAGCAGGTCGGGAAAGCCGAAGCCGCCGCCGCGCACGCCGATCGACCCAACGATGCTCATCGGATTGGCGTGGATCTCGTCCGCCGCACAGGCCAGCCAATAGCCGCCCGACGCGCCTACCTCGCGGATCACCGCGTGCACGCGCACTTTGCACTCATCGGCACGGCGACGGACCAGGCCTGCGATCAGATCGGACTGCACCGGCGACCCGCCTGGGCTTTCGATGTCCAGGATCACCGGCAATCCGCGCGCAGTCCGGAACGCGCGCTCAATCAGCGGCGCCATGGTGCCCATGCTCACTGCGCCCGGCCGCGGCGCGATCAGCCCATGCATCTCGACCACGTTGATGCGCGGCCGTCGCCAGAACAGGAGACGAAACGCCATAGGTCCTCCAATCGCCGCGGACCATGGCAACATGGCGCCGACTGCGCCATACACAACCAATGATATGGCTGCACTTCGCCGGCTACCAACCACCACGCTCGGTTCACACCCGCGGGCTGCACGCTTTCCGCGAAAGCGTAGCCACCCAGGGCGGCGAACTGGAGATCAAGGTCACCGACAACATCGTCGCCACGGGCCGCCGCGCTGCCGATCTGCTGGCCATGGTCGAAAGCGGCGAGCTCGACGGCTGCTACTTCGCCTCCAGTTATCTCACCACGCGCGTGCCGCAACTCGGTGTCTTCGACCAGCCATTCCAGGCCGTATCGCGCGACCAGGTGTTCGCCGACCTCGGGCGCGATCTCGGAGGATCGCTTGCCGCGAGCATCGCCACAGCAACGAACTACCGCGTGCTGGCATGGTGGGACAACGGCATCCGCCACATCAGCAACGCGGTGCGGCCGATCCGCACCCCGTCCGACTGCGTCGGGCTGCGGCTCCGGACACTCGACAACGCGCAGCACCAGGCCGCATTCCGGCGGCTCGGCTTCGATCCGCTCTATGTCGATGTCGCCGACCTGCCGCGCGCAGTGGCCGATCGGACTGTCGATGCGCAGGAAAATCCATTGACCAATCTGGTGAACTTCGATCTGCACGCGCACCACAGGTATGTCAGCCTGACCGGCCATCTGCTCGGCATCGCCATGCTGCTCGTCAACCTTACCACGTTCGATGCACTGCCTGACGACATCCGACGCGTCCTGACGTCCGCAGCCGTTGCGAGCACCTTAGTGCAACGCACGCTTGCACAGGCCGAGGATATTCAATGCCTCGGGCTGCTCGCCTCCGCTGGAGTCGATGTCATTGCGGCCGACGAGATCGATCTCGGCGCCTTCCGCGCCATGGCGACGTGACAAATTTTTTACGTGAGTCGCAAAATGAGCCGGTTCGGTTTGAGTTGCGACGACTGACGCTCTATGGTGACGTGACGTCTCGGGTATTGAAGCCGCAACATGCGCCTTGTCGTTCTCGATGATGACGAAGCTATCGGAACTTTCGTTGCGACAGTTGCGAGAAATCGCGGCTGGCAGGCCGAGGCTATTACGGACGAAAGTGAATTTCAGCGGCTTGTCCGCGCCTCGCCCCCCGCCGCCATCGTGTTGGACCTTCAGTTGCACGCAAGCGACGGGGTTGAGCAGCTGCGCTTCCTGCACGCGGTGGGATACAGAGGCAGGATCGTACTGATCAGCGGTTTCGACGCCCGCGTGCTCGCCTCGGCACAGCAGATCGGCAGTGCGCTTGGGCTGGCGATCGTAGCGGTGATCAGCAAGCCGGCACGCGCCGCGCAGGTGCACGACGTGCTTGCGATGGTCGAGCGGGCGCCCAGCGCGGCGCCCCTCGCGCCAGCGGCAGCGCCAGTCCCCCCCGCCATCTCGGCGGGCGACGTTGCCGCAGCGATCGATGCCGGCCAGATGGAGTTGCATCTGCAACCAATCGTCTCGCTGCCCAAACGGGCGGTCACGCATGCCGAGGGCCTGGTCCGCTGGCGCGATCCCATCCTGGGCCTCGTCCCGCCGGAGCAGTTTATCCCCGCAGCCGAGACCGATGATGCGATTATTGACCAGCTGACTAGGTGGGTGGCGCAGTCCGGCGCCACCCACTACCGGCGTCTCGTCGACCTGGGTCACAACGTGCAGGTTCGCATCAAC
>DASSRN010000440.1:0-4309 GCA_035701785.1 Acetobacteraceae bacterium | reverse complement strand
TGTCCGGATCGCCATTGTCCCCGCTGAACCCGGACAGGAACATCCCCTGATACTTGCCGGACCGGACCTGCGCGAGGAACGCGCCGATGTCGAGCTTGCGCACGTCGGTTTCAAGGCCGACCTTCTGGAAATATCCTTGCAGCGCTACCGCTAAATCGGGGCCGGCCGGGTTGTAGCCGCGCGGTGTACTGTACGCGAGCAGTTCGATCCGTAGTCCTGGCTTCACCCCTGCCGCCGCCAGCAGTTCCTTCGCCTTCACTGGATCGTACGGATAGCCGGTCATCGTCTTGTCGAAGCCCCACTGCGCTTCGGGCAGCGGGGAGACCATCGTTGTCGCCAGTCCGCCATACAGCGCCTTGTTGATCGCTTCCTTGTCCACTGCGTAGTTCAGCGCCTGGCGCACCCGCTTGTCGGTGAACGGCGCGACATCGTTCGGCATCGCCATACCGTTGATCGCCAGGCCCGGCTGCGTCAGCAGGGTCAGCGCCGGATCGCCGCGGATCGAGGCGATCACCGGAGTGGCCACATCCCCCATGATGTGTACCTCGCCGCGCTTCAGCGCCAGCAGCGCTGCCTGCGCGTCCGGATACTCGCGGAAAACCAGGTGATCGACCTTCGGCTTGCCCTTCCAGTAGTCGGGATTGGCGTCGAGCACGACCTGGTCGCGCTGGCGCCACTCGCGGAAGATGAACGGCCCACTGCCTACCGGATGGTTGCGGAAGTCCTTGCCATACTTCGCCGCCGCCGTCGGGCTGACCACGCCGTTCCACACCATCGCCAGGCTGGCGAGCAGTGCTGCCGACGGATCCTTCATCTTGAATTCGACAGTTTTATCGTCGATTGCGCGATATGACGCGACCGGGTCGTAGGTGAAGTCGGCCAAATTCTGCACCGGCCCCGTATTGCCGATGTAGTTCGGATCGTCCTTCTTCAGCTGGCGGTCCAGCGTGGCGATCATCGCCTGCGCGTTGAACGGCGTGCCATCGTGGTATTTCACCCCCTGGCGCAGATGGAACGTGTAGGTCAGCGCATCGGCGGACACGTCCCAGCTCTGCGCCAACCCCGGTTCCACCTCGACCGTACCCGGCTTGTAGCGGATCAGCCCGTCATAGATCGTCGCCATGACGAAGCCCGAGGTGTTGTTCAGCACTGCTTCGGGATCGAGCCCGGTCGGATCGGCCGCCATGCTCACCACCAGCGTGGTGTCGGCGCGCGCAGCGCCGATGCCGATGAAGGCGGTGCAGGCCAGGGCGAAGATGCGTCGCATGGCGGCTCCTTTGCTCGAGATCACGGGGCAGGACCCACGTCCTGCAGGCGCAGCAGCCCGTCGGCCAATAGGGAGAAGCCGGCGACCTTTTTGCTGACGCCGGCGATGTTGCGCGGCGTCCACAGATAGATGATCGGCAGGTCCTTGCTCACCTGCTGCCAAACGCCTTCATAGGCGGCGCGGCGCGCGCTCAGGTCGCTGACTGTGCGGGCCTGGTCCAGCAGTTCGTCGACGCGTGGGTTGGCATAGCCGGCACGGTTCAGCGCGCCACCGGTGTGCAGGAAGCTCCAGGCGTTGCTGTCGGTATCCAGCAGGCCAGACCAGCCGCCCAGCGTCATGACGTAATCGCCGCGCTGCACGGTCGCCAGAGCCGCACCGAACTCCATCGCATTGACTTGCACGGCGAACCCGGCTTCGGCCGCCATCGACTGGATCACCTCGCCGGTCTGCACTCCCTGCGGCGTGTTGTACACCACCAACGGCACCAGGTATGGCGTCGCCACACCCGCCTCCTTCAGCAGCGCGCGCGCCTTTGCCACATCGCGCCTGGTCGGCGCCACCTCCTCGACATAGAGCGGACTCAGCGCAGAGGTCGCCTGCGCGTTCGGCTGGTACATGCCGGCGAACACCACCTGGCTGAGCGCGTTGCGGTCCAGTGCGAGTTCAAACGCATGGCGCACCCGCGCATCACGGCCGAGCAGCGCCTCCGCCTTCGGGAACGCACCCACATTGATTGTAAGCGCGCCGTAACCCAGGCTCGGCACCGACACCAGCGCCAGCTTCGCGTCGCGCTCCACTGCACCCACGTCGAGCGGCGCGATCGCGGTCAGGTCCAGCGAGCCGGCCTGGAGGTTGGCCAACCGCACGCTGCTGTCGGGGATGATGCGGTAGCTGACACGGTCATAGTGGATGCGTGCCGCCTCCCAATAGCCGGCAAAGCGCTGCAGCGTGATGTGATCCTGCGCCACCCGTTCGACGAACTGGAACGGCCCGGTGCACACAGGATGCAGGCCGAAATCCTTGCCTGCGGTTTCCGTCGCCTTCGGTGGCAGCATCATTCCCGCACGATCGGTCAGCACGGCGACGAACGGCGAGAACGCCTGCTTCATCACCACCCGCACGGTCAGAGGATCGACCACCTCGGCGTGGTCCATCGCACCGATTTCGCTGCGCCGGAAGCTGCCGCTGGCGTTCAGGTGACGCTCCAGGGAGTATTTCACCGCTTCGGCGCCGAACGCCTCGCCATTATGGAAGTGGATTCCGTCACGCAGCCGTATCGTCAGGGTTTTGCTGTCAGTCCACTTATAGTCGGTCGCCAGCACCGGAACAATGTTCAGTTTGGCATCAAAGTCGAACAGCTTGTCGCACAGCGCCGTCATCACCACCGTGCCGACATAAGTGCGCGAGAATGTCGGATCGAGCAGGTCCGGATCGTCGGCTACGCCGATGCGCAAAATCTCCCCCTGCTGTGCCTGCGCCGCGTGCGTCAAGGCAATGAGACTCGTGAACAGAGCGGGCAGCAGGCGCATCCTGGTAGACCTCGCGATCGGCCGTGCCGCGAATTGAGACAGATCGTGACGCGATCGGCAATCTGCCGTTCAAGGCTTGTCCGGTGTCAACTGAAGCCTGTTGCGTCGGGGCCGACTGCGGCTTCGTAACATTGGCCAAGGCAACAGAACATCCGTCTGGTAAAGTTCGCAATAATGCTTTAGTAGAGATCAGTCACTGCCAGAGGCTTTAAAGATGGCCGACGCCGAGTCGTCAGAGACGGTTCTGAGGCTGACCGCGCAGATCGTGGCCGCGCATGTGGAGCATAATTCGGTACAGACCGATGCTCTGCCTGGCCTGATCGAGAAGGTCTACCAGACACTGCGCGGGGTCGGTCAGGCGCCGGTGCAGCCGGAGAAACCCGTGCCGGTGGTGCCGGTCAAGCAGTCGGTGAAGCCAGACTTCATCGTCTGTCTGGAAGACGGCAAGAAGCTGAAAATGCTGAAGCGTCATTTGATGACCGCCTATAAGATGACGCCGGCGCAATACCGCACCCGGTGGGGATTGCCGGCGGATTATCCAATGGTCGCCCCCAATTACGCCAAGGTACGGTCCTCGCTGGCCAAGAAGATCGGGCTCGGGCGCAAGTCGTCGGATTCGGAAGAACGTGCCCCAGCCAAGCGCCGCGCACCCCGCACAGCCGCTCGCGGCAAGCGCGCCCGCGCCGCCTGACCGCGAGCCGGCCGGCCTCCTCCCCGGTACGGCATCCGCCTCCGTCGTTGCACCGCAGCAAACTGCGGGTTAGACTGGCCGTTTGTGGTCCGCCCCGACGAGCGGGCTGCAAAGCCACGTTCGCGCAATGGAGGCGGTTGTAGGCACGATGATGGGATCCCCGGCGGGACCAGGACTATACGATCCTCGCAACGAGCACGACTCGTGCGGCGTGGGCTTCGTCGTCAACATCAAAGGCCGAAAGTCGCACGAAATCATCCGCCGCGGGCTGCAGATCCTGGTGAACCTCGATCATCGTGGCGCGGTCGGGGCCGACCCACTTGTCGGCGACGGCGCCGGCTGCCTGATCCAGATGCCAGATCGCCTGCTGCGTGACTGGGCCGAACAGCACGACCTGGCGCTGCCGCCGGTCGGGCGCTACGCCGTCGCGATGTGCTTCCTGCCGCAGGACGACAGGGCACGGGAATTCGCCATCCGGCTGTTCGAGCACTACATCGCTGCCGAGGGCCAGTCGCTGCTTGGCTGGCGCGATGTGCCCACCGACACAACCGGCCTCGGTCAGCGCGTCATCGAAACGATGCCGGTGATCCGCCAGGCGATTGTCGTCGCGAGCCCCAGGGTGAAGGACCAGGACGCGTTCGAACGCAAGATCCTGACCATCCGCAAGCAAACGTTGAACAATGTCCGCGGGCTCGAGGATGCGCGGCATCTGCCGGGTCTCAGCCAGCTTTACATGCCATCGTTTTCGACACGTACTGTCGTATACAAGGGGCTGCTGCTCACGCCGCAGGTGGGTACTTTCTACCTCGATCTGCGCAATCC
>DASSRN010000439.1:0-2015 GCA_035701785.1 Acetobacteraceae bacterium | reverse complement strand
CACTGAACGAAAGCCTCGGGCAGCAGGCCGACCACCGTGCCGTGCAGCTGGCGTCAAGCCGTGCCCAGCTGCAGACATTCTTCGTCAATTCGCGTGACTGGCTGACCTTCCAGCGTGCCTTGCCGGACGGACGCATCGTCTATGCCGATATCAATCCGGCCTGTGAGGCAGCGTATGGCCTGGCGCGGGACCAGGTGATCGGGCGCACACCGGAAGAGATACTCGGCGCCGAGCCGGCGCAGGTCCCCATGCATCACCTGCGCGAGTGCCTGCGCACTGGCCAGCCGCAACGCTACATCGCCCGTCGCACAATGGCCGGCCACACCACGATCGTGGATGTGATGTTCGTGCCGGTGCCGGGTCAGGACGAGTACGGCAACCGCTTCATCATCACGTCGGCGCGCGACATCACCGAGCGCGAGCAGCTGGAGGCGCAGCTGCGCCAGGCGCAGAAGATGGAAGCAGTCGGCCAGCTCACCGGCGGCGTCGCGCATGACTTCAACAACCTGCTCGCGGTGATCGGTGGCAATGCCGAACTGGCGCGCCGCCGGCCGACCGGCAATATCCCCCGCCACATGGACAACATCCTGAACGCCGCCAGACGCGGCGCGGCACTGACGCGGCAGCTTCTGTCGTTCTCGCGCCGCCATACCGGCACGCCGCAGGTGATCGACCTTCGCGTCGAAATGCCACGGATGGCCGAGATGCTGCGCGCATCGCTGCGCGGCGACATCGAGCTGCGCGTCGCTGGACAGGATGACTTGTGGCTGGTCGAGGTGGACATCGCGGAACTGGAGATCGCGATGCTGAACATCGCGGCGAATGCCCGGGACGCGATGCCGCAGGGCGGCGTGTTCGCCATCGAGACGCACAACGTCATGCGAGGCGACCCAAGCTTTGGGGATGAGCACGTGGCGATCGCGCTGCGCGACTCGGGAACGGGGATTCCGCCCGATATCGTTGCCAAGGTCTTCGATCCGTTCTTCACCACCAAGGAGCCGGGCGTCGGAACCGGATTGGGCCTGAGCCAGGTCTACGGCTTCGCCAGGCAGTCCGGCGGCACGGTTGAAATCGACAGTCCGGCAGGCGCCGGCACGGTGGTCACACTCCGTCTGCCGCGCAGTCTGAAATCGCTGCCCGGGGCGGCGGACGACGGCGACGCCACCGCAGCGGCAGATATCGGCGGACGCATCCTTGTGGTCGAGGACAACGCACAGGTCGCCGAGGTTACGGCACAGACGCTCAGGTCCATGGGCTTCGACGTTGAGGTGGTGGACCGCGCTCGCAAGGGCCTCGATCGGCTTGCAGCTGACCCACAAAGTATCGACCTGCTGCTGACGGATGTCGTTCTGCCGGATGGCTTCAATGGCATCGAGCTGGCGACGCAGGTCCGTGCACGCTTCCCTGCGCTGCCGATCATCGTGACGTCGGGCTACAACGACGTGGTCGCGCCTGACAGCGCGGTATTCCCGGTGCTGCGCAAGCCGGTGGCCTACGACGATCTGCTTCGCGCCGTGCGCGCCGCCCTGGAAAGCGCTGCCCGCTTGATCCCACAGCCCTGAAGCAGTCTGATCCCGACTAAATCACGGCTGAAGGGAGCGGACTTCCATGCTTGGGCTGATGCAGCAGCGGCCGCTGTTGATCTCTTCGCTGCTCGACTACGCCGAGCGCTATCATGCGGGCACGGAAATCGTCTCCCGTTCGGTCGAAGGACCGCTTCATCGCAGCAACTGGGGCACGATCGCGCGACGTGCGAAGCGGGTCGCCAACGCGCTTGCTCGCCTGGGCGTGACGCGCAGCGAGCGCATCGCCACGCTGGCGTGGAACCACAACCGGCATGTGGAGATCTACTTCGGCGTGACGTGCAGCGGCGCGGTGCTGCACACGGTGAACCCCCGGCTGTTTCCCGATCAGGTCCGCTTCATCCTTGAAGACGCCGAGGCCAGCTATGTGTTCTTCGACGTCACCTTCGCCGCGCTGGTCGAGCAGATCGCTCCGCGGCTGCCGAAGGTGCG
>DASSRN010000438.1:0-5535 GCA_035701785.1 Acetobacteraceae bacterium | reverse complement strand
CCGAAGCGGCCGCAGGATCGGGTGGCGCTGAAGGATGCCTCGTCCGCGTTCAAGGCAGAGCTGACCAAGGGTCTGGGCGTGCCGGCGAACGACGTGGACACCAAGGTGAAGGTCGAGGGCAAGAACTACGAGATCACCCACGGCGACGTGGTGATCGCGGCGATCACCTCATGCACCAACACATCGAACCCGTCGGTGCTGGTGGCCGCCGGCCTGGTCGCGCGCAAGGCGCACGCCAAGGGGCTGCGGCCGAAACCGTGGGTGAAGACCTCGCTGGCGCCGGGCTCGCAGGTGGTCACCGAGTATCTCGAGAAGTCGGGCCTGCAGGCCGACCTCGACGCGATCGGCTTCAACCTGGTGGGGTATGGCTGCACCACCTGCATCGGCAACTCCGGCCCGCTGGATGATGCGATCGTCGATGCGATCGAGGACAACCGGCTGGTCGGGGTAGCGGTGCTGTCGGGCAACCGCAACTTTGAAGGCCGCGTGCATGCCAACGTGCGGGCCAACTATCTCGCGTCGCCGCCACTGGTGGTGGCCTACTCGCTGCTGGGCAAGATGACCGAGGACATCACCACAGCACCCCTCGGCACCGGCAACGATGGCAAGCCGATCTATCTGCGCGATGTATGGCCCTCCAACAAAGAGATCGCCGACGTCGTCGCCGGAAACCTCTCGCGCGAGCAGTTCCTGAAGCGCTATGGCGAGGTCACCAAGGGTCCGAAGCAGTGGCAGACGATCGAGGTGGACACCGGCAGCGAGACCTATCGCTGGTCGGACGGGTCTACCTACGTGAAGAACCCGCCCTACTTCGAGGGCATCAGCATGGAGCCCGCGCCGGTCGGCGACATCAAGGGCGCGCGCATCCTGGCGGAGCTGGGTGACTCGATCACCACCGACCACATCAGCCCCGCGGGTTCCATCCGCAAGGTATCGCCCGCCGGCGACTACCTGCTGGAGCGGCAGGTGCTGCAGAAGGACTTCAACAGCTACGGCGCGCGGCGCGGCAACCACGAGATAATGATGCGCGGCACCTTCGCAAACATCCGCATCCGCAACGAGATGGTGCAGGGCGTGGAAGGCGGCATGACGAAGCACCTGCCGTCGGGCGAGCAGATGCCGATCTTCGATGCGGCGATGCGCTACAAGGCGGAAGGTGTGCCGCTGGTGGTGTTCGGCGGCAAGGAATACGGCACTGGATCGTCGCGCGACTGGGCCGCGAAGGGCACGCTGCTGCTGGGCATCAAGGCGGTGATCGTCGAGAGTTTCGAGCGCATCCATCGCTCGAACCTGGTGGGGATGGGCGTGCTGCCGCTGGTCTTCAAGGAGGGCATGGACCGCAAGTCACTCGGCATCACTGGAGAAGAGCTGATCGACATCACCGGGCTCACCAGCATCAAGCCGCGGATGGACCTGTCGCTGGTGATCCATCGGCCGAACGGCAAGGTGGACACGGTGCCGGTGACCTGCCGTATCGATACGGTGGACGAGGTCGCCTATTACCAGCACGGCGGCATCCTGCACTACGTGCTGCGCGGGATGGCGAAGGCGGCGTAGCATCGGAGGTCCGCATGACCGTTGCCGAGCAGGTCTATGAGCAGGCCAAGCTGCTGCCTGAGCCGCGCGCGCGAGGCGTTGGATTTCGTACTGTCCTGCGTGGACGCCAGGGGCGGGGGAGTGGCGTAATCTGATGGACGCGCAGGTCGCCAGCCTCTCCGCCGTCTGGGACAATCCCCAAGACGAGGCATGGACGGCGGCGCTGCCGGGTGAGTGACGATACGCTGAGCGTCATCGAGCAACGCATCCGCCGCAATCTCGGCCGCGTTATGCTCGCGGCACGCTGGATCATGGCGCCGCTGTATCTCGGTCTGCTCGGCGGCCTGCTGCTGGTCGTCGCCAAGTTCGTCCAGGTGCTGATCCGGACCGTGCCGAACCTACCCAGCCAGTCATCGAACGAGACGATCTATGCGGTGCTGACCCTGGTGGATCTGACGCTGGTCGCCAACCTGGTGGTGATCGTGATCTTCGCCGGCTGGGAGAACTTCGTCGGCCGCCTGCTTGAGGGACACGCAGGCGAGCGTCCGGCGTGGCTCGCCGGCCTCGACTTCAGTGCGGTGAAGCTCAAACTGATCGGGTCGGTCGTCACCATCGCCGCAATCCTGATCCTGGAGACCTTCGTGCACATCGGCGAAATCCGGAAGGAGGACGCGGTGCTGCAGCTCGCGATCCTGCTCGCCATCGGCGTGGTGGGCGTGCTGATGGCGCTTATGGACCGCATCGGCAATCACGGGAGCAAGTGATGCAGGTCGGCATCCAGTTCTTCCCCGACATCGGACCCGAGCAGAAGTCGGCACGCGACTACTGGCAGGAGGCCCTGGCGCTGGTCGGACTGTGCGACCGCTACGGCTACAGCCACGTGCGCACCGTCGAGCACTACTTCCAGCCCTATGGCGGCTACAGCCCCAATCCCGTGGTGTTCCTCGCCGCCGCCGCGCAGGTGACGAAGCGTGCGCGGCTGGTCACCGGCGCTGTGCTGCCGGCATTCAACAACCCGCTGAAGCTGGCCGGCGAACTGGCGATGCTCGATGCGCTGTGCGACGGGCGGCTCGACATCGGCTTCGCTCGCGCCTTCCTGCCGCACGAGTTCGCCCGCTTCGGCGTGAAGCTCGACGAGAGCCGCACGCGTTTCGACGAAGGCATGGAGCAGGTGCGGCTGCTGCTCGAACAGGAGAACGTCAGCAGCAACGGGCGCTTCCACAGCTTCGGCAACGTCACTTCGCTGCCACGCCCGACGCAGCGACCGCGTCCGCCGTTCTATGTCGCCGCGCTGGCGACGAATGAGTCGTTCGAGCGCGCCGGGGCGGCGGGGCACGGCGTCATGGCGATCCCGATGGCCGGTGGTGCGATGGCGGAGCTGATCGGCCTGTATCGTGAGGCGCGCCGTCGCGCGGGCCATGCCGGAGCCGGCACCGTGATGCTGGCATTCCACATGTTCTGCCACCAGGACCAGCAGACCGCCGAACGCATCGCGCGCGAGCCGCTGAACCGCTACCTGCGCTCGCTGGTGAAGGCGGCGTCGGACTGGATGGAGGGCGAAAGCTCCGCCGATTACCCGGGCTACGACAAGATCATCGCCGCGCTGTCGCGCGACGATTTCGACTCGCAGGTCGCCAAGTGCGCCGCCTGGATTGGCACGCCGGAGCGCATCCTCGACACCATTGCGACCTACCGCAGCCAGATCGGCGACTTCGAGATCGCCTCGCTGCAGGTGAACTTCAACGACATCGCGCTCGCAGACGCGCAGGCGTCGATGCAGCTGTTCGGTGAACAGGTGTTGCCGCGGTTATGACGGCGTCGGCGCCTCGGGATGCAGCAGCTGCCTGTCGCGCAGTTCCGCCCACAGCGCCGATGGGATCTGCATCGCCAGCAGCTTGAGGTTCGCCTCGAACTCGGCGGCCGACCGCGGGCCGGGGATGATCGCCGCCACCGCGGGATGCGCCAGCGGGAACTGCAGCGCCGCCGCCGGCAGCGGCACCTTGTGCGCATCGCACACGGCACGGATCGCGTTCACCCGTGAGACGATCTCGGGCGGTGCGGCGGCATAGTTCCAGGTGTCGCGACCGGCCAGGATGCCGGAGTTCAGCGGTCCGCCGACGATGATCGACGTGCCATGCGTGACGCAGAGCGGCAGCAGGTCGTCGAGCGGTTCCTGCTCCAGCAGCGTATAGCGCCCGGCGAGCAGGAACGCGTCCCATTCGCCCCAGCCCAGCACCTCGATCAGCACGGCCTTCTCATTGACACCGAGACCGATCGCGCTGACCACGCCGGTGCGCTTCAGTTCCTGCAATGCGCGGTACCCGCTGTCGCGCAGCACCTTCATGTGCGAGGCGTTGACCGCTTCGCCGTGCTGGTAGACGCCGATGTCGTGCACCAGCAGGATATCGATCTTCGCCAGGCCCAGCCGCTGGTAGCTGTCCTCGACCGATCGCATGATGCCGTCGTAGCTGTAGTCGTACTGCACCTCGAACGGCAGCGGCGCGAGCCTGCCGTCGGTGGCGCCACCGCCGCCGCTGCGCGGCCGCAGCAGGCGCCCCACCTTGGTGGACAGCACCCACTCGTCGCGCGGCCTGTCGCGCAGCGCATCGCCGGTGGCGCGTTCCGCCGCGCCGACGCCGTAGAACGGCGCGGTATCGACATAGCGCACGCCGGCGTTCCACGCCGCCTCGACCAGCTTGACTCGCTCATCGATGGTCATCGGCACCCGGCTGCCGCCCATCGTCGCCGTGCCGAGACCGAGCGAGGTCACGTGCAGGTCGGTGCGGCCGACGCGCCGCTGTTCCCAATTCGCCATGTGCAGAGGCCCTCCTCGCCTGAGTGAGCGGGCGAACAGGGAGTGAGTCAACTCACTGCCGCATGCACCGATCGGCTGCATGGTTGCAGAGCCGCGCAAATTGTATGGAGTGGGCCATGACCGTCGATCGCCAGTGGGTTGAACGCAACCTTGGTTTCGATCCGATCGCCAAGCCGCCGCCGCGCGACACCTTCGCGTTCGCGCAGGCCGCGCAGACCTCGGAGCCCGAGGACCTGCAGCGCGAGATCATCGATTTCGACTCGCAGGCGCCGTCGGGCCTGCAGTTCCTGTCGTTCACCACCGCCACCGGACTGTCACGCTTCAACGACATCCCGTGGCCGAACGGGCTCGCACCTCAGACCGGGCCGAAACCGACCCATGGCAGCAACAGCGCATTGCCGCACGCCGACGTGCTGCTGGTCACCTGGACCGTGGACGAGGGCCACGCGCTGAGCCGCGTGCTGACGCCAGGCAAGGATTCGCACGACGACTACCAGCCCTACACGCACAACTTCGCCACGCTTTCCAAGAAGATGCGCAAGGGCTGTCCGGCGATGGAGCTGAAGCGCCTCGGCGCCTACTGGACCACGACGATCGCCGGCAGGTCGGTGGTGGTCTTCAAGTCCGACTCGCACATGTCGCAGGATGGACCGCAGCTGCCCAACATCGACGTGTGGCGGCAGATCATCACCGAGGTTCGGCCGAAGCTGGTGATTACCACCGGCACCGCCGGCGGCATCGGCAAGACGTTCGAGGTCGGCGATGTGGTCGTCAGCCCCATCGTGCGCTTCGACTGCACGTCGAAGTTCAAGCGTGAGCCGTTCGCGCAGGCACACTACAGCAGTGCGCCGGTAAACGCCGCGCAGTTCGCCACCGCGCGCAAGCTGTTCAAGGCCAATGCCGCGCAGCTGCCGAAGGACAACACGCGGCTGCCGATGATCGTGCCGGTGAAGCCGGATGCGCTCACCTCCAGCGTGGTCACCACCGACTTCTTCGGCTTCGACACGTCGGACAATCACTACAAGCTGCAAGGGCTGGGCGACGTGTCCGAGATGGGCGATGCGGTTCTTGGCCTGGTCGCATCCGAGATGACCGATCCGCCGCGCTGGCTGGCGATCCGCAACGTCTCCGACCCGCAGATCAAGGCCGAGGGCACGCTGAAGGAGCAGGCGGCGATGGCGGCG
>DASSRN010000437.1:0-10257 GCA_035701785.1 Acetobacteraceae bacterium | reverse complement strand
GTGGCATGGGTGTTGTTCCCTCGGATAATGCGTACCGGTTGTCTTCCCTGCCTCGCGCCGCGAAAGGCGCCAGCGGCGCAAATCCGGTCAAAGATCCGATGACTGACACATGTCACTGCGTCTGGAAGGTACGACGCCATGCGGCGCGGCTTGGAGAACACGCGGCATTCCAGGCAGGGCGTCGCGCAGTTGCCGGTGCCAGGGCGCCACATCGTGCTGCGCGGGCACGCGAGGTAGTAATCGTGAATTGTCTGCACAATTGGCAATTGCAAGCTGGCGGCGGCAGCCCATGAGCTGGAGGAGAAGCCCAGCAGATTGTGGCAATGCACAACGTCTGGGCGCAATTCTTGCAAGCTGCGTCGGACACGAACAGCCATCACCGGATTGAAGGCGTCCGCCGCATGAAACATTGATCGCAGGCTTCGTGGTCGGGGTTCGCGATAGGGCCAGTAGACGTTTGCAAGCGGCAGATAGCGCACGTCGATGCCGTCGACGTCGGCTTTCTCGGGCTGCGAGGACGGGGTCAGAGTGAGGATCGAACAGACGTGTCCACGTTCGGACAGCTGGGATGCTAGAAGGCGTAATGTATTCTCTGCGCCGCCAGCGCCGTGGGGCGGGTACAGCCCGTTTAGTAACGTTATCCGCATGAGATCTATCGATTCCCCTATCGCCTCCGGTCAACATAGGATTACAATCCCGGATGTCTCTCGCTGCAAGGCACCTTGAGAAAATGTGGACTGCCAAAGGCCTGTTCCGTGCACAGCCTGGACGTGCTGCGCGTGCCGTCCCGCCAAATCGACTGTCTTCTCGACCGATGGACCCTCACGTCACCATCTCGGCAGTTCGCGGCGGAATCGCCCAACCGGTCTCGCCGGAGGAACAGGTCCGCCAGCAGGCTCTGCGCGATGCATTCACACCTACCCGGCCGCAACGCAGTTTCCGTCGTGTGGCTGGACGCAAGGCGGAGATGCTCCGGATTCTCCGGGCGATCGGGCAAGAGCGCGCCCATGTCGTCCTGTTCGGTGAACGAGGCCGTGGCAAGACATCCCTGGTCAACCTGGTCGCCGCCGCTGCACGGACGGCCGGTTACATGGTCGGCCGCTACGCCTGCGCCTTCGATAGTGACTTCGACCAGATCATCCGTGGTCTCGCTCGCGACCTGCCGCGGTCGATGCTGGCGATACCAGTTGTTGAGTCCGAAACTCTGGAAGGGTGTGAGGCGGGCCTGCCGCACGGAAAGCTGCAACCGAGGGATGTCGCAGTCTTTCCGGGGCGACTTGCCGGAAGGCATCTGCTGCTCATTGTCGATGAGTTCGACCGCGTACAGGATTCTGCGACGCGGACGCGCTTCGCCGACATGATCAAACAGGTGTCCGATCGGGGCGCCGCAGTCAGCTTCATTATGATTGGGGTCTCCGATAGCCTTGAGGAGTTGATCGGACGTCACCCTTCGATCCAGCGCAATGTATTGGGCGTCCCGGCTCCGCTGCTATCAGAGCCGGAGGTGCAGGAAATTCTGGATCACGGTGCCCGCGATGCACAGATCGACTTTCCTCCGCAGATCCGCTCAGCGATCGCGCATTTTGCGCAGGGACTTCCCTATATCGTGCAACTCCTCGGGCTTTACTGCGGCGACAGCGCCCTGGCACGAGGCGCTCAGACGGTGAGCGACTTAGACCTGGTGACCGCCATCCGGCGCGCGGCTTCCGAGATCGATCCGCACGTCGCCCTTCGTTACGAAGACCTGACGCAAGGTGGGCGAGATCTGGCGATGGAGCGCGCCCTGCAGGAGATTGCGGGAGGCAAGCTCGATCGATTTGGCCGGTTCCTGGTTACCGAAGAGGAGGGGGATATCTGGGTTGCAGGTCGCAGGATCAGCTCCTCGGTATGGGCGCAACTGACCGAGTCTGGCGCTGTGCGAGGCTGCCCTTCGGCCGGTTTCGGACTGCATTGTTTCACCGAACCGATGTTGTGCAACTATATCCTCTTGCGGCAGGCCCTGGTGGCCACTCCCAGGTCAGTTGTGACCGCTGGCTGAAGCCGGTTTGTCTGACCGGCTGGAGCGGGTGCGCAAATAGCGGCCCGTCTGTGCTTATCCGTGCGTTCTGTGGTTAAACGGTTTTTGCAGCAGCGCACGTCCTCTCCCTGCCAGTGAGCTCAAGAACATGACCACCGAATCCCAGATCACCGCGTGGCTGGCGACCCAGCAGGACGCAATGGTCGCGCTACTGCGCGAGATGGTGGACATCGACAGCGGCAGCTACAACAAGCCGGGCATCGACGCGGTCGGCGCCGTCGTGCAGCGCTTCATGGCGACGCACGACATCCCCGTGGAGGTACGCCCGCAGCAGCGGCACGGGGACTGTCTGCGGGCCGCGGTGCCGTGGGATGGACCGCAGGGCAACGCCGGCGGCAACGTCGTGCTGATGGGCCACCGCGACACCGTGTTCCCCGACGGGGAAGTGTCGCGAAGACCGTTCGCCATCCGCGATGGCGTCGCCTATGGCCCGGGTGTCGCCGACATGAAGGCAGGACTCGTGATGAACTGCTTCGTGCTCGCCGCTTTCGCGAAGTTCGGCGGCGCACCTGCGCCGCTGGTCGGCCTCTTCACCGGCGACGAAGAGATCGGCAGCCCGGAAGGCCGCGCGGTGATCGAAGCCGAGGCGCGGCGCGCCCGCGTGGTGTTCAACAGCGAGCCTGGCCGCGTCTCCGGCAACGTGGTCACGGGGCGCAAAGGCGGCGTGTTCTCGGCGTTCCGTGTCACCGGCAAGGCAGCGCATTCCGGCGGCAACTACACCGACGGCATCAGCGCGATCGAGGAACTCGCGCGCAAGGTCCAGGCGCTGCACGCGATCACCGATCTGGAGCGTGGCATCACGGTGAATATTGGCCTGATCAGCGGCGGGCAGAGCGTCAACACTGTCGCCCCGTGGGCCGAGGGACAGATCGACCTGCGCTACGTGAGCCCACCCGACCGCGACGACGCGATGGCGCAGATCGGCGCCATCATCGAGCGCAGCTATGTTCCCGGCACGCGGGCGGAACTGGAGATCCGCGGCGAGTTCCTGCCACTGGTACAGACACCCACTGCGAAGCGGCTGTTCGAGATCTACGTCCAGTCGGCCGCCGACACCGGCTTCGCGACCGACGGTGAGTTCACCGGCGGCTGTGCCGATTCCGGCTTCACCGCCGGCGTCGGCACACCGACGATCTGCGCCGTCGGTCCGGTGGGCGGCAAGGCTCACAGCCCCGATGAATTCCTGAACATCGACAGCCTGGTGCCGCGGGCGCAGGCCTGCGCACGGGCCATCCTGCGGCTCGAGCAGGCCGGTCTATGACACCTGGCGCGCCGCCGCCTGCTGCGCGCGCCACACCGCCAGCAGGATCGTTGACACCACAGCCACGATGACGGTCGCCAGCGCATAGAGTTCCGGCGTTGGGCCAAGCTTGATGGACGAGAACACCACCATTGGCAGCGTCGATGCGCCCGGCCCAGAGGTGAAGCTCGCCACCACGACATCGTCCAAGGACAGCGTGAACGCCAGCAGCCACCCGGAGATCAGCGCTGGCGTCATCAGCGGGAGTGTGACCAGCGCGAATGCCTTCCACGGTGGCGCGTAGAGATCCATCGCCGCCGCCTCCAGATCGACCGAGGTGCCCGCCAGGCGTGCCCGCACTACGGCGGCGACATAGGCGACCGACACCGAGGCATGCGCAAGCGTCACCGTGCCGGCACCGCGACCGGCCGGCCAGCCGGTCGCCTGCTGCAGCGCCACGAACAACAGCAGCAGGGACAGACCGGTGATCACCTCGGGCAGCACCAGCGGCGCTGCTAGTGCGGCAGTCAGAGGGTCGCGCGTGCGGAACCGACCGAACCGCGCCAGCGCATAGCCAGCGAGCGTGCCGACGATCACCGCGAGAGTTGCCGATGCGGCCGCGATGCGCAGCGACAACAGCGCCGCGTCGATCAGTGCGCGGTCATGCCACAGCACAGCGTACCAGCGCAGCGAGAACCCGTCCCAAGCAGTGACCAGACGCGACGCGTTGAAGCTGAGCACCACCAGGAACGCGATCGGCGCATACAGGAAGGCATAGCAACCGATCAGCCAGGCGGTCAGTCCCAACGGGTCAGATCACTCTGTGCAGCAACGTCGCGCCGGTCGTGAGCCGGCGGCAGTTCTCTGCGGCCAGCGCGAAGCTGCGGTCGAACGTACCCGTGGTGAGCCACGCGATATGCGGCGTCAGTACCACGTTGGGCAGGCGGAACAGCGCCTGGGACGCGTCGTGCGGTTCGTGCACGAACACATCGAGCCCAGCGCCCGCCAGCCGACCGGATGCGAGTGCGTCGGTCAACGCCACCTGGTCTACGAGCCCGCCGCGTGCCGTGTTGATCAGCACGGCACCGGGCTTCATCCGCGTCAGCGCCGCCGCATCGATCAGGTTCGCTGTTTCGTCCGTGAGCGGAACGTGCAGACTGACCACGTCTGCCTCGGCCAGCAACGCTTCGAGCGGGCGCCACTCGCCCGCATCTCCGGCGCGCGGCGTGCGCGACGTATAGAGCACGCGACAACCTAAAGCGGTCAGCACCGGCGACAGCACCTGCGGGATTGCGCCATAGCCAACGAGTCCGACAGTGCGTCCACCAAGTTCACCGATCCCGTCCTGCAGATCGGGATCGAGCCACGCGCCTCGCCGCATCGCCGCATCGAACCGTGGCAGCCGGCGAAACACCGCCAGCATCAGCGCCAGCGTCAGTTCCGCCACCGCGCGCGCGTTGGTGCCCGGCAGGTTGCACACCGCGATGCCGCGCGCCTTCGCCGCGTCGAGGTCGATCGTGTTCACCCCGACACCGATCTTCTGGATCAGCCGCAGTTTTGGCGCCGCGGCGATCATCTCGCCGGTGCAGCGCTTCAGCACGTGCCACAGCACCTCGGTCTCCGGCAGCAGCGCCGCCAACCGCGCCTCGTCGTGCTCCGCGCAGACGCTGATATCCAGATCGAGGATAGCCGCGAGCCGCGCGGCAAGGTCTGGGCCGGCGGTGTAGTGGAACAGGACCTTCAACTACTTCGACCGCCCGAGCACCGCGCCGCCAGCAAACCGAGCGCGCGCACCCAGCGCCTCCTCGATACGAAGCGCCTCGTTCCACTTCGACATGCGCTCGCTGCGCGCGAAGCTGCCCACCTTGAGCTGTCCCACGCCCCAGCCGACCGCGAGATGCACGATCGTGACGTCCTCGGTCTCTCCGGAGCGCGCCGAGACGATGCCGGCGAAGCCCGCCTTCTCCGCCGCTTCCCACGCCTCCAGCGTCTCAGTCAGCGTGCCGCGCTGGTTCGGCTTCAGCAGCACCGCATTCGCCGCGCCGCGCACAGCGGCTTCGCGCACGCGCGACGCCTGGCTTACCAGGAAATCATCGCCGACCACCTGCACGCGCTTGCCAACTTCATGCGTGAACGCAGCGAAGCCGACATCATCGTCCTCTGCCAGCGGATCTTCGAGCGACACGATCGGATAATTCCGCACCCACCCGGCGAGCAGCCGGACCATGCCGTCGCTATCCAGTTCCTTGTCCTCCAGCGCCAGCTTGTACTTCCCGCCGCGGCCGAACTGCGATGCGGCGATGTCGAGCGCGATGGCGACTTGGCTGCCAGGCGTGTAACCCGCACGCTCGATCGCGCGAACGAGCGTTTCGATCGCCTGCTCGTTGGTATCGAACGCCGGCCACCAGCCACCCTCATCGGCGACGCCAGCCAGCGTGCCGGCATCCCGCATCAGCGCCCCGGCCGCGCGATACACCTCCGCCGTCCAGTCCAGCGCCTGTGCAAAGCTCTCGGCCGCCGGGCAGATCACCAGGAAGTCCTGGATGTCGACGCGCCCGCCCGCATGTGCGCCGCCGCCGAAAATCTGGATCTGCGGCAGCGGCAGCGTCTGCATCTCCGAGCCGCCGATGAAGCGATACAGCGGCTCCCCGGCAGCGGCCGCGGCGGCATGTGCGGCAGCCATCGACACCGCAAGCACCGCGTTGCCGCCGAGGCGTGACTTGCTGGGCGTGCCATCCAGTTCGATCAGCCGGCGATCCACCACCGCCTGGTCGGCGGCATCGAGCCCGGCGACCGCGCGCGCGATCTCGCCATTCACATTCTCGACAGCGCGCCGCACGTCGTAGCCGCCGAATGCCTCGCCGCCGTCGCGCAGGTCGAGCGCCTCGCCGGTGCCGGTGGAGGCGCCAGCCGGCACGATTGCACGGCCGACGCCGCCACCTTCCAGCAGGACCTCTGCCTCCACCGTCGGCCGCCCGCGGCTGTCCCACACACGGCGGCCGTGCACGAAGGCGATCGCGGTGTCGGTCATGCAGAGAGTTCCTTCGTCCAGGCCAGGCGCACGTCGTTCAGCAAATCGACCGGATGGACAAGCAGGTTGTGCGCAACCCGCCGCACCCGGTCCTTGTCGGACCCCGCAGTGATGTACTCGACCGGCGACTTGCCATCCACCCTGGCGAGGAACAGCCCAGGCAGCAGATGCGCAGCACGCTGTTCCAGCGTGCCGGGCTGCTCCCAACCGACCCGCGAGACATAGCTTGCCGCCAGCGCGTCGAAGCAGGCGAGGAAACCCGCCGTCGCTGACGGCGTCCACAGGCACTTCAGCAACAGATGATTGAGGCAGAACGCCAGATCGAAAGCCGGGTCGCCCCACCATGCGCATTCGGCATCCAGGAACACCGGCCCGTCGGGGCCGCGCAGGATATTCTTCGGACTGACATCGCCATGCACCAATGCGCGGCGGTTTGCCTGCGTCGTGCCGACCAGTTCGGCCAGTCGTGGCGCCAGGTCAGGATGCGCGCGTCCAGTGGCAAGCAGATACGGCTCAAGCCGAATGTCGTAAAAAATGCGGTCGGTGGGAAACTCCGTGGCAATCGCCCGCTCGGCCGCGGTCGCGGCGTGGATGCTCACCAATGTGCTGGCCACCTGTGCGGCGAACCCTGGATCGGCGTTGCCGTCGCGCAGTTGATTCTTCCACAGTGGATAGCGGTCCGCCGGCAGGAACTGCATCGCCAGCGCACCGGTGGCTTCGTCCAGTCCGAGCAGTCGCGGGGCAGACCCAGGCGCTGCTGCGACCGCGCGCTGCATCCACCGTGCCTCGTAGCGATTGCGCTCGACCGGCGCCTGCCAGTCCGCCGCCACCCGCAGCTTCGCCAGTGTCCGCTTCACGCAGATCGGACCAGAGGGCAGGTCAATGCGCCAGATGTCGGACGAGACACCACCGGTCAGGCGCTCGCCCTCTGCCACGATGCTGTCAGTGAGCAGACCCATGCGGCGCAGCGCAGCGGCAATCTCGACCGGGGGAGCTTCTGGCATTGCGGAGACGGTAGTCCGCGGCACCCGGCGCGCCAACGGGCGACCTTGGACGGTACACTGTTCAACACAGGGCGAGCCGGCCGAACCTGCCGCCAGCGCGGGCATTCACCTGACGTTGTGAAACCAAGGATTGCAGCCATGAACAGCAGGATGGTGCTGATTGCAATGAATGTGGCGCTGCTCGCCGGCTGTGCGGGCCCGCAATACGCCTATCGGCCCCCGCCCAATCCGGCCGCCGTTTCGGCTGCGCGCCACGAGGAAGCTGCGCAGCAGCTACACCAGTCCGCGGTGCGGCAGGAGCGCGCCGCCGATCTGTCCGCCCTGGCCGGCGACTATCGTAGTGCCGACCGGCATCAGCAGGCGGCCGAGATCCAGCAGCGCCGCGCCCAGCAGCAGAACAACGCGGCACGCTACGACGAGGACGTGGCACGCAGCTGGTAGCCTCAGCTCTCCAGTTCGCTGTCCCAGTACAGGAAGTCGCGCCAGCTCTCGTGCAGGTAGTTGGGCGGGAAGCCCCGTCCGTTGTCCTGCAGCTCCCAGGTGGTGGGCTGGCGCGGGTGCGCGCGCGGGAACATATGGCACTCGCGCGGAAGCCGCGATCCCTTGCGCAGATTGCACTCGCCGCACGCAGTCACGACGTTCTCCCATGTCGTGCGCCCGCCGCGGCTGCGCGGCACCACGTGGTCGAAGGTCAGATCGTGGGCCGGATAGCGATCGCTGCAATACTGGCAGACGAATGCGTCGCGCAGGAACACGTTGAACCGGGTGAACGCCGGGCGTCGCGCCGATGGGATGTAATCCTTGAGCGCGATCACCGACGGAAGCCTCATGGTGAGCGACGGCGAGCGCACCTCAGTCTCGTATTCGGACAGCACCGATACGCGGTCGAGGAACACCGCCTTCACCGCATCCTGCCAGGACCACAACGACAACGGGAAATACGACAGCGGCCGGAAATCCGCGTTTAGCACCAGCGCCGGGTAGAATTGGCCTCCGTCAGGCAAACGCCGCTCCTCTGCGTTTCGGAGCGCAAATGTTGGGTCCAATTCGTTGCCGACCCGCCATATATTGTGCGCCGCCGAGAACCGTCTCGTTTATCGCAGAGCGTTCAAAATGCCGCAAGCCACAGTATGGCGGGATTCACAGCAGCGTCATGCAAATGCCCGCTGCAGCGTCAGCGCACCCATCGCCAGGCCGGTATCGTCGATGCCGTGGCCGAGACGTGGCACATACACCGCCTCGACTGGCACCTCGGCCGCGCGCAACGCCGCCTCCGCGTCGCGCGAGCGCTCCACCGGCACCACGTCGTCAGCCTCGCCGTGCACGAGCAGCACCGGCGCGCGGTTGGCCAGTTCAGCCGGCAACCGTTCGGGTGCGACCAATGCGCCGGAGAACGCGAGGATCGCGCGCGGCGCCGCGGAGCGGCGCAGCCCGGTGAACAGCACCGTCATCGCGCCTTGGCTGAACCCCATCAGCGCGTAAGCGTCGGCGGCCAGCCCCAGCTGGCGCAGCTCCGCGTCAATGAACGCGTCGAGGTAGCCGGCCGCACCGCGCACGCCGGCCTCGACCACCGGCGGCGAGCGATCGCCAACGCTCCACCATTGCCGGCCAAAGCCGGAATCGTGCGGGAACGGTGCATCCACTGATACGAAAAGCGCGTCGGGCAAAGCGCGCGACCACTGCGGCGCGAGGTCGATCAGGTCGTGCCCGTCCGCGCCCAATCCATGGCACAGCACCACAAGTTGCTTCGGCGCCGCCTTCGAGGCCGGTCCCCAACGCGGTCCATCCAGTGCTGCCATCGCTACGAGTCCTCGATGCTGCGCCAGCCCGCGATCAGCCGGCGCGTCGCAGCATCGAAACAAAACACATTGCCGCCGCCGCGCCCAGGCTGATCTTCCGTGCGGCTGATCGGAACCTGTTTCAGGTGACCCAGCAACAGGGCACCGACGCCGCCATGCGAAACGATCGCCACGTCACCGTCGGCGCGAACCAAGCCAAGCGCACGGTCCACCGCACCGACGATGCGGACCTGTGCATCGATCGCGCGTTCCCAGCCGCGCACGCTTTCATACGGCCGCGCAAAGAACGCATCCGCCATCGCTTCGAATTCCACCGGCGGCAGATAGCCGGTCGCCGCCCGGTCGTTCTCACCCAGTTCGGCGAACGCGACCGGCGCGACACCGAGCGCTCCGGCCAACATCGCTGCGACCTCCGCCGCCTTCCGCTCGGTGCTGCTGAAGACCGCCCCCACCTGCCTGATCCAGCGTCGCGTCAGCAGCACAGTGGCGCGCTGGCGTCCGCGCTCGGACAGCGGCCAGTCAGGCACTGCAACCGCTGGATCGACCGCGACCTCGGGATGCGTGACGAAATAAACCCTGGGCATGCGTCCCCTGCCACTTCGGTGTATCGGCTGCGCGATGTCGATCGTCACGCGGTTTGCTCCGAGCCCTACCGGCTACCTGCACCTCGGTCACGCCTTCAGCGCGCATGATGCGTCGCGCCGTGCGCGCGAAGCCGGCGGCCGCTTCCTGCTCAGGCTGGAGGACATCGACCGGACCCGCTGCCGCCCCGAGTTCGCCAACGCGATCATCGAGGACCTCGCATGGCTTGGACTCGACTGGGACGGCGAAGTCCGCGTGCAGTCGCAGCACCTGCCGGAGTATCGCGCCACGCTCGACGCACTGGAGGCACGCGGCCTGCTGTATCCGTGCTTCTGCACCCGTGCCGACATCCAGCAATCCGCCAACGCGCCGCACACGCCGGACGGCGCACCACGCTACCCCGGCATCTGCCGCATGCTGTCCGATGACGAACGCCACGCCCGCATTGCTGCCGGCGAACGGCACGCATTGCGCCTGGACATGGCGCGCGCGGTGCATGCCTGCCCTGCGCCGCTGCTGTTCAA
>DASSRN010000436.1:0-9220 GCA_035701785.1 Acetobacteraceae bacterium | reverse complement strand
CTCGTGCGGATCCCAGCAGATCGTGGTGGTTCCCTGCGGCACCACCACTTCGGCATAGCGCCGCGGCGTCACCATCGAGCTTTCGATATGCAGATGCGAATCGATCAGCCCCGGCGCAACGATCCGTCCATCAAGTGCGATCTGCTCGCGCGCATCGTCACGCGCGCCGCGCGTATGCACGCTGGCGATCAGCGGTCCAACCAGCCCGACATCGGCCTCGCGCAGTTCGCCCGTCGCCACATTGGCGACCACCCCGCCGGTGAGCAGCACATCGAAGCGCTCCTGCCCACGCGCCGCTTGCACCGCGCGGTCACGCAATGCTGGTTCGTGCAGGTCCTGCGGCTCAGACATTGCCGCGATATCCATAGAACGTGCGCGCCGCCTCCAGGCTGATCTTGCCGTCGCGCAGATCGGCCTGCACCAGCGCCGGGTCGCGCTCCATCGGTGTGCCATATCCGCCACCGCCGGCCGTCGCGACCACGATGCGATCACCCTTGCGCAGTGTGGCGACGATCTTCGACTTCACCACCTCCTCGCCGCCATCAGCCCGCCTGATCACCGCATGCGCGCGGCCACCTGCGCTGCCGTCGGCGACACCCTCCGCCTCGCACAGATGCCGTTCGCCGCGATAGGTCACGGTCGCCTCACCATCCAGCAGCTCGTACTCGTAGACGCCACCAAGCCCACCGCGATGCGTACCCGGACCGCCTGAGTCGCGACTGAGCGCCGCGCGATGCACACGTATCGGCGCCTCCAGCATCAGCGCCTCGGCCGGCACGTTGAGGCAGTTGCTGGCATCCGTCTCGATCACATCGACACCATCGAGCGACGCCGATGCGCCGCTGCCCGCCACCAGCAGTTGCGATGTGACATAGCGCCGTCCGTCCGAACGCCGTCCGCCGAAATGCATGATGACGATCTCGCTGCCGGAATCCGCCGGCACGCGATCCGGCGCCGCCTGGCGCAGCGCGCCGAGGATCGCCGTGGTGATCCGCTTGATGGTGGATGTGCGACAGCCGGTCGGCGCCGGCTCGCGCGGATTGACCAGGCTGCCCTCCGGCAGATGGAACGCCAGCGGACGGAAGCAGCCACCATTGTTCGGGATGCGCCCATCGGGATCGGTCACCGACCGCACGGCGAAGCACGCCGCGGCGTACGGACCTGACGCCATGCAGTTGAATGGCCCGCGCACCTGCGGCGAGGTGCCGGTGAAGTCGCACGTCATCTGCCCGTCGGCGATCGTCACTGCGACCTCGATGCGCACCAGCCGGTCGAGTTCGATCCCGTCATTGTCCAGGTAGTCGACATGCCGGTAGGTGCCTTCGCGTAGTCCGCGCAGCGCCTGGCGCGTCATCGTCTCCGACCGGTTCAATAGTTCGTCGAACAGCGCAGCCAGGTCTTCGCGCCCGAAGCTGCCCGCCAGTTCCGACAGCCGGCGCGCGCCGATCGTGCAGGCGGCAACCTGCGCGTTGATGTCGCCCATCAGCACATCCGGCAGCCGGACGTTCTGCCGCAGCATCGCGATCAGCGTATCGTTCAGCGCGTCGCCGCGGCGGAACTGCAGCAGCGGGATGCGGATGCCTTCCTGGAAGATCTCGGTGGCGTTGGTCGGCGTGGAGCCGGGTGCCATGCCGCCGACGTCCTGATGATGCGTCATCGCCGCACTGACCGCGATCACCCGCCCGCCGGCGAACACCGGCATCATGATGGCGATATCCGGCAGATGCGTGCCGCCAAGATACGTGTCGTTGAGGATCCAGATGTCGCCCTCGCCCATCCTCTCGAGCGGCACGTCGGCAAGCAGCCGCCGCACCATCGGCGTCAGTGCGCCCAGGTGCACCGGGATCGCCAGCGCCTGCGCCAGCGTCTCGCCTTGCAGCGTGAACAGGCTGGCCGACGCGTCCAGCCCCTCCTTCACGATCGCCGAGAATGCGCTGCGCACCAGCGTCAGCTGCATTTCGTTGGCGATCCCGTCGAGCTTGTTGCGCAGCACTTCCAGCGTGATCGGATCCACGTCCATGTCAGCCTCGCGTCAGCCTCAGGTTGCCGTTGTCCAACACCGTACCGGCCCAGCCCGGCTCGATCAGCGTCGTAGTGTCGTCCTGTTCCACAATGGCAGGGCCGGCGAACGCCATCCCCGCGCGCATCGCGGCTCGATGATAGATCGCCGCCTGCACCTTCTCGCGCGCATCGGCGACGCGGATCGCGCGCGATGGCTTGCGCGGATCGGCATCCAGCGGCTGCCACTCGCCCTCATCCAGCCGATCACTGCCGCCGGCGCGATGCACGCTGCGCAGGTTGACGATCGCCGCCGGCTGCTCCGTGGCATGGCCGTAGATACGATCGTGCAGCCGCAGAAACTCGCGGTACAACCGCTCCAGCGGCTCGGCCGCCGCGACATCCAGCGGCACCTCGAGATGATATGACTGGCCAACGTACCAGACATCGGCGGAGTACTGCACCGAAACCGGCGTCACGCCGATGCTCTCCTCCGCCATCAGTGCGGCACACGTGCGATCCAGCTCCGCCAGCACCGCGCGCACCTCATCAAACGAAACTCCGGCAAGCGGACGAGGAAACGCGATCGCCACCTCGTGCTCCACCGGTGCGGCCAGCAGGCCTGCGGCCGACAGCACGCCGGGATGGCGCGGGATAAGCACCGTGCCTATGCCGAGTTCCGCTGCCAGCGAGGTTGCGTGGATCGGTCCCGCCCCGCCCAGCGCCACCAGCGTGAAGCGGCGCGGATCGAAGCCGCGGCGGATCGATACCAGCCGGATGCCTTCCACCATCTGCGCGTTCACTACGCGGTGGATGCCCAGCGCCGCATCCTCTACCGACAAGCCGAGTGGCCGCGCGATGCGTTGTTCGATCGCCGCGCGCGCCAGCGACGGATCCAGCGCCACCGCGCCACCGGCAAAGAACGCTGGATCGAGCCAGCCGAGTACCACCGACGCATCCGTCACCGTCGCGTCTTCGCCGCCGTGTCCGTAGCACGCGGGCCCCGGCTCTGATCCGGCGGAATGTGGCCCCACGCGCAGCCCGCCCGCGCCATCCAGCCAGGCGATCGAGCCGCCACCGGCGCCGATCGCATTCACATCCACCATCGGCACGCGCACCGGGAATCCGGCGATCGTGCCCTGCGCGCGGATCACCGGTTCTCCGCCTTCCACCAATGCGATGTCGCTCGACGTGCCGCCGACATCGATGGTGATCACCTCGCGATGGCCCGATGAGCGCCCAACGATCGCGCCGCCGATCACCCCGGCTGCGGGTCCCGACAGGAACAGCCGCACCGGCCGCCGCCGCGCGACCGCGGTGCCCGCGAGCCCGCCGCGCGACTGCATGATCTGCAACGGTGCACGCACCTCCGCTGCGCGCAATCCGTCCTCCAGCCGCGACAGATAGCGGTCGACCACCGGCTTCATGTATGCGTCGAACGCGGTGACCACCGTCCGCTCGTATTCGCGGAACGTCGGATCAACCTCGCTCGACAACGACACCGCGACGCCGGGATGCGCTGCCGCGATCAAATCACGCGTGCGCTGCTCATGTTCCGGGTGCAGGAACGAGAACAGGTAGCACACCGCGATCGCCTGTGCCCCATCGGCCACCAGCTCCGCCATGGCATCGAGTACCTGTGTCTCATCCAGCGCAACGATCACCTCGCCCTGCGCCGATACCTGCTCGCGAACCTCGCGGCGCTGCGCACCAGGTGCCAGGAACACCGGCGTCACCGGCTCCAGCAGGATACGGTGCAGGTCCTGGCGCAACTGATAACCGATCTCCAGCACGTCGCGGAAACCTTGGCTGGCGATCAGCCCGATCTTCGCCCCCTTGCGCTCGAGCACCGAGTTGGTGGCGATCGTCGTACCATGCAACAGGCGTGTGATATCCTCCGCCGCCACGCCCAGATCACGCGACAGGTGACGGATCGCGTTCAGCACGGCCTCGCTCGGATCGCCGCGCGTGGTGGGGATCTTCAGCGTGTGCATCGGCTCGCCGGCGCGACGGCAGACAATGTCGGTGAAGGTGCCGCCGATATCGACGCCGATGTCGGTCGCGTGAGCAGGGTCGGCCATGCTTGGTGCGTGCGCCTCCGGAACAGTTCGACGCCTCGACGCACGGCAGGGCTGCGGCCGCGTTGGTTGTCAGGCGCCGGCCACGATGACAGAAAGCGCGCCGCGTCCCAACCATAACGAGGCCAGCCCGTGCCCGACGAGGGGTTCCAGCCGACCACTGCCCCGCCACACGTCGCGCACCGCCACGCACGCCGCACCCTGGTGCTTGCCGCCTGCATGATGGCGACATTCATGGCCGCGGTGGAAAGCTCGATCGTCGCGACCGCGATGCCGACCATCGTCGCCGAACTCGGCGGGTTCAACCTGTTCTCCTGGGTGTTCGCGGTCTATCTGCTCACACAGGCGGTGAGCATCCCGATCTACGGCCGGCTCGCCGACATCTACGGCCGCAAGCGCGTGTTCTATGTCGGCGCCGGCCTGTTCCTGGTCGGCTCCACGCTGTGCGGCTTCTCCGGCAGCATGGTGGCGCTGATCGCGTTCCGTGCGATGCAGGGTTTTGGCGCCGGCGGCGTGCAGCCGATCGCCACCACGATCCTCGGCGACATCTACGCGCCGACCGAGCGCGCGCACGTGCAAGGTCTGGTATCCGGCGTGTTCGGCATCGCCGCCGTGCTCGGACCATCGCTTGGCGCTTTCCTGGTCGAGCAAGTGAGCTGGCAGCTGGTGTTCTGGGTCAACCTGCCGATCGGCATCGCCGCCATCACCATGATCGCGGTCTTCCTGGGCGAGCAGGTGGAACACCGGCGGCATCGCGTGGACTATCTCGGATCGCTGTTGCTGATGCTGGCGATCACAGCAGTTATGCTGGTCCTGGTGCAGGGCGGCAGCCTGCCACGCTGGACAAGCATCTCGGTGGGCGCGATCGGCATCGCGTTGCTTGCCGTGCTCGCTTTCCACGAACGCAACACAGCCGAACCGATGCTGCCGCTGGAGCTTTGGCGCAACCGCATCATCCTGGTCGCCAGCCTGGGCGGCGCTGCGATCTCCGCAGTCATGATGGGCATCTCGGCCTTCCTGCCGACCTACGTGCAGGGCGCGATGGGGCGCAGCGCGCTGGCCGGCGGCCTCGTGCTGGGCACGATGTCGGTCACCTGGGCGTTCGCCAGCTTCTATGGCGGGCGCCTGATGGTGCGCACAACGTACCGGCTGACCGCGGTGCTGGGCACGCTGGCGCTGATCGCCGGCAGCGCTGTGCTGATCACGCTGACACCGGCGCGCGGCATACCTTGGGCCAGCACCGGCTCGCTGCTGATCGGCATCGGCATGGGGCTGTGCAACACCACCTTCATCGTTTCGGTGCAGGCCGCCGTGCCGTGGCACCAGCGTGGTGCAGCGACATCGTCGGTGATGTTCCTGCGCTTCGTCGGCCAGTCGCTGGGCGCGGCGTCGTTCGGCGCGGTGCTGAACCTTACGCTGCTTCGCATGGCGCCGGACGCGGTAGGCGAGATCGATCAGCTGCTCGATCCGCTGACACGCGCCAAAGTGGAGACCGCCGAACTGGCGCGGCTCACGGACGTCATCGCCTTCGGGCTGCACAACACTTACGTGCTCGCTGGCCTGTTGTCCGTGGCTGCGCTCGGACTGGCGCTTGCGTTGCCGTCCGGGCTCAGCCCTGCGCGGACGCGCTGAGGCTGACCCACTGCCCATCGCTGGCACTTGACTGCACGCATGCCGCGATGAAGCGGACACCCAGGGCCCCGTCAGCAACGGTAGGGAAGGTGACGTCCGCCGATATCGTGGCACCTGTGCGTTTCGCCACGATGGCGCGGGCGATCTCGGCGTACAGCGTGGCGAAGCCCTCCAGATAGCCCTCCGGGTGTCCACCAGGGATGCGCGCGACGCGCGACGCCTCTGAAGTTGCGGCACTCCCACCACGCGTCAACAACTGCTTTGGCTGTCCATCCGGAGTGAACCATAACCGGTCCGGTACTTCTTGCTCCCACGCCAGCGCACCGTGTTCGCCGTAGACGCGCAGCTTCAGCGCATTCTCGTGGCCATGCGCCACCTGGCTTGCCCACAGTGCACCGCGCGCACCATTCGCGAAGCGCAGCAGCACGTGTGCATTGTCGTCGACCCTGCGGCCGGCAACGAAGCTGGTGAGATCGGCCAGGACGGATTGAGGCACCTCGCTGGTGACAAAGCAGGCGAGGTGAAACGCGTGGCTGCCGATGTCGCCGATCGCACCGCCTGGACCGGACAGCGCCGGATCGGTGCGCCACGCCGCCTGCTTCTGCCCGGTCGCTTCCAGTGGTCCGGCCAGCCAAGCCTGCGGGTACTCCACCTGCACGACGCGCAGCGCGCCGATGTCGCCACGTGTCACCATCGCCCGCGCCTGCCGCACCATCGGGTAGCCCGTGTAGTTGTAGGTCACGGCGAACACGCGTTGCGACACCGCGGCGCGCTGCAACAACGCCTGCGCCTCGGCCACATCCGTCGCAAGCGGCTTGTCGCAGATCACGTGATAGCCGGCATCCAGCGCAGCCACCGCGACCGGACAGTGCAGATGGTTTGGCGTGACGATCGCCACGACCTCCATGCCGTCGGGGCGCACACGCTCCGCCGCGAACATTGCGGCGTAGGAGTCGTAACAGCGCGTCGGGTCGAGCCCGAGTGCAGCACCTGACGTGCGCGCCCGCTCCGGATCCGACGACAGCGCGCCGCAGACCAGCGAATACGCATCGTCCAGGCGTGCTGCGATCCGGTGCACCCCGCCGATGAAGGCACCCTCCCCGCCGCCGACCATGCCGAGGCGCACGCGCTGCATCAGATCGCCGCCGTCAGCCCAGGCCGAGCATGCGGCGGTTGGCCGCAGTGTCCGTGCCCGCTGCCGCGAAGTCGTCGAATGCCTTCGCTGTCACTTCGATGATGTGGTCGCGGATGAACGGCGCTCCCTCGCGCGCGCCCTGCTCGGCTGACTTGATCGCGCACTCCCACTCCAGCACCGCCCAGCCGTCGAAGCCGTACTGCGCGAGCTTCGAGAAGATACCGCGAAAGTCGACCTGCCCGTCGCCGAGGGAACGGAACCGGCCCGCGCGATCGACCCATGACTGGTAGCCGCCATAGACGCCCTGCCGTGCTGTCGGACGGAATTCCGCATCCTTCACGTGGAATGCACCGATGCGCGGGTGATACGTATCGATGAACCCGAGATAGTCGAGCTGCTGCAACACGAAGTGACTTGGATCGTAGAGTATCTTGCAGCGTGGATGATTACCGACGCGCGCCAGGAACATCTCGAAGCTCGCGCCATCGTGCAGGTCCTCGCCGGGATGGATCTCGAAGCACAGGTCGACGCCGGCGGCGTCGAACGCGTTCAGGATCGGCGTCCAGCGCGCAGCTAAAGTGTCGAATGCGGTCTCGATCAGCCCAGCCGGGCGCTGCGGCCACGGGTAGATATAGGGCCAGGCGAGCGCGCCGGAGAAGGTCGCCTGCGCCGTCAGTCCCAGGCGTTGCGATGCACGCGCGGCCTTCATCAGCTGATCGACCGCCCATTGCTGGCGTGCTGCCGGCTTGCCGCGCACCGAGGCCGGCGCGAACCCATCGAACGCCTCGTCGTACGCCGGATGCACCGCCACCAGCTGGCCTTGCAGATGCGTCGACAGTTCTGTGAGCTGCACGCCGGCCTGCGACAGCGTGCCCTTGATCTCGTCACAATACGCATCGCTCTCGGCGGCACGATCGAGATCGAACAGCCGGCCATCCCACGACGGAATCTGCACCCCCACATAGCCAAGCGACGCGGCCCACGTTGCTATCGATCGCAGGCTATCGAATGGTGCCGCGTCACCGGCGAACTGCGCGAGGAAGATCGCTGGTCCGCGAATGGTTGCCATCGTCACGTGAACACCTCTTCGCTCTCGCCGAGGGGCAGCTTCTCCGGCCGCTCGCACGACGTCTCCATGACAATGTGCCGCCCCTCCTGCGACGAACGCTCGAACGCATCCAGTATCTCAAGAACGTGCAGCGCCAGCGTGCCGTTCACCCGATGCGGGCGACCGGTGCGCACCGCGACGGCCATGTCCAGCAGGCCGATGATGCGATAGTCCGCCACCAGCGCGCCGGTGCGGGATGTGCGGTTCGGCACGCCGAACGGATGCGCCGCAATGTCGAGCGGCATCCAGTCGCCGCTGCGCTCGCAGACCATCGGCTCGCCGCCGAAGAAGTTCGGATCAGGTCCCACCAGCGAGCCTTCGCTGCCATAGATCTCCAGCGGCAAGCGGCGGTGCTTCCACACATCCCACGAGTGGCTGAGTGTCACGTTGGCTCCGCCGGCGAACGCCAGCGTGCCGTTCACAGTGGTCGGTACCTGCACGTCGATGCTCTGCCCGTTCAGCGGTTCGCTCGTGATCGTGCGCGTCCTGAACGGCACGGAGGCTTCCGCCGAAACCCGCGCCACTGGTCCGAGCAGGTTCACCAGCTGCGTGACATAGTACGGCCCGAGATCGTGGATCGGTCCGGCGCCATGCTGATAGAAGAACGCCGGGTTCGGATGCCAGTGCTCCATGCCGTGCGACAGCACCGCCGCCGCACCCGCCACCGGCACACCGATGCGTCCGGCATCGATCGCATAGCGACAGGCCTGATGCGCCGCGCCGAGAAACGTGTCCGGCGCACAACCGACGCGCACGCCTTTCGCTACCGCCGCCTGCATCACCGGTTTCGCTTCGGCGAAGCGTGTCGCCAGCGGCTTCTCCAGATAGACGTGCTTGCCCGAGTCGATGATCTGCCGCGACACCGGTGCATGCGCGGCGGGTATGGTGAGGTTCACCACGATCTCGATGTCGCCATCGCCGAGTAGCGCGTCGACTGTCACAGCATCCACGCCGTATTCGCGTGCCTTCGCCGCTGCGGCCTCGGTGCGTATATCCCCCACCGACTTCACCCGCACGTGACGCGAACGCGCTGCTCCGCGCAGATAGGCGTCGCTGATGTTGCCGCAGCCGATGATGCCGATCACCGTCGCCGACACGCCGGTCAACCCTCGATCCCGTTCAGGTAGCTGAAGCTGACTCGCGCACAACGAACGGGATCGGCCGGCTTGTCATGCTCCACCACCATCCATTCAGCGCCGCACTCGCGGCACAGCGTCCACAACGACTTCCAGTCCAGCACGCCCGCGCCGACATCCGCCCAGCCATCTT
>DASSRN010000435.1:0-3220 GCA_035701785.1 Acetobacteraceae bacterium | reverse complement strand
TAGCCGCATCACCGTAAACCGCGGCAGAGGAGGCGTAGACCACCGGAGTCCGTGTCGCGCGCGCGGCGTCGAACACGGTTATCGCGCCTGTGAGGTTGGCACGATGGGTGCCCAGCCAGTCGGTGACGCCGCGTTCCACCGAGGCGATGGCTGCGAGGTGAAAGCAGCCGTCCACGCCGTGCATCGCGGCGCGCACGGCAGCCACATCCGCCACGTCGCCCTCGATCAGCGCGACAGCGGCTGGCAGGTTCTCGCGTTTGCCGGTGGACAAATCATCCAATGCGCGGACCGTATCGCCACGATGCAGCAGGGCTTCGCAGAGATGCGAGCCGATGAACCCCGCACCACCGGTCACGAGCCAGGTCGTCAAGATGGCAACTCCGCGCTGCGCACCATCCGCGCACCCAGTTGCGCCAGGCGCTCGCGCGCGTCGTCCATCGTGGTGCGGCCGTCGCCCAGCGGAACGCCGATGCCGCGGCAGGCGTCCTCGATGACGAACACGTCGTAGCCCAGGCGCACCGCGTCCTCGGCCGACCAGGCAACGCAGAAGTCGGTGGCGAGCCCGGCGAGGAAGATGCGCCGGAAGCCGCGCTGGCGCAGCCACCCGTCGAGGCCGGTCGCAGTACGGCGGTCGTTCTCGAAGAACGTCGAGTAGCTGTCGATGTCGCGGTGGAATCCCTTGCGGATCACCACCTCGACGCGCGTCAGGTCGACGCCGTGATGCAGTGCTGCATTGGCGCTGCCCTGGATCGCATGGTCCGGCCACAGTACCTGCGCGCCGTATGGCATCGCGATCGTGTCGTAGGGCTGGTGCCCGGGATGCGCGCTGGCGAACGAGCTATGTCCGGCCGGGTGCCAGTCCTGCGTGGCAAAGGCATGTTCGAAGCGCCGCAGCAGGTGGTTTATCACCGGCACGACGGCATCGCCGTCCGCCACCGCCAGTTCGCCCCCGGGCATGAAGGTGGGCTGCACGTCCACCAGCCCCAGGATGTCCGTCGCGCGGTCGATCATCGGCCTCGCTCCCAACGCCGTTCTGCGCGACTATAATCCGGAACTGCAAAGGAGGGGAGCGATGAGCCTGCACTATGTGACGCAGCAGCGCCCGATCACCGACGCCGTGCGACGCAGCGTGGTCGAGGATCTGCCGGAGTTCGAGCAGATCGGCGACGGCGAGCTACGGCGCAAGGCGATCGAGGCGTGGGCGTTCGCGCTGTCACACTCCAGCTTCGGGCGGATCAGCGACATCCCGCCCGGCGGCAATCCGGGGATGAACGTGCTGAAGCGGGGCTCGCAGGCGGACCACCTGCGCGGGGTGGCGAAGCTCGCGCGGGAGATTGCCGAGACGTTCATCGCACAGCGGCCCGAGGTGCGCATCGACCGTGACGTGGTGCTGTGCGGCGCGCTCTGCCACGACGTGGGCAAGTGCTACGAATTCGATCCGGCGAACCAGATGCGCTGGGCGGACGACCCGTCGGCCACCGGGCAGCCGACGCTGCGCCATACGGTGTTCGGCACCTATGTGTGCCTCGCCGTCGGATTACCGGAGGAGATCGCGCACATCGCCTGCGCCCATTCGCTGGAGGGGCAGCATATCGGCGTGTCGTCCGAATGCATGATCGTGCGACATGCTGATCATGCCTATTGGTCGGTCGCCGGAACGTTGGGCCTGCTGATTCCCGAGACGTTGCGGCCAAACCCGATCCTGCGGGTGCGGCAACTGGCCGGAGATTTGCGGCAGGCGGCGGAGTGACCTGCGACTCGCTCTCCCCGTGCATCCGGGTAGACTGACCGCATGAGCACAACCACAGCCGCTCCGCGCCCCGCCAGCGTCGTCCAGGCCCCGCCGCGACGGCAGGCAGCTCCGCCGCCACCCTGTGCCATGGTGATCTTTGGCGCCAGCGGCGACCTGACTCGGCGCCTGCTGGTGCCTGCACTGTACAACCTCGCGCGCACCAACCTGATCCCGGAGCATTTCGCCATCGTCGGCGTGGACATCGCCGACCGCAAGGCTGAGGACTGGCGCGACAGTCTGCACGAGATGCTGCAGAGTTTCGTGGGCAACCCGAACAGCGAGAACCGCATCGACGCGATCGACGAAGCGGTGTGGCACCGGCTGACCGACGGCATCACCTACGTGCAGGGCGACTTCAGCGATCGCGACCTGTTCGAGAAGCTGCGGCTGCACCTGCGCGACGTGGCGCGCGACCGGCAGACCGGCGGCAACTGCCTGTTCTACTTCGCGGTCGCCGACCGGTTCTTCGGCCAGCTGATCGAGCAGCTTGGCCATGCCGGCCTGCTGGACGAGGACCTGCGCGACGGCAAGCCGCAGCACTGGCGGCGCGTGGTGATCGAGAAGCCGTTCGGCCACAGCCTGGATTCCGCACGCGAACTGAATGCGCGCATCACCCGCGTGCTGCGCGAGGAGCAGATTTATCGCATCGACCACTTCCTCGGGAAGGAGACGGTGCAGAACATCATGGCGTTCCGTTTCGCCAACGGGCTGTTCGAGCCGATCTGGAACCGCGACCGGATCGACCATGTGCAGATCACCGTGGCGGAGACCGTCGGCGTCGAACATCGCGGGCGGTTCTATGAAGTGACCGGCGCGCTGCGTGACATGGTGCCGAACCACGTGTTCCAGCTGCTGGCGATGATCGCGATGGAGCCGCCGGCGGGGTTCGACGCGCGCTCGGTGCGCAACCGAAAAGCCGACGTGTTCGCCACGATGACCGCACTGACCGAAGACGATGCCGTGCGCGGCCAATACGGCCGGGGCAATGAACTTGGCACCGATGTGCCGGAGTATCGGGCGGAGCCCGACGTGGCGAAGGACTCCAACATGGAGACCTACGTCGCCATGCGGCTCAACATCGACAACTGGCGCTGGGCGGGCGTGCCGTTCTATCTGCGCACCGGCAAGCGCATGTCGCGCCGCTATACCGAGATCGCGATCCGATTCAAGCATGCGCCGTACGCGCCGTTCGAGGACACACATGTCGATGAGTTGCCGCCGAACTGGCTGGTGATCCGCATCCAGCCGGACGAAGGGATTTCGCTGCAGTTCGAGGTGAAGCGACCGGGCCCCGTCGTGGACCTGGCAGCGGTGCGCATGGAGTTCAGCTATCGCGACTGGTTCCCGCGTGAGCCCAATGTCGGCTACGAGACACTGATCTACGACTGCATGATCGGCGACCAGACGCTGTATCAGCGCGCCGACATG
>DASSRN010000434.1:0-2378 GCA_035701785.1 Acetobacteraceae bacterium | reverse complement strand
ATCGCCACGGTGTCCCGCGAAGCCGCAGCCATTCGCAGCCTTCCAGTCCAGTGTTCCGCGCAGGCGACCACACAGGCCAGCGATCCGCCATGATGTAGATCAACGGCCTGGTGTTGAGCCCAAGCGCGAGGATCGGTGAGTGAGGAGCCGGAACAGCCTTGGCTATGGGCTCACGATGGATCGCAACTTCGCCAGGACTTCACCAGCCCGGTTAGTCCGAAGTTGCCGGGCCGTTCATCGCGGAACGCGGCGGAAACACTGGGATCTGACCTGATTGGCCGCTGATTTGTTGGCATGTAATCGGCAAAATAGAGCTTGACAGGTCATGGATCGATCTGATTCCGAGGTCGCATGTATGTCGCGCGGGTGCCGAACCGGAATTCACCTCCCGCCTATCTGCTGCGGGAAGGTTACCGTGAGGACGGCAAGGTCAAGAGCCGGACGCTCGCCAACCTGACACATTGGCCGCTCGCCAAGATCGAGCGGCTGCGCCAGGTGCTGCGCGATGAGGTGCTGCCGGACGGCAGGGACGGACTGACGATGCTGCGCAGTCTGCCGCACGGTCATGTCGCCGCGGTGCTCGGCGCAGCGCGCAAGCTTGGGCTCGAGCGTCTGCTGGCGGCGCGGCAAGCGCCAGCGCGCCTGGTCGCGCTGGTGTTGGCGATGATCGTGGCCCGGGTCATCGACCCGGCTTCCAAACTGGCTACGGCGCGCCAGCTCGATGCGATGACGGCAACCTCATCGCTCGGTGCATTGCTTGGGCTCGGCACGGTCAGCGAGCAGGACCTCTACACCGCGCTCGACTGGCTGCTCAGCCAACAGGCACGCATCGAACAGCGGTTGGCATTGCAGCATCTGAGCCACGGAACTCTGGTGCTGTACGATGTGACGTCAACCTATTTCGAGGGCCGCACCTGTCCGCTGGCGCGGCGGGGCTATAGCCGTGACGGCAAGCGCGACAAGTTGCAGATCATCTTCGGTCTGCTGTGCGCCAGTGACGGTTGTCCAGTGGCGGTGGAGGTATTCGAAGGCAATGTCGCCGATCCGGCGACGCTGACCGGGCAGGTGACGAAGCTCAAGCAACGCTTTCATCTGGATCGTGTGGTTCTGATCGGTGATCGCGGCATGATCACCGAAACACGCATCGAGACGCTGCTGAAACCAGCCGGGCTGGACTGGATCACCGCCTTGCGGGCGCCGACCATCAAGGCGCTGCTGGACCAGGGTGCGTTCCAGCTGTCGCTGTTCGATGAACGCGATCTTGCCGAGGTGACCTCGCCGGCGTTTCCCGATGAACGGCTGGTGGTGTGCCGCAACCCCCTGCTGGCTGGCGAACGAGCCCGCAAACGTCAGGATCTTCTCGCAGCCACCGAAGCCGACCTGGCAAGAGTCGCCAACGCTGTCACGCGCCAGCGCAGGCCGCTGCGTGGTGCCGATCAGATCGGGCTCGCCGCCGGCGCCGTGCTCAATCGCCACAAGATGGCCAAGCACTTCACCCTCACCATTACCGAGGGTCACTTCGCGTTTGCCCGCAACCAGGCCTCAATTGACGCCGAGAGCCAGCTCGACGGCATATACGTCATTCGCACCAACCTGGCCGAGGACCACCTCACTGCGACAGACGTGGTGCGCTCATACAAAGACCTCAGCCGAGCCGAGCGCGCCTTCAGGTCGCTGAAGACGGTCGATCTGGAAATCCGCCCGATCCACCATCGCCTGCCTGATCGCGTCCGCGCCCATGTGCTGCTTTGCATGCTCGCCTACTATGTCGAATGGCACATGCGCCAGGCGCTGGCACCGGTGCTGTTCGATGACCACCAGCGCGATGAAGCCGCCGCCCGCACCTCGATCGTCGCACCGGCGCAGCGCTCAACGGCAGCGCGTCGCAAGGCAGCCAACAAAATCACCGACGACGGCTTGCCCGTACTCAGCTTTCAGTTACTGCTCGCCGAACTCGCCACATTCACCCGCAACACGATGGCCCTCGCGAGCCGCCCACAGGATAACTTCCTGCTCTATCCGCAACCAACACCTATACAGAGCCGCGCCTTCGACCTGCTTGGCATCGCGTCCCGATTGTAGGCAGTAAAACCTCGCTCCAATCGCACATAGTCGAGCGAATTCAGTCCTCTACGCCCTTGCTGTCCGGCAACTTCGGCTTAGGTGTGCTGGGGAGCGAGAAATGTCTCCGCCATGCGGCGACCGAGATCCTCTTCCTTGAAAGGCTTCTGAAGCCGAGGGGCGTCTTTGATCGCGGGTGGCTCAGCGAGCCCGCCTCCGTAACCTGTCACCAAGAGAAATGGGACGGACCGGCGGGCCAGTTCTTCTGCGACAGCTACGCTCATCTTGCCGTGCATGTTCATGTCCAGCAGCACGCC
>DASSRN010000433.1:0-2965 GCA_035701785.1 Acetobacteraceae bacterium | reverse complement strand
CCTTCGGGCTGCGCGTGATGACATCCGCCGTGAGCGCGGCGACGTGATGGCCAGGATGGGCCAGGAGTTGCGTGCGTGGCGGGAACGCAGCGGGATCCTGCAGCAGGATCTGGCTGCGGAAGGGTGCGTCAGCGCGACCGTGGTGCGCCGCATCGAGAAGGGCGACTACGAGTCGGTTCCGCCTAGTTCGCTCATCGCCGCCGTAGCGCGCCATTACGGGCCGGCTGGTGAAATCCAGGAGCTTGTCGAGGCCTTCCGGGCCCTGCAGGCCCGGCAACGGCGGATCGACAAGCTGCTTGCGCGCAAGATAGTGCCTGACAGCGATGGATGGCTCGGCGGCGACGGTGACGGAGCTGGGCTCGCGGCGGAACTCAAGCCGGCGGTATTGCCCCGCTCGCCGACGCTGTTCGTGGGCCGTCGAGAGGAACTGAGTTCGCTGGCGCGACTGCTTGACCGGCACAGGCTGGTCACTGTGGTAGGGCCCGGCGGAATCGGCAAGACCGCGCTGTGCCTGCGTTTCGCCGAGTCGCGGCCGTTTTCGTCGGCAGGTCCGTGGTTCGCCGACCTGTCGCGCGTTCGCGCCGGCGAACCGCTGATACCGGAGCTTGCCAGGCTGATTCTCGACGAGGCCCGTGATGCTGGGGACGACGACGAGGTCGTGGCCAGACTCGGCGCCGTGCTCGCCGGTACGCCGGCGCTCATCATCCTCGACAACTGTGAACATGTAGTGGCGTCCGCCGCCGCGGCGGTCACGCAGGTGCTGAGCGCCTGTTCGGGGGTCCGCGTCCTCGCGACCAGCCGGGAGCCGTTGCACCTGCCGGACGAATCGGTCATGACTGTCGGGCCGCTGCCGGTCGCAGACCCTGACCCGATGGACGGCCATTCGGTATATCAGCCGGGCGGCGCGGTCGAATTGTTCACTGGTCTGCTCAGCCAGGCTCGCGGCGGTGAGATCGAGTTGAACTCTGGCCAGACTGCGGCGGTGGTGGAGTTGTGCCGTGCGGTCGATGGCATTCCGCTGTGCATCGAGCTTGCCGCGGCCCGGGCGCGGACGCTGTCGGTGAGCGACATAGCAGCGAGCGTCGGACGGGGCCTGGCCATCTTGAGCGGTGGCCGCCGGGAAGTTCCCCGCCATCAGGCGATCGAGGCAACCATCAGCTGGAGCTGGAACCTGCTCGAACCAGATGAGCAGCGTGCCCTGAGCCGGCTCGCCATCCTGGCCGCGCCGTTCACCTTCCGGTGCGGCGCCACCGTGGCGCATGAGGAACCGGACGCTGGCGAGCGCCTGGTCGCGACGCTGGCAGACAAGTCGCTGGTGTCCCGGGAGATGCGCACAGGAGGCGATGCCCGGTTCAAGGTCCTGGCAGTCGTGCGAAGCTTCGCCATCAAGCAGCTAAGCCCGGTAGATCGCCGGCAGGCGGTCCGGCAGCTCATGTCCTGGGCTCTTGACATAGCCCAGCTGAACCAGACCGACTCTCTGCAGGCCGAAGCGATCGAGCGCCTCGACGTGGAATTCCCGCTGATGCGCATTGCGCTCGAGGCGAGTGAAGAGTCGCCGGCTGACCAGGTGCGCCTGGCCGCCGCGATCTGGCAGTACTGGCACATCCGTTCGCTATCGGCCTATGGCTGCCGGTTTCTGGCCAGGGCAGCCGGCGAATCCGCCCCGCTGACTCTCGCCGAACGCGGGCGGGCTCTTGGAATACTGGCGACCCTCCTCGCCTATCAAGACCACTACGCCATGGCGATCGACGCCGCGCAACGCGGCGTCGAAGCGCGGCGAGCCCTCGGCGATCCCACGCAACTGCGCCATGGCCTGCTGATTCTCGCAGGCTGCCTGATCGAGACCCGCAGATTCGATGAGGCCGCCCCGTGCCTGGCCGAGATAGCCGCGATTCCCGGCCACATCGACCTGCCGACACTTGGCGACCTGAACGTTCGCCAAGGCGTCCTGCACCTGCAGCGCGGTGATCCGCATCGGGCGATCGAGCTGCTGACCGAGGCAGCCCGGTGTTTCAGCATCGAACGGATGACCCTGGCTCATGGTTTCTGCCTGGGGTACCTGTCCGTGGCTCAGCGGCGGGCGGGCGACCCCGATGCATCGCTGCGGATCGCGCTCGAGGCCAGGGAAATGGTCGGCAGCAGGTTCGGGCCCAGCTGCGAAGCCGAGGTAACCGTAGGCTTGGCGGCCGCGTACCTGGCGCTCGGCAGGCAGGAGGATGCTCTCGTCGAACTGGACGCCATGCCCCCGGACGACCGGATCCGGCCGCAGACCCGCGTCCACTCGCTGGTCCTGCGCGCCATGGCCGCCAGTGCGGCGGCACCGTCCGCGGCCGCCGCCTTCCTCCTGTCCCGGGCCGGCGAGTTCGCAGGCGGTCCTGAAGAGCAGACGATGCTGCTCATCCGCGCCACCCAGGAGATCGCCTTCCGATCCGCGGCTTATGAGACATCTGCTCTCCTGCTGGGAGTTCTTGCCGGACTGGGCTCAGGCACCCATGAGATCGAAGTCGGATTGCCGGCCTTTCAGTCCTCGCGCCTCCAGCGCCACCTGCCGCGGTCAAGGCTGGAGGCGCTGATCGCCGGCGGGTGTAACGTCGACCCCAGTGCTGCCTTCGGCCTCGCCGTCACCACACTTACCGAACTGGCGGCGCAGACGCGCCCTCCGCTATCTCCCCGGCCGACTCCGGACAGCCCGGTCACATTCGGGACCCGGCTCATGCTGATCGCGCCACATTTTCCTGCGCCATCGCACCTAATCCCCGAGCGAGCCACTGGAGAATGCGGCGATGGGTGTACCTGAATTCACCGTCGATTTCTCTGCCAGTGCCGGGCCGTAAGTATCAGTATCAACCAGCAGTGACGGATCTGCTGCTTCTGGTCAGTCACCCACACATCTGACTCGGCCGAGACAATCGGTCAACTCCCGGCCCATCCCTGGCCATAACGTCGCCGTGCTCACGGGTACGTC
>DASSRN010000432.1:0-8579 GCA_035701785.1 Acetobacteraceae bacterium | reverse complement strand
ATCCAGAACTGCCATTTGCCGGCGGTCATGCCCGTGATCTCCCCCTCCCCTTGCGGGAGGGGGAGACATAAGCGGCGTCACGCCTGCCATGGCAGTTCCCACAGTTCCGGATTGCACAGCTTGTCGGCGAGCGCGGTGGCGATCGCCTCGAACAGCCGCTCGCCCTTCTCCGCCGTCGCCGCCTCAGGGTTGCCGATCACGCCGGACGACGACCGCGCGGCAATGGTGCGCCAGCGATACACGCCACCGCCCACCACATCGCCGACATCCGGGGTGCTGTTCGCCTTCGCCATGCCGACGCGGTCCATCGCCACCAGCTCGGGCCGCACCGCCAGCATCATCGAGGTCTCCGCCTCGCAGGCATGCATCAGCACGCCCTGCGTCTCCAGGATCTTCGCGATCGCCGCCGCGGCGGCATACCAATAGGTGAACTGCACGATCGGCACGCCCAGTTTCGGCGTCAGGTCGTCGGTGATGGTGCGCAGCGCGTTCTCGTTGCCGCCATGCGCGTTCAGCAGCACGATCCGGCGGAAGCCGTGGCGCAGCACCGAGCGGCACACGCCCTCGACCAGTGCGGCGAACGCGGCGAAGTCCAGCGTGACCGTGCCGCCGAAGCTCATGTGATGCTCGGACAGGCCGGTCCACAGCACCGGCAGCACCACTGCCTGCTGGCCCTTCGCCGCCACCTTGCCAGCGGCGCGCAACGCGACGGTCTCGCCCAGCATGCTATCGACTTCGACCGGCAGATGCGGGCCGTGCTGCTCCAGCGCGGCGACCGGCAGGATCACCATCGCATCGGCGCGCGCGAGATCGCGCAACTCGTCCGCCCGCAGCTTCCGCCACTCCATCGCCAAGCTCCCCGTCGTGACGTAGCAATGGGCCACGAAACCGCAGGCGGGAAAAGGGAGCCGCAGATGAATTTGCATCAGCTTGCGATGAGGCGTGGGCGGCCGGTGCGCGTCGGGCTGATCGGCGCCGGCAAGTTCGGTTCGATGTTCCTCGCTCAGGTGCCGACGTCGCCCGGCATCGCGGTGACGGCGATCGCCGACCTCGCACCCGACCGCGCGCGCGAGGCGTGCCGCCGCGTCGGCTGGACCGAGGACCGGATTGCCGCGACGCGCTTCACCGATGATGCGATGGCGATGCTGGCAGGCGACATCGAGGTGGCCGTGGAGGCGACCGGCCACGCGCCGGCCGGCATCGCACACGCGCGGCGTGCGATCGCCGAAGGCAAGCACGTCGTGATGGTGAACGTGGAGGCCGACGTGCTGGCCGGCGTCGCCCTGGCACGCGAGGCGGCGCGCGCCGGCGTGGTGTATTCGCTGGCCTATGGCGACCAGCCGGCGCTGATCTGCGAATTGGTGGACTGGGCGCGCGCCTGCGGCTTCCGCGTACTGGCCGCGGGCAAGGGCACCAAGTACCTGCCCGAGTACCACGCCTCCACGCCGGCCACCGTCTGGGGCTATTACGGGCTGACCGCCGAGCAGGCGCATATCGGTGGCATGAATCCGCAGATGTTCAACTCGTTCCTCGACGGCACCAAGTCGGGCATCGAGATGGCAGCGGTCGCCAACGCCACCGGCCTCGCAGTGCCCGAGGACGGCCTGCGCTTTCCGCCGTCCGGCACGCACGAACTGGCGGACGGGCTTGCGGCGCTGGACGGACAGGTGGAGGTCGTCTCGAGCCTGCGCCGTGACGGCCGAGATGTGGCGAATGACCTGCGCTGGGGCGTCTATGTCGTGTTCGAGGCACCGGGCGACTACACCGCGCGCTGCTTCAAGGAATACGGCGTGGCGACCGATGCATCCGGGCGCATATCGGCGCTGTACCGGCCGTTCCATCTGATCGGGCTGGAACTCAACATCTCGATCCTGTCTGCTGCACTGCGCGGCGAGGCGACCGGGGCGCCGACCGACTTCCGAGGTGATGTTGTCGCCACCGCGAAGCGCGACCTGCGCGCGGGCGAGGTGCTGGACGGCGAAGGCGGCGCCTGCGTCTGGGGCAAGCTGCTGCCGGCGCACACCAGCCTGAAGATCGGCGGACTGCCGATCGGGCTGGCGAACCGGGTGAAGCTGGAGCGCGATGTGCCGCTCGGGCAGTGCGTCACCTGGCGCGACATCCGGATCGATGAGGCCGACGATGCGTTCCGCTATCGGCGACAGATGGAGCGGGAGCTCGCACCGGTCTGACCGCCGATCAGAGCGACAGCAGGAACGCCACAAGGTCATCGATCGCTTCGCGCGAACTGCCGTCGGGCAGGCACCAGGGATGCGGCGCGGCAGGCAGGCCGCCGATGCGCGCCCGCTGTGCCGGGTCCGACGGATCGAGGCCGAACTCCAGCCTGCCGTATTCGCGGCGCAGCTTCTGGTAGTCCCAATAGTAATAGCCATCGTCGAGCTTGGTGAAATAGGCGTGCCGCTCGACCAGCCGCGCTTCCTCCGGCGTCACCACGCGATCAGGCTGTGCGGCAACCTGCTTCAGCACGCTCGCCGGATCGCCGAACCGGGTGGTGTATTCGAAGCGCATGCCGGCGCCGGGGACGCGGAAGCTGTGGTCGGCGCCTTGCCGGATAGTATACATGTGTCGATACAGCTCCGACGCATGCACCAGGTCCATGCTGCCATCGGCATTCAGCGGCGCCCGGCAGCGCGCCGGATCGACCAGGATCGCCAGACCATCCATGTTGTCCGGCGCGCTGCCGACGACATGGCCGTCGCTCAGCAGGCCGCGACGCTGCACCCAGAACAGATTCTCCAGGATCGCCGTGCGGATCGACTGCACGCTGCGCTGCCACTCGGTCGGCGCGAAGAACCGCCCCACCGCATCGGCGCCGCCTGAGGCCGAGATCGGCAGCATGTCCTCGTTGGTCCAGGTGTTCGCGTTGCCCGCAGCGTGGCAGCGCTGGCAGTTGTCGGTGAACGACTTTGAGCCGGCGACGACGCGGCGCGCCAGGGCAGGGAAGCGCTGTGCGAACGGATCCGCCATGGCGCGCGCGCCGCTCGGGTCGGCGAGCGCGGCGTCGCGGATGGTGCCAAGTCCGCCTGCGGTGTCGTGGCGAGGCGGGAACGTCATCGGCTGCACCAGCGCGTCGGCCGGGTACTGGTAGGCGACGAACGTGCCTTCGTTGATGTTGTCGCCAAGCAGCGATGCCTGGCCCTTGAAGCTGAGCCAGCGATACATGCCGATGCGGCGCAGCAGTTCGTCATCCTGCCACAGCGTCGAGACATACAGCGTCAGGTCCTGCAATGACCGCGATGACATCGGCCCGCGCGCGCCTTCCGGCTCCTCACCATGCAGATAGGCACCTTCGAAACCATCGATCAGTTCCGAGCGCGACAGCGCGCGCCGCACCGGCGTGTGGTTGGTAATGATCGGCATCGCCTGCGGTGAGAAGAAGTAGTCGTTGGCGTAGTCGCCAGGATCCCCCGCGGGCACGAACAACGTGGACTCAGTGGTGCCGGGGGGCAGGTTGTACAGCAGCAGCGTCTTGTCGATCGCCTGCGTCGCTCCGTTCTGGCCGGACCGGATGAAATTGTCCGGCAGCTTCTCTGGCAGCGTAAGGCCGAAGGTGCGGCCGCTCAGAGCGAGGAACGACGCCTTCCAGTCGGGATTGGGAATGCCGGCGAAGATGCGGCTGATCCGCTTGCCGCCTGGTTCGTACTCGTAGCTGACGCGCGCCGAATGGCAGGCTGCGCAGTTGAAGCCGATCCAGGAATGCGTCGCGGCCTGGCCGGGCACCGGATCGGCCGCTTCGGCGCGCACGTAGCCAACCCAGCCGGTTGGCTGCGTGGTGCCTTCGAGCACCGGCCTGGTCAGCGGCAGATGCAATGCCATCTCGATCGGATACGGCGTCTGGCCGCTGAACGTCTGTGCCGCAAAAGCGGAGGCGGGCGCGATCACCTTGTCGGCGCCGGTCTCCGGCAGCAGCGGCACGGCACCGAAACTGCTGTATGGACGGATGCCGCTGCCTGTGATGCGGTCGATCATGGCCTTGTGCAGCACGGTCTCGCGCACCGACCCATCCACTGCGAGCAGCGGCATGCGATAGCCGTCCGGCTCGATCGCCGGCCGCTCGATGCCAGCCGCCTGGTACTTGAGCTTCTGGATCAGCGTGACGATGAACGGATCGTAGTCCTGGTAGCCGAAGCCGAAGATGCCATCCCAATCGACGCCAAGCAGGAAGTGCGGCAGGGCGAGGTTCCAGTCCCACGCCCAGAACGCGCGCTCGCCATAGGCATACTGATCGCTGGCGCTGCGGCCGGACGGAATGCCGCGATGCGTCGCCGCGGCGGAGGGCAGGATACGCAGGCGATCGTCGCCGCCGGTCGCGATGCTGACCGGCACGGCATTGCTGACCAGCACGCCGGCGCCGGCGCGCCGCACCTGCCAGCCATCGACGAACGCCTTATCGTGCGCGGTGTTGATGACGCGCGCGGTGTTGGGATCGCGGTAGCGCAGCGGCGCACCGGTGCGGATGTCCCTGATCGCATCGCCGGCGAGCGGGATACGGACGATCTCGATCGGGCCTTCATAGGCGGTGATCGGCACCGTCAGGCTGATCTCGGTGTCGCTCCATGTCGCGATGTCGGCCACCCAGGTATCCGGTGCGGGATCGTAGTCTTCGACGAAGTAGTCGAGCGCGCGCCCCTGGATCGCGTTCAACGCCGCGCTCGCCGCCGAGTCGAGATCGATGCGCGCGCGATAGGACGAGAGATTGCGCTCCATCGCGCGCACATGGCCGAACAGGATGCGCGACAGTTCGCGGTCGGGCGGTTCGGCGGCGGACGCCACTACCGATGTCGCGCCGTTGCCCGCCGGCACTCCGCCGGCTGGCGGTGCAAGCCCCGGAGTGGCAGCGGTCACCGGACCAGGACCGAAGCCATGACCGCGCAGCAGGATGGACTGGCCTGGCTTCAGCGCTGGCGGTGTCGAGGGATTTGTGGCCTGCCAGAGTGGCGTGCCGCTCGCTGCATCGACGATCGCATCGATGACCGGTGCATCCGCTGCCAGCGTCGCTCGCGCAAGCACCAGACCAAGCAGAACAGCAAGCGGCAGTCGGATTGACATGCGTCAGGTTTCCCCCTGTGTCCTGTGCGGCAACACAGAGGACCCTATAGCACGTGTCATCCCCGCCATTGCTCGCAATGACGGGGAACGAATTACCCTCGCATGAAGCCATTCAGCTCCGGTGTCGGCATCGCCGTATCGACGTAGCCCAGCGTGCCCTTCTCCTTCACCTCGCGCGCCGCGTTCAGCAGCCCGGTCATCGCCGCGCGATACAGCGACGTGGCCAGGCTGACGCGCCTCACCCCGGCGTCCGCCAGTTCGGCCACCGAGAAGGACCGGCCCTTGATCCCGGCCATGAAGTTGAACGGCTTCGACAGCGATGAACACACGCTGCGCACCGCCGCCAGATCGGGCAGTCCGGGTGCCATCAGCACATCCGCGCCCGCCGCCTCGAACGACTGCAATCGCCTGATCACATCGTCCAGGTCCGCTTTGCCACGCAAGAACCCCTCGGCGCGCGCGGTCAGCGTGAACGGGAACGGCATCGCCCGCGCGGCCTCCACCGCCGCCGCGATGCGCTCGCGCGCGAGGCCCGCATCGAACAGCGGCTGCTGCGGATCGAGCGTGGCATCCTCGATCGAGCCACCGACCAAGCCGATCGCGCCCGCCTCGCGTATTGTCAGTGCGGCATCCCGTGGCGTATCGCCGAAGCCCTTCTCCAGATCGGCCGACACCGGCACATCCACCGCATCCACCACGGCCCGCGCGTGCGCCAGCGACTCCTCGCGGCTGATCGCGCCGTCGCGTCGTCCGAGCACGCCCGCCGCCGCACCGCTCGACGTCGCCAGTGCAGCGAAGCCGACGCCGGCCAGGAGGCGCGCCGATCCCGCGTCCCACGCGTTGGCGATCACGAAGCAGCTCTCGTGCAATGCGCGGAAGCGAGTGGCCTTCTCCGCCTGGGTTGCCATCCCTCATCCCTCCAGATGCCGGCGCGCACCATGGCAAGCACCCGGCAGCGCGGCAATCGCGAGCGATGGACCAAACCGCGCATCGGTTGACGGACCAAACCGCGTGTTCCAGCGTCACAACAACGAACAGGAGTGCGAGATGGCGAGCGACTACACCGTGGCTGACCTGGTGGCCGAATTCCTTGCCCAGTGCGGCGTCACCACGGCGTTCGGCATCGCCTCGGTGCACAACATCCCGATGCTGGACGCGATCGGCCGGCGCAACACGATCCGCTTCATCATGGCGCGCGGCGAACTCGGCGGCGCGCATATGGCGGATGGCTACGCGCGCGTCTCCGGCGGCCTGGGCGTGATCTTCTCCTCCACCGGGCCTGGTGCTGCGAACGCCATCGGCGGGCTGATCGAGGCACGCTTCTCCGGTACGCCCGTGCTGCACATCACCGGCCAGACCTCGACGCGCTTCGTCGATCGCGAGATGGGCACGGTGCACGATGCGCCGGACCAGTTGGGCATGCTGCGCTCGGTGTCGAAGAGCGCGTATCGCGTGCGCTCCGCACAGCAGGCAATCGGCGTGCTGACCCGCGCCGCGGTCGATGCGCTGACTGCGCCCACCGGTCCGGTCAGCGTCGAGGTGCCGATCGACCTGCAACGCGTGGCGATCGAGCGCCCGGCGATCCTCGACAGCTTCGTGCTGCCGCTGCCGCCGCCGCGCGTGCCCACCACCGCGGAACTCGACGAACTGGCTGCGCGCATCGTTGCGGCGAAGCGACCCATGCTGTGGCTTGGTTCCGGCGCGCGCCGCGCCGGTGCAGCGGTGCACAAGCTGCTCGACATGGGCTTCACCATGCTGAACAGCGCCAACGGCAAGGGCACGGTGTCGGAAGAACATCCGATGAGCCTGGGTGCGCTGCACGGCAACGGCATGCCGAAGATCCAGCAGTTCTATCAGACCGTCGACCTGCTGCTCGCGGTCGGCACGCGGCTGCGCGGACAGGAGACCGGCGACTTCGTGGTGAAGCTGCCGCCCAACATCGTGCAGATCGACGTTGATCCGCTGGCCAACGGCCGCACCTATGCCAACAGCTGGTTCGTCTGCGGCGACGCGCAGGCGACGCTCGAGGCGCTGCTGCCGCGCATCGAAGGCCGCATGCAGATCGACCCGGCCTATCGCAGCGACTTCGCCACGTTGCGGCAAACCGCGCGCGACGACTTCCTCGCCACGCTTGGCGTCTACGGCACGTTCCCCGCACAGCTCCGCCCGGTGATGCCGAAGGATGCGGTCTGGGTGCGCGACGTGACGCAGAGCAACACCACCTGGGGCAACCGCGTGTTCCCGGTGTACAGCCCGCACCAGAGCGTATTCCCGGTCGGCGCCGGCATCGGCCAGGGACTGTCGCTCAGCCTCGGCGCCGCAGCGGCGGCGAATGGGCGCAAGACCATCTGCATGACCGGCGATGGCGGCTTCTTCCTCAATGTCGGCGAACTGTGGACCGCGGTGCAGGAGCAGCTCGACCTCAGCGTCATCGTGATGAACGACCGCGGCTATGGCGTGATCAAGCGCATCCAGGACGCGACCGCGCAGGGCCGCCGCTTCTTCGCCGACCTGCAAGGCCCCGATCTCGGCCAGCTTGCCGCGCTCGCCGGCATGCCGTTCTGGCAGGTGCGGAGCGCCGATGCGTTCGGTGCGACGCTGGCGAAGTCGATCGCGCATAAGGGACCGAGCCTGGTCGAAGTCGACATGACCGCGGTCGGCGAATTCCCCGCCTACTATCCGTTCAACCAGCGCCCTGCTGCCTGACGCACGATGCGCGGCCTTCTGGGTGTGGCCGCGCTGCTCGCCATCGCCTGGGCATTGAGCGAGGATCGGCGCCGCATTCCGTGGCGCACCGTCATCGCCGGCATCGCGCTGCAATGGGCGCTGGCCTTGCTGCTGCTGTTCTTCCCGCCGGCGAGCGCGCTGATCCTGCTGCTCAACGACGGCGCCACCGCTTTGCAGAACGCGACTCAGGCCGGCACCGCGTTCCTGTTCGGCTATCTCGCCGGACCGCCGCTGCCATTCGCCGAGACGCATCCCGGCGTCAGCTTCATCCTGGCATTCCAGGCGCTGCCGCTGGTGCTGACGATCAGCGCGCTCGCCTCGCTGCTGTTCCACTGGGGCGTGCTGCAGCGGATCACCGCCGGCTTCGCCTGGCTGCTGCGCCGCGCGATGGGCATCGGCGGTGCGCTGGCGCTGGGTGCCGCGGTGCACGTGTTCGTCGGCATGATCGAGGCACCACTGCTGGTGCGTCCGTACCTTGCGCGCATGCGCCGCGGTGAGCTGTTCGCACTGATGACCTGCGGCATGGCCGGCGTCGCCGGCACGGTGATGGTGATCTATGCTTCGTTCCTCGCCCCGCTGGTGCCGAATGCACTCGGCAATATCCTGATCGCCTCGGTGATCAGCACGCCGGCGGGGCTGGCACTCGCCGCGCTGATGGTGCCGTTCGAGGCAACCGAAGACGAGGCGGCGATAGTGATCGAACATCCGCCGGTGAGCGCGCTCGATGCGCTGGTGAAAGGCACCATGGATGGCGTGCCCGTGCTCGTCGGCATCGTCGCCACGCT
>DASSRN010000431.1:0-4491 GCA_035701785.1 Acetobacteraceae bacterium | reverse complement strand
CCAGTTGCAGCGGCTCCATGCCCAGCCCGGCCATCGCGAAATTGGCTTCCAGCATCACGTCGATGCCGTCGCGATCGAATGAAAACCGCATCAGCTGCATGGCGACCGAACGGTCCGCCTGTGACACCAGCCGCAGTTCGCCACCGCTCACTGTGATGCCGGCATGGGCGCGATAGGTCAGATCGGACACCAGCATGCCACGGCGCAGATCGAGCTGGCGCAGGCTCTCGAGAAACTCGCCGTCCATCAGCAGCTGCGGCTGGTCGTCCAGCACGAGCCGGACGCGCGACCAGTCCGCAACCGGCACCAGTGCGGGCACCGGCGGCACGGTATTGGGTCGGTCGAACAGACCGGCGACATAGCAGCGCGGCCACGACGCCCATCGGATATAGCCCAGCCAGCTGACCCAGGTCGGGCCGCGGCTGATCGGGCGTGAAGCCCGCATGCCCAGGAAGCCGTTGCCGATGGCAAAGCGGGCTTCCACCGCGGTCTCGGTCAATACGTTGTAACCCTGATGGTCCAGCACCCAGGCCGGATCCGACGTGGGCCGTATCACCTCATGCATGGGCGCGTCCCTGATTAGGGTCGGGTGCGCAATATACCATCCGGTATTGCCGACGTCTCGACCTGATCCAGGCTGGTCACGACGAGGTCTGCCTGCGCGCCGTGCAGCAAGGCTTCGTCATCCAGCCGAGCGATCCCCAGCGCCGCCATGCCGCCGGCGCGCGCCGCCCGGATGCCGGCCGGTGCGTCCTCGGTCACCAGGCACTCGCCCGGCGGGATGCCGAGTGCGTCCGCTGCCGCCAGGAAGATCGCCGGATCCGGCTTGCCCCGCGGCACGTCACGGCCGCTGAGGTCGGCGTCGAAGATCGATAGCAGCGTGCCGCCTTCGGGCAGCATGAGACGGCGCAACATCGCGGCAGCGTTTTTCGACGAGGATGCGAGCGCCAGCTTCAGCCCCGCCACATGCAGCGCGACTGCGAAGCGCACCGCATCTGGGAATGCTTCGAATTTGCCTTCCTCGATCAGGCGATCGATCAGCGCCTGCTTGGTCGTCGCGTACTCCGCCACGTGCGCCCCCGCGTCCGGCACGCCAAGCCGCTCAAGCGCGGATCGGGCACCATCCATCCGCGGCTTGCCGGCGACGTTCGCCTGATAGAACGCGGTGGTGAAGCGCGCCGGATCGGCATACGGCGCGAGCGCCTCGCGCCATGCCTGCTCGTGCGGGGAGGCGACCAGCACGCCGTCCACGTCGAAGATCGCCGCCCGCAGGCGCCGCTCAGACATTGTCGGCCTCGGTGGAGCCGGCGCGCGGCATCGCGGTCGCGTGTCGCCACGACCAGTTCTTGATCTCCGGCATGTCGTCGCCGTGCTTCGAGATGTACTGCTTGTGCTCGATCAGCTTGTCGCGGATCGCCTGCTTCGCATAGGCCGCGCGGGCGCCGAGTTGCGGCACGCGGTCGATCACGTCGGAAACCAGATGGAAACGATCGATGTCGTTCATCACGCACATGTCGAATGGTGTGCTGGTGGTGCCCTCTTCCTTGTAGCCGCGCACGTGGATGTTGTGGTGGCCCTTGCGGCGGTAGGTCAGCCGATGGATCAGCCACGGATAGCCGTGGAACGCGAAGATGATCGGCTTGTCGGTGGTGAAAAGCGCGTCGAAGTCGCGATCCGCCAGACCGTGCGGATGCTCGCTCTCCGGCTGCAGCTTCATCAGGTCGACGACATTGATGACGCGGATCTTCAGCTCCGGCGCGTGCCGGCGGAGCAGATCGACCGCAGCCAGCGTCTCCAGCGTCGGCACGTCACCGCAGCACGCCATCACCACGTCGGGATCGCTGTCGCGGTCGTTGCTCGCCCACTCCCAGATGCCGAGACCTGCGGTGCAATGCTTGATCGCCTGCTCCATCGTCAGCCATTGCGGCGCCGGCTGCTTGCCGGCGACCACCACGTTCACGTAGTTGCGGCTGCGCAGGCAGTGATCGGTGACCGACAGCAGGCAGTTCGCATCCGGCGGCAGATAGACCCGCACCACCTCGGCCTTCTTGTTCACCACGTGGTCGATGAAGCCGGGATCCTGATGGCTGAAGCCATTATGGTCCTGCCGCCATACGTGGCTCGACAGCAGGTAGTTCAGCGATGCGATCGGTCGCCGCCACGCGATGTGATTGCACACCTTCAGCCACTTGGCGTGCTGGTTGAACATCGCATCGATGATGTGGATGAACGCCTCGTAGCACGAGAAGAACCCGTGGCGGCCGGTGAGCAGGTAACCCTCAAGCCAGCCCTGGCACTGGTGTTCGCTGAGCACCTCCATGACGCGGCCATCGGCGGCAAGATGGTCGTCCCACGGTTCGGCCTTGGCCATCCAGACGCGATTGGTGACCTCGAGCACATCCTGCCAGCGGTTGGAATTGTTCTCGTCGGGACTGAACAGGCGGAAGTTCCTGGCTTCCATATTCAGCTTCATCACGTCGCGCAGGAACCGGCCCATCTCGCGCGTGGCCTCGGCGACGGCCGCTCCCGGCTCCGACACCGTGACGGCATAATCGCGGAAGTCCGGCAGGCGCAGGTCACGCAGCAGCAGGCCGCCATTGGCGTGCGGGTTGGCGCTCATGCGGCGATCGCCCTGCGGCGCCAGCTCCGCCAGCTCTGGGCGCAGCCGGCCGGTTTCATCGAACTGTTCCGTGGGCTGGTAGCTCTGCATCCAATCCTGGAGGATGCGCACGTGCTCCGGATTGTCGTGCATCTCGCCCATCGGCACCTGGTGCGCGCGCCAATAGTCCTCGGTGCGCCGACCGTCGATTTCCTTGGGGCATGTCCACCCCTTCGGCGTGCGCATCACGATCATCGGCCACAGCGGCCGCTCCGCCGACCCGCTCTGCCGTGCGTCGTGCTGGATGCGCCGTATCTCGGCAACGACCTTGTCAAGCGTCGATGCCATCAATTCGTGCATGACCTCCGGATCATGCCCTTCGACGAAATATGGTGTGTAGCCATAGCCACGGAACAGGTGTTCGAGCTCCTCAGGGCTGATCCGTGCCAGAATGGTGGGATTGGCGATCTTGTAGCCGTTGAGGTGCAGGATCGGCAGCACCGCGCCATCGCGCGCCGGATTGAGAAACTTGTTCGAATGCCAGCTGGTCGCCAGCGGTCCGGTTTCGGCTTCGCCGTCGCCGACGACGCAGGCCACGATCAGGTCCGGATTGTCGAACGCCGCGCCATAGGCGTGCGAGATCGCATAGCCGAGTTCGCCGCCTTCATGGATCGAACCGGGCGTTTCAGGCGCGACGTGACTTGGAACACCGCCGGGGAACGAGAACTGCGTGAAGAGGCGCTTCATGCCCTCTTCGTCGCAGGCGATGTTCGGATAGACTTCGCTGTAGGTGCCTTCCAGGTACGCATTGGCGACCAGCGCCGGCCCGCCGTGTCCCGGACCTGTCACATAGATCACGTCCAGGTCATGCTGCCGGATCAGCCGGTTCAGGTGAACGTAGATGAAGTTCAGCCCCGGCGTGGTTCCCCAATGCCCCAGCAGCCGCGGCTTGATATGATCCTTGGTGAGCTGCTGCTTCAGCAGCGGATTGTCGTAGAGATATATTTGACCAACGGAAAGATAATTGGCAGCCGACCAGTATCTGTGGATCAGCGACCGCTCGCTGTTTGACAGGGTCTTGGGCATGATTGACCTTCCCTGAAGGAGGTGTTGCGTGCCTGCTCGCGGCTCTCTGTTGCAAGGCATAGAGCAGCGCGTTCCGGACGGTCAAACGATTGGGCCTGGCGGTTCCCAACCAAAGGGTCAGGGCCGCCATCCCGGTTCGGTGGTGCTACTGCATTGTCGATCGCGATGTCGGCACAATCCGCTGGATGTGCATCTTCTCGCGATCCAGACACTCCGGCACGCGGGGCCCGATTTTGGTCTTCCAGTGGTCCGTCTCGTAGACGGCCTTGTACTGCGCCTCGCGTTCGGCCTCACTGTTGAACCGGCGGATCCAGATGTAAGCCGATTCGTCGGTCTCGCCACGGAAGCTGCCGCAGATCACCATGCCCTTGGAGACCTGGAACGGGATGATCTCCTCCTCCATGATCTTCACCCACTCGTTCATCTTGCCGGGTCGCACGAAGTACTGGCGGAGTTCATAGAACGCCATTGTGTCGTCTCCTCTCGGTTGCGGCCGCAGCATAGACTGAGGTCTGCGGTATGACCAAAGCGCTGCGCAGGTTCGGCAACATTCCGCCGCCCGCTCATCGTACAACCGTCGCACAAACGACATCCCGCTGTCATGGCCGGCGAGGCACATCCCCGGGTGGTTGCAAACCGGGAACAGGGGAGTCCGAACCAGTGAAGTCAGCTTCGAAGTGCCTCGCCGCTGCCGCGGCGGGCGCGCTGGCGCTGCTTGGCCTGAGCGGCCAGCATGCGCAGGCCGCCTGCCAGCTTGTCGGCCCGAACGGGCCGGTGAAGCACGTGATGATGTTCACCTTCGACAA
>DASSRN010000430.1:0-3411 GCA_035701785.1 Acetobacteraceae bacterium | reverse complement strand
GTTGCGGCCCCAGTGCGTGAGCAGCCAGGTCTGGTAGCCGGCATCCAGAATGAACGCGACGTGCGCACCGCCATCGCCCAGGCCCATGATGGTGTTGCGATCGCCCAGCGTGGTCTCGCTGACCGACAGGTCATAGTCGGCGTAGTTGCCGAGTGGGGTGTAGATGAATGCCTCGCCGTCGTCCTCGAGCAGCGCATCGTATGCCACCTCCTGCGGGGCGCGGCCCTCTCTCTCGGCGATCGCGGCCAGCGAATCCTCGCGCTTCGGCTGGTAGTTCGGCGGATTGCCGAAGCGGAACATCTGGCCGAACGACAGGCGGTGGAACAGCGGGAAGGTGCTGTCCTTCTTCGGATCTTCCGACAGCATCTGCCGGCGGAACTCGGGATCGCGCATGCGGCGCACGCGCTCGGCCAGCGGCAGATGCGCGATCGAGCGATAGGACGGCGTGGCGGAGAACGGGTTCTGGCTGCCCTCGAGCCCCAGCAGCACGCCGATCGCGCGCGGTGCCACCACCGGGCGGATCGGCACGCCGGCAGCGATCGCGTCATCGGCGCAGCGCAGCAGGTCGCGCCACACGGTCGGGCGCGCGTGACGCTGGGTCAGCGTGAACACGCAGGGACGACCGCAGGCTTCCACCACGCGGCGGATCATCGCGAATTCGGCCTGCGGATCGGGTGCCCACTCCGATACGATCTCCAGGAAGCCGGAGCCGGCGTCGCGCATGCCCATGGCGATGCCGGTCAGCTCATCCTCCTGCGCGCGCAGCGTCGGTGTCGGATCGCCCTTCAGGCTTTTGTGACTCAGGCTGCGCGAGGTGGAGAAGCCGAACGCGCCGACGCGCATCGCCTCGGCAGCGATCTCCCGCATCTGCGCGATGTCGGCCTGGTTCGCGTTCTCCAGCCCGATCGCGCGCTCGCCCATGACGTAGACGCGCACAGCAGCGTGCGGCAGCAGCGCGCACAGGTCGATGTCCCGATTGCGCCGCTCGAGTGCGGCGAGGTACTCGGCGAACGACTCCCACTCCCACTTCAGGCCTTCGTGCATCACCGGGCCGGGGATGTCCTCGACGCCTTCCATCAGTTCGACCAGCTTCTCGCGATCGGCGGGCCTGCAGGGTGCGAAGCCGACGCCGCAGTTGCCCATCACCGCGGTGGTGACGCCATGCATCGAGGATGGCGTCATCCGGCTGTCCCACACTGCCTGGCCATCATAGTGCGTGTGGATGTCGACGAAGCCGGGGGTCACCAGCCGGCCCTTCGCATCGATCTCCTCGGTGCCGTTCTTCGCCAGCGTGCCGATCGCGGCGATGCGGTCACCTTTGATGCCGACATCAGCCTCGATGGGAGCGCGACCGGTGCCATCGACGACCGTGCCACCACGGATAATCAGATCGAATTCTGCCGCCATAGGACATCCCTCCACCAGATTGGCGAGGAGTGTGCCCGGAGCGGCGCCCTGCGTCACCCCTATTGTGGGAAGGCGCGATCTGCGGCGGATCTGGCCTCGATCACGTAGTGATCGGCGTCCTCGGGCAGCAGCAGACGTTCGCCCACCAGCTGCGACGCCGCCGCGGTGACCAGGGCGATGTACACTTCTTTTGTGCCGTAGCGTTCCACGACCGATGGGCGCGGATCGCCGGCCGCCTTGTCGGCCTTGCTGTGCGCGAACGGCAGGGAGCTGCCGTCGCGGTCGCACATCTCGCCAGCCGGGAAGGGCGGTTTGTAGAGGTTGAAACCAGTTCCGGTGCCCAATGGCACGGCAACGTCCGGCAGGCGCAGGCCGGCGCGATCGTTGCCGTCGGCATCGACCGCCGGCACGAGCGCATGATACGGCGATTCGACCGGCGTCGGATGCACCCAATCGCCCGTCGGATTGATCGCGTTCGGTGCACGCGCCAGCGCGAAGCCGGGCAGCTTCGGGAAATGCAGCTGTTCGGCTGGCACGAGCGTGCCATCGGCAAGCAGCGGGATGCGGCTTGCCGGCGCCGGCTCGCCGGTGGTGATCCATTCGCTCAGCGCGACGAGAAGCGCGCGCAGCGCCGGATAGGGGTCGTGCGGATTGCGCAGATTGGCACACGGACCGGCGGCGTCGCTCGCGCCGAAGCGGCCGGTGTGCTGAGAGCCGGCGATCAGGAACAGGCGCGTCGGCGGGGAGAGGTCTGCTTTGCCGAGTGGGTCGGTGCCCAGCAGCGATGCTCCCTTCTGCCAATATTCGGCATCCGTGTTGGTCTCGATCAGCAGCGGGTCGAAGCCGTCGTTGCGCAGCAGGCTGCCGTCCTGGTTGCTGACCGGGTCATGAGTGGTTGCCGAGGAGAACGGGAAGCTGTTCTCCGGCATAGTGGAATCCTGATGCTGCGTGCGGGTGCGGAACGGCTGCGCGAACAGCTCGTTGAGGAACACGCCGCCGATGCCGGCGATGTGGCTCAGCACGCCGTCGAACACCTTGTGGCCGTCCTCATCCTGGTTGAAGCCGAACTTGATGAAGTCGCGCAGGAAGCGACCGCTCTGCGATATGCCGAAGCCGATCGCTGTCTCGATCTGCTCGCCCGCGGGGTTCGCGTCGCCTGAGTCCGATTTCAGGAACGCGACGACATCGCGCTGTGCGGCGAAGCCGATGCCGCTGACCCAGGGTGACCGGGCACGGTAGTTGAGCTCGTAGATGACGCCGGGCGACGGTGTCGTGCCCTCAGGCAGCAGCACCACCGTACGCGCATCGGTGAAGCGCCAGCGATCGGCGGGGACTTCGGTCGGTGTGTCGTCGGCGCGGGCGCGCATGGTGAGATGGGCGACGGTGGTGTCCAGCGACGCGGCGGTGTAGCTCAGCCGGAAACTGGTCAGCGGTGGGCCGCGCGTCGCGGAGACGAATTCGTCACGGATCTCCTGCTCAACATCGGCGAGCGCGGGGATGCGGATGGTCATGCCGGCGTTCGTCTTAGGCGAGTCGGGATCCCAGCCCGCCCAGGCGATCGTGTAGCCGCGACGGAACAGAAAGCCGTCGCCGGCATGCGCCAGGGTCGTCGGGTCGTTGCTGCTGTCGGCTGGCATGGTCCGATCGAGCGCGTTGGTGACCATCTTGTTGCCGCGGTTGAGGACGTCGAACAGCAGCTGGTGGTTGCCCTTCGCCTGATCGACGGGGCGCAGCAGGAACAGGTCGGTCTCGTACTCGACCATGCCGGCGGCATTGCGTGGCGCCCTGTCCAGCCCGACGATCACCGCGTTGCGCGGATCGGTGGGATCCAGCTCGCCGCGCGCGACACCGATCACGCGCTCATAGGCGCCGGTATCGCCGAACGTTGCGCCGCCGGCGAACGGCTCGACGCGATCGATCCGCACGGTCGTGACGTGCGCCGATGCCTGAGCGAGGCCGGCAAGCATCAGGCATGCGCTGAACAGCGTAGTCCGCATTGGCACC
>DASSRN010000429.1:0-12433 GCA_035701785.1 Acetobacteraceae bacterium | reverse complement strand
GCCGGGTGCGACCTCGTGTGTATGGGCACGATCGTCAAGGACACCATCATCATCCTGCAGACGGCACGCAAGATGGGCTGGAGCGGCGTGGATTTCTGCGGCCAGTTCGCAACCTATTCCACCGCGGTGGCCGAGGCGCCGGGCGAGCCGGCGGAGGGGTTCTATTCGATGTCGCCGGGGCTCTATGCGTATTCCGACGATCCGCGCCCCGCGGTGCGCGACGTCACCACGCGCTACAAGCAGCGGTTCGGCATCGAGATCAACTATCTGGGCGAGGCGGGCTACGCGGCGGCGATCTGCCTGGTCGACGTGCTGCAGCGCGCGGGTCGCGACCTGACACAGGACACGTTCCAGACCGCGATGGAGGGTCTGCGCGACTGGCGCGACATGTTCGGCGGGCCACCGCTGACGATCACGCCGACCGACCACCACGCCTCGACGCAATCGTTCCTGTCGGTGGTGAAGAAGACGCGATGGACGCCGGTGGTGACCGAGCCGCTGAGCTACTGACGGCGCGAGAACGACACCGCATAGGCGGCGCCGCGCAGCTGGATCAACGGGTCGTCCGAGGCCTCGATTCCGTCGATCAGCGCGGTGGGCAGGAACAACAGCTTCTTCTGTGCCTCGTCGCTGTTCGGCACCACGCGGTTGATGGTGATGGTGCCGAGATCGACGACACCGCGATTGTCCGGCCATGCCTTGGTGGGGTCACTGGTGGGGTCACCGGAGGCAGCGAGCTGCGCTTTCAGCTGGAAGGTCACCGGGTCCCGCTTCAGCCGCTGCATCAGTTCAGCGGACAGGAAGTCGGGCGCGCGCTTGGCGGCATCGGCCGGCGACAGGTGGACGACGCGGCTCGGAATCGCCTGATAGCGCACCGCCTGTCGCTTGCCGGCCTTGTTGATGAAGACGAAGGCGTTGACGCCGAAGTAGTTCTCGTCGGCGAAGCTGTCGGGCGTGGCAACGGTGGCAACCGCCGCAGGCACCGAAGGATGTGCCGCGGCGAACTGCTCGAACTTCGTGGGCTTGGTGGAGCCGGGCGGGCTGGCGGCGATCGCAAGGAACAGGTCGCGGAAGTCCTCGCCATTCGACACCAGGAAGAACTTCAGCGAGTTGATCACCATGTCGGTCTCACTGCCGTCGGGCAGGTGGAACTTGATCGCCATGCCGTGCGGGTTGGCGACAGGGGCGCCATCCGGCAGGTCCGGCACGCCGGTGGAATCCGAGAACCGCACGGTGATCGGGATGGTGGGACCGCTGAAGATCGCCGCCTTGCTCAGAGACGCGGCAGCCGGCGTGGGTTTGAAGCTGCCCTCGGTGACGATGCCCTTGGCGTGGTTGGCACGGAAGCCCGGATGTACACCGAACGCCTTGTTGAGCGCATCGACGATCTGCACCTCGATCGGATCGTCGGCGCGCGCGGCGCCGGGCGCGGCGAGCGCAAGCATGGCCAGAGCTGTGGCAATGGGACGCAGCTTCATTCGAGGACTCCCGATATGGGTTCGATTGTTGCGATCGACAGGAAGGCTTACGTCCACTGCTAGTGCGGTCGGGATGATCTCGCAATGCCCAGCACGGTCGTGTAATGTCCGCCGGACAAACGGGGGAACAAAATCATGCGGCTACTCGCTCTGCGCGGTGCGCTGCCGGCCGCCTTCGTCGCCATCCTGGCCACGCTCCTGCCGGTGCAATCCCGCGCCGCGGGCGTGGTCGATTCCGGAATAGCCGACCTGGTCGCCACGCTGGTGCCGGGCGTCGTCAACATCAGCACGACGCAATACAAGGCGATCCAGCTCTCGCAGGGCAAGGCGGTGATGGTGCAGGACGCCGAGCCCGACAAGCGGTTCTTCTATGGGTCGGGATTGATCGTGACGCCCGACGGTCACGTGGTGACCAACAAGCATGTCACGCACAATTCCATCACCATCGCGGTAACGCTGAGCGACGGCAGGCAGTTGCCGGCTGACCTGGTCTCCGAGGCGATCGGCTTCGACATCGCGGTGATCAAGATCCGCACCGACAAGCCGCTGCCGACAGTGAAGATCGGCGACAGCGACACGGTGCGGCAGGGCGACCTGGCGATCGCCATCGGCAACCCGCTCGACTTCTCCAGCACGGTGACCACCGGCGTGATCAGCGCGCTCAATCGCGACATGGGCTTCACTCCGTTCGACGACTACATGCAGACCGACGCGGCGATCAACCACGGCAACTCGGGCGGCCCACTGTTCAACCGCACTGGCGAGGTGATCGGGATCAACTCGGCGATCTACACCACGGGTACCGATACCGGGAATGTCGGCATCGGTCTGGTGATCCCGATCAATGACGCCAAATTCGTGGTCGAGCACATGCACGACATGCGGTTGGGTAAGGGTCGGCTCGCCTGGCTTGGCGCGCAGGTGATGACGCTGACACCGGAACTGGCGGGCGCCTTTGGATTGCCGGGACCGTGGGGCTCGATCGTCGAGCAGGTGCCGGATGGCACGCCGGCGGCGAAGGCACAGCTACGCATCGGCGATATCATCACGACCTACGAGGGCAAGCAGGTCAACGACAGCCGGGCGCTGATGCGGGCGATCATCCGGACCGAGCCGGACAAGACGGTGCGGCTTGGTATTCTGCGCGGCGGCCAGCAGATGGAGGTGCCGGTTACGCTGGTTGAGCTGCCGCCGAATCAGACGTACGGGTCGTTCCTCAACGAACCGGCGGTGCCGAAGCCCGATCTGCCGCCCGAGGCGTTTGTCGATTTCGGCCTGCTGGTAGCGTCGATCACCCCGGAACTCAGAGACAAATATCAGCTCACCTCCAGCCAACAGGGCGTGGTGACGACCGGTGTCGCCATCGGCAGCGCTGCGGCCAACAAGCGCATCGACGCTGGGACTGTCGTCCTGCGTGTGCGTGACACGGCAATCGCCTCGCCTGCCGAGTTCAGAAGCAGCATCGACAACGAGCGCGCGCAGAAGCACATGTTCGTGCCGCTGCTGATCTCACAGCAGGGCACGCTCAGCTGGGTGGGATTCGCGCTGAACTGAGGTCGAGATCGGCAAGCCGCGCGCGCACCTGGGCGGCGTAGCGCGTTGCGGGTTCCACCCAGCCGGCCGCGGCTGTCACAGCGGGAGCGAGATCGAACGCAGGCGCGAGGTCCACACCTGCCTCGCGCGCGGTCGGGTCTTGTGCCAGTACGTCGGCGAGCGACGCAGCGGTGTCGCGCACCTGTCGTGCGGCGTGCTCGACCAGCCGGTGCGCCCTGTCGCGTCCCAGCTTCGCGCCAAGCCGCGCTGCCGCCGCATCGGCGAACAGTAGGCCGCGGGTGAGTTCGATGTTGGCTCGCATACGATCGGCGTCGACGACCAGGCCCTCGGCCAGGATGCGCGCTTCGTGCAGCGCGCCTGACAGCAGGCCAAACAGCTGCGGCAGCGCATTCCATTCGGCGTGCCACAGTCCCGCCGGGCGCTCATGTGCAGCGGCCATCGCTTCGAACAGTGTGGAGGCGTGGCCCTTCGCGGCGGCATGCGCGGCCACGATCACCGTCGCACCGATCGGATTGCGCTTATGCGGCATGGCAGACGAACCGCCGCGGCCAGGCGTGAACGGTTCGGCAATCTCGCCGACTTCGGTCGTGGCGAGATGCTCGACATCGCCGGCGAATTTCGCCAGTGCACCTGTCAACTGCACCAGCCACGCGCCGGCCTCGGCGATGCGCGTGCGGTTGGTGTGCCAGCACAGCGGGGTCGTGCCGAGGCCGAGTGCGTGCGCGTATCCGTCCAGCACCTTGGGTCCATCGGTGTCAAGCGCGGCAAGCGTGCCGACCGGGCCGCCGAACGACGCGACCAGCAGGTGCTGGCACAGGTCTGGCAGACGAGCGGCGGTATCCGCGATGCCGCTGAGCCAGACTGCGACCTTGTAACCGAAGCTGACTGGTGCGGCGTGCTGGCCGTAGCTGCGGCCGACACAGGGCGTTGCGCGATAGCGATCGGCGAGACTGGCGAGGCCGGCGAGCACATCGTCCAGATCGGCGACGATAAGGCGCAGTGCGTCGCGCATGCGCAACACCAGCGCGGTGTCGATGATGTCCTGCGTTGTCGCACCCTTGTGGAAGCTGCGCTCGAGTTCCGGTGCGAGTCGCGACTGGACCGCCTGGACGAACGGGATGGTTGGCACACCGGCGATCCCGGCGCGGATGCCGATGGCGGCGATGTCGAGGTCGTCGGGCCGGATCGCTGCGATCGCTGGGGCGAGCGCTGCGGGAACGAGGCCGAGTTCCGCTTCGGCGTGTGCGAGTGCGGCTTCGACCGCAAGCATGCTGCCGACCCAGGCGGTGTCGGAAAAGCAGGTGCGCATGGCGTCGGTCGCGAACAGCGGGCCGAATAGTGTGGAGTCCGGGGGGGAGAAGGTCATTGGGTGGTCAGTCTATCGTCGTGCATGGTTTGGCCCCCTCCCCCCAACCCCCTCCCGCAAGGGGAGGGGGAGATTCAGACCCTGTATCGTCATCGTCAGTATTGGATGCGTGCGAGCCGGCGGAGTTCCTCGGGTGTGGTTGTGCCGAAGCCGAAGAACTCGAGGTAGGCGGGGATCATCTCGAACAGCATGTCGGTGCCGACCTGCACGGTACAGCCCTTCGCCATCGCGGCGCGCAGCAGCGGTGTATACTCCTCCTTCATCACCACTTCGCCCACGAACGTGGTTGGCGCGATCTGATCCACATCGATCGGCAGCGGATCGCCGTCTCGCATGCCGAGTGGCGTTGCGTTGACGACGATGGCGTAGCCGCGCGGATCGTTTGAACCGGTGGCGACCTCGAGCGACGGGTAGTGCTGTCGCAGTCGATCCGACAATGCCGCGGCAGACTCAGTGTTCGGATCATAGAGGCCGATCATCCGAGCACCGGCGGCTGCGAGAGACGCTGCAATGGCAGAACCGACGCCGCCACAGCCGACGACCAGGGCGCTGCCGCCGGCGATGCGGCGCCCCTTGCGCTCGACGCCACGCACAAAGCCCGCGCCGTCGAACATGTCGCCCAGCAGCGATCCGTCCGGCCGGCGCAGGATGGCGTTGCAGGAGCCGGCGATCTTCGCCGTGGTGGTGATCTCGTCGACCAACTGCGTCGTCGTGACCTTGTGCGGCATGGTGACCAGCGCGCCCAAGACATTCGTCGTGGCGAACAGCGATTTCAGCAGCGCGGGATAATGCGGCGGCTCGACGCCGATCGGCACGACCACCGCCTCGATGCCGTTCGCCTCGAACCATGGATTGTAGATCATCGGCGCCTTGAACGATTCGGTGGGGAAGCCGAGATGGGCGATCAGCCTGGTCCTGCCGGTGATCATGGCTTGCATCTCACAGCATATACGTTGCGCCAGGGCTCTGCCGTGCCTGGGCGGCGGAGCGAACCGAGGCGTTGGCGGCGCCGAAGCCGGCATACCCCGCCTCGCGCTGCACCGCCTCGAAGAAGAACCGGTCGTGGAACGCGTCGGTGTAGAGGTGACGGAACTCGCCGCGATCGTCGCGGTCGTACAGCAGACCATGCGACCGCAGCGCATGCAGTGCCGGGTCCTCCAGCGGCCAGCGTGCCGAGAGGTCTTCGTAGTAGTTGGCCGGCATCGGCAGCAGCGGCGCGTGGCGGGCTTCGAATTCCTGCGCCGTGCGCATGATGTCTGGCGTGGCGAGCGCGACGTGATGCACGCCGGCTCCGGCATAGAGCGAGACGAAGCGTCCCGTCAGCGTGCCGCGACCTTCAGATGCGTTCAGTACGATGCGCAGCCTGCCGTTCGGGCTGACCAGTGCGCGGCTGTGCACCAGCCCGTACGGGTCGGCGGTGTCGAGCTGCGGCTGCGCATTCATGCCGAACAGCGCGCGCCAGAACAGCGCGTGCGATGCCATGCGGCCGACCGGCAATGCCAGCACGACATGGTCGATGCCAAGCAGCGCGCTTGCACCCTCGGGCGCGGGCAGCAGGTCAAAATCGTCTTCCCAGAAGCTGCGGCCGCGCGCCTCGGCCTGCACCAGGTAGATCAGCGTACCGTCCGGCGCGCGCACGGCGGGAATGCGCCGCTCGCCGCTGCCGATCGGTTCCTGCCAGTCTGGACACAGCAGCGCGCGCGCCCGTGCCTGCGTCCGCGCAGCATCATCAACGCGGATCGCCATTGCACAGACCGAAGGACCGTGCAGGTGGAAGTGTTCCGACGCGGCGCTGTCCCACTCGGCGTTCAGCACCAGGTTGACGCCGCCGTTGCGGTAGAGGTCCACCTGCTTCGAACGATGCCGGCCGGCGTGTCGGAATCCGAGCGTCTCCAGGAAGGCCACCAATTCCGGACCGGTGGTTTCGTCCACGGCGAATTCCAGGAACTCGACACCATCCACCACAGGTTCGGCAGGCAATGCGCTGCGACCCGACGCCTGGGCTTCGGTCAGGATCAGCGAACGCAGCCCATCGCGAGCCACGAATTGCGCCGGTGCGGCACGGAAGTCGTCGTTGAATACTTCCAGCGACAGCGGTCCGGCATAGCCCGACGCGAGCACCGCGCGCATGAACCCGATCACGTCGAGCTCGCCCTGGCCGGGGAAGTTGCGGAAGTGGCGGCTCCAGCTCAGCACATCCATCGCGAGCTTCGGCGCATCCGCCATCTGCACGAGGAATAGCTTTGCCGCCGGCAACTGCGCGATGCCTGAGGGATCGTCGCCGAGGGCCAGCGTGTGGAACGAGTCGACGATCAGTCCCAGCGCCGGATGACCGGCCTGCTGGATGATGCGCCAGGCATGTCCCCAGCGTTTGACGTGCCGCGCCCAGCTCAGCGCCTCGTAGCCCACACGCAGCCCGCGGCGTGCGGCGCGTTCGGCCATCTCGGCGAGGTCGGCGGCGGCGCGCGCATCGTCATCGATCGCAGCGGCCAGAGTGTTGCTGCACACCAGCACGAGGTCGGTGCCCAGCGCCTGCATGACGTCGAACTTGCGTTCGGCGCGATCGAGGTTGCGCGCGCGCTGCGGCTCCGGCATCGCCTCAAAGTCGCGGAACGGCTGGTAGATCTCGATCTTCAGGCCAAGGTCTTCGCAGATGTGGCGGACATCGGCAGGCGAGCCTTCGAAGCTCAGCAGGTCGGCTTCCATGATCTCGACGCCGTCGAAGCCGACCGCCGCACACGCCTCCAGCTTGTCGCGCAGCGTGCCGCTGAGTGCCACGGTGGCGATGCACTTGCGCAGCGGCGCGACAGCGTCAATAGCCAAGACAGCCAGTCTCCTCAGGCCGTCGCACTGGCAGATGCGGTCGCGCCCAACTGGTCGGCCCGCATCCGGTCATATTCCTGCTTGTCGACGGGAACCGCATTGGCATTACCCAGATCATTGAGATGGATGCGATAGGTCTCGCGTGCGCTCCATGCCGCGAGCGCCGATACAATCGTTACGACAAACGTAAGGGCGCCGATCGTCACGGGGACGTTGCTGGAGCCTGGCGGTGCAACGGCGGCGAATATCGCCGGCAGCAACGCGGTGATCGTGGTGCCGATGTTCTGCGCGATCGCCATCGCGGTCACGCGGGTGCTGGTGGGGAACAGTTCGGGAAAGAAGCTTGGGAAGATCGCGTTGTAGCCCTGGTAGACAGCGCCCCACATCAGCAGCGACAGCAGGATCGCCAGCGGCACGCTTGCGATGCTGATCGCGTAGAGGTAGGCGAACGATAGCAGCCCGGCGCCAATCGCGCCGACAATGATGGGCGGGCGGCGTCCGATCATGTCGGAAAGGTTGCCGACGAACGGTATGATGACGACCGCAAGGATGTTGCCCAGCACAGGGATCCACAGATAGACCGCCTTGGGGAAGCCGATGCCATATGCCTCCTGCACCGCATAGGCACCGCCGAAGATCGTGGCGACCACCGGGATGACGTTCATCAGCGCCATGCAGATCACCCGCAGCATGTCCGGCCAATGGTCGCGGAAGGCTTCGACGATCGGCGCGCGCGGCACTGCATGGTGCTCGCCCTCTTCGGCGAATGCCGGCGTTTCGTCGACCTCGCGGCGGATGATGTAGCCGGCGATGATGACAACGACGCTGAGCAGGAACGGCACCCGCCATCCCCATGAATAGAACTGTTCGGTCGGCAGATAGTAGGCGAGCGGCAGGAACACCGCGGCGGCCAGGATCTGGCCGGCCTGCACGCCTTGCAGCGAAAAGCTGGCGAAGAAGCCGCGCCGGCCGAATGGTGCGTGTTCCAGGATCATCGAGCTGGCGCCGGAGATTTCTCCCGCAACGGCAAAGCCCTGGATCAGACGCAGCAGCACCAGCAGCACAGGGGCGAGGATGCCGACATGCTGATAGGTCGGCAGCACGCCGACTGCCATGGTGGAGAAGCCCATCAGGAACATGCAGACCAGCAGCACCGTCTTGCGGCCGTGCGTGTCGCCCCAGTGGCCTAGGAAGAACGCGCCGATCGGGCGCGCCACATAGCCGACGCCGTAGGTCGCCAGCGATGCGATGATGGCGACCTGCGGATTGCCGGAGGGAAAGAAGATCTGCGGGAAGATCAGCGCCGCGGCGGAGGCGTAGATGAAGAAGTCATAGTATTCCAGCGCCGATCCGATCCAGCCGCTGGCAGCAGCCTTCCTGGTCTGGTGCGCGCCGTGCGGCTCGTGCTCCGTCACGCTGGTCATCGCCTTGTTCCTCCCTGCCCCAGTATGTGCGGGCCTGCACACAAGCGGGGCGAGCATGCCAATCTGGTCAGCGGCGTGTCCAGAGAGCGGAACGGACGGCGGTCAGACCGACAGCTTCAGGCCGGTGGCGCCGCGGAGATCGGCGTCGTCGAGGTTGGCATTCCGCAGATCGGCGGCATCCAGCCTGGCGTCCAGCAAGTTGGCACGGCCAAGGCTGGCACCCTGGAGATTGGCGTGCCTGAGATCGGCATCGTCGAGCCGGGCGCCGGTGAAGTCACCCGACGCCGCGTTGACCTGCACCATGCGCGCTTTGCTGAAGTTCGACGGCCAGCCATCGCCCGAACGCAGCGCCATGGGGCTGGCGGTGACGTTGGTGAGGTTGGCGCCGTTCAGTGTGGCACGCTCGAAGCACGCGCCGCGCAGGTCCGCGCCCAGCAGCAGCGCGCCACGCAGATCAGCGGTGGAGAGATCCGCCATGGCGAGGACAGTGCCGGCCAGATTGGCGTTGCGCAGCACCGCGTGCTTCAGCATCGCCGCCGAGAAGTTCAGGTTCGACAGGTCCTGGCCGGTGAGGTCCACCGCCGAAAGATCGCCCCGCCGCCCCTTCCGGCCATTGGTCAGGATCCATTCGCGATGCTCGCGCAGCGTCTGGCCGATCACCCCTTCCAGGTCGTTCAGATGCCGCGTCACCTCGGCGCCGGTCAGGTTGGCCATCGACAGGTCCACGTCGTCCAGCAGCGCGCCAAGCAGCGTGGCGCGCGCGAGATTGGTATTGCGCAAGAGGGCATGGCGCAGGATCGCGCCCTCAAGCTTGGCCCCGGACAGATTGGCCTCGGTCAGGTCGGCGCCTTCCAGGTTGCAGCCGGTCAGGTCCGATCCGCTGAGATCGGCACGCACGAACACGGCACTGCGCAGATCGGTATCCCGCAGGTCGGATTGCAGGATGAAGGCGTTGGACAGCTTGGCGCGGCTGAGGTCGGACCGCATCATCTCGGCCTGCGACAGTTCCGCGTTACCCTCGCCAGTGGTCAGCGCCACCAGTTCGCCGTTCTTCGCGTGCACCAGCGATCCGTCGCGCAGATCGGCCTCGGACAGGATCGAATGCTGGGCCATGGCTCCGCGCAGCGTCGTGCCGCGCAGGTCGGCCCGCGTCAGGTTGGCACGCGCCAGGTTGGCCTTGCACAGATTGGCACCGAACAGGCAGGCGCCGGTGAGATCGACGCCCGACAGATCGGCATGTTCCAACCGCGCACCAGTGAGGTCGGCGCCAGCGAGCAGCCGGCCGTTGAGATCGGCGTGCGACAGGTCGACGAACTTCAGGCACGCGCGCGCGCCGCCGGTCTGGCTGTGCACGTACCGCTCATGCAGCTTCAGGGTCCGCTGCAACTCGGCTGCGCTGAGCCTGCGTTCCTGGAAATGGTTGCGCGACATGTCGGCGGCGGCATGGAGTGCGATGACCACCCACTACCGGGGAATGCTTAAGATTGGCTGACCGGTCCACCCGGATCAGTCAGCCGACTCAGGCACCAGCGGCGCATGCACCGTACCCACGCCATCGCCCAGGTCGGCATCGGTCAGCATGCGCCACGATCCGCCCGCCAGCACCTCGGCCGGCCGGAACCGCGATTTGTACGCCATCTTGCGGCTCTCCGGCACCCAGTAGCCGAGATACACGTACGGCAGTCCCAGGAAGCGCGCCCGCTCGATCAGCCACAGGATCGCGTGCGTGCCCAGCGACCGCCGCTCCAGCGCCGGAGCGAAGAACGAGTAGACCGCCGACAGCCCGTCGCCCAGCCGGTCGGTCAGGCACGCGCTGACCATGCGGTCGTCGGGATCACGGAATTCGACGATGAAGGTCTCGATCGGCGTGTCCTCGACCATGGCGCGGTAGTCGTAGAAGCTCATCGTCGCCATGTCGCCGTCGCCGTGGCGCGCCTGCTGATAGCGCTGGAACAGTTGGAACTGCTCGGCGGTGGCGCGCGCCGGGACCTCGAACCCCTCGAGCATCACGTTCGCCTTGGCGATGCGGCGGAGTGTACGATCAGGCTGGAAGGTGGCGACCGGAATGCGGATCGGGATGCAGGCCTGGCAGGACGGACAGACCGGCGCATAGGCGATGTTGTGGCTGCGGCGGAAGCCGGCGCGCGACAGGCGGTCGTGCAGCGATTCCGCCTCGGGGCCGGTGATCTCGGTGACCACCTTCCGCTCGGTGCGGCCCGCCAGATAGGGGCACGGCAGCGGAGCCGTCGTGTAGAAGAACTGCGGTCGGCGCGGCGGTCTATAGCTCATGCGTAGGGCGATCCACCCTGCATGTTCCAGGACCCGAATGCCTGGGTCAACGCCCGCGCGCGTACCACCACCAGCCCACTCGCCAGGTCGTGCAGCGTGCGGTGCCGCGCGGTGAACAGCGCGACCAGCAGCAGCAGGCCGGTGGTGGCCAGCGTCAGGTAGAAGCCCAGTGTGTAGACGAATGCCTGCGCGAAGGACGGCCGCCCGAGGTCGTCGTCGCGCCGCACTGTGAGCCCCAGCGCCTGCTGGCCAGGCGTGGCCGAGGAACGGCCGGCGACGAACAGCAGATGGTAGCAGAACGGCACGAAGGGCAGGATTCCGAGAAGCGGCAGGCCCAGCCCAAGGGTCAGTAGCCCGAACATCAGCAGCACGAACCAGAGCACAGCCAGCATCAGCGCGATCAGCAGCGCGTCGAGCAGCAGCGCGAACACCCGGCGCAGCATGACGCCGTTGGTGAGCCAGTGGTCGTCCATCGGAACACGATAGATCATGGGTTCAGCCGAATGGTTGCGGAGGTACTCTCGGCGGACGGGCCGAGGGTGACGGTGGCGCCGTCGCGCCAGCGGGTGAGGAAGTCGCGCGCGTGCCGGCTGAGCAGGTTGCCGGACTGCCCGGGGGCCATGACGAACAGCGAGCGGTTGAGATCCGCCAGATCATACACACCTCGATACTCCGGTCCGTGCACCGATTGGAACTGCTTGTATGCAGGACCTCCTCGATCGATCGTAGTGTCGTCGCCCGGGCTGGCGATGGAAAGCGTTCCCAGCGATCCCAGGATCGGGATCGGCCGCAGCACCGGATGGGCGAACACCGCCGGATGCGCCTCGCCCCAACGCCACAGCGTCGGATCGGCGCCGAACCGGCGGGTCAAATCGGCGACCGCGTCCGCCAGCGCGGCCTGGAGCGTGGCGGTGCAGTCGCCGCCGCACCAGTGCGCGCCGGCTGGCGAGAGCACATGCACGACGAACTCCAGGAGCGGCCCCCCGTCGCTGGCCGCGACGCCCGCCTGTTGGAGCACCCGGCCGTAGAAGAACTGCATCCAGGCGTTCAGGATCAGTGGCTGCGGCGCGTCCATCGTCATGCTGCCGTCCCAGTCGCGCAGCAGCGCGTGGGCGCGCCGCGCGGTGTCGTCGGTGACCGGCACTGCCAGTAGCGCGGGGAGGACCTGGTGGGCGAAGGCCGAGTGCACGTCCACCTGCATGCGGGCGAAGTCGGCGGCAGTGTGGCGGTCCGAGCGCCCGAGCAGTTCGCGGATCCGCGTGGCGCGCCAGTCGCCGAACCAGTCGCGGCCGAGGAAGACCGGGAAGTCGGGCGGCGCGATGCGATCGTTGGCGTTGACCAGCCGCCCGCTCGGCGGGGCGACGATGTGCGGCAGCTGCTCGCCGGAGGCCCAGCCGATCCAGTCATGCGAGCCGTCGCCCGGCACCGGCATCCCGCCGTCACGGCCCTTGCGCAGCGGCACCCGGCCGGTGACGAACAGCCCGATGGTCGTGGCGTCC
>DASSRN010000428.1:0-2357 GCA_035701785.1 Acetobacteraceae bacterium | reverse complement strand
AAGGTCATCGACATCGCCACAAAGTCCTTCATCACCACGATTTCCACCGGCGGACAGGCGCGGGTCGACGAGATGGCCTACGACCGCCGCGACCACATCCTTGCCGCTGCGAACAACGCGGACTCGCCACCATTCGTCACGCTATTCGACACCCAGGCGAAGACAATCAAAGGCAAGATCATATTCGACACAAAATCCGGTGACGCAAACGTCGATGCGACGAACGGCATCGAGCAGCCGCAATGGTCGCCCGAAACTGGGCTGTTCTACGTCTCGGTACCGCAGGTAGGGCCGGATAAGAGTGTCGGCGGCATTTCAGTGATCGATCCACATTCCATGCAGGTCATCCTCACACTTCAGGTGAAGAACTGCAGTCCTGCCGGCCTAACGCTTGGGCCGCGCCACGAAGCCCTGATCGGCTGTAGCGCTCCATTCGGAACTCCGCAGTCGACCCAGTCGCTGATCATCGACATCACCAGTACCGACAGCGGCGTCGACGCGGCGGTGGTTGCCCGTGTGCCGATCGGCGGTTCCGACGAGGTGTGGTTCGACAAGGGAACGCAGCACTACTTCCTCGCTGCCCGCAATAATCTGGACAGCAGCGGCAACGTCGATCCGATCCTCGGCTCAATCGATGCGAGGACGCACGCTCTCGATCCATCGCCGTCCACCTCGACCACCGCACACTCAGTCGCCGCGGACAAGAATTCGCATCTGGTCTTCGTACCGATCGGGCGGGTGCCGGCAGGCAGCCCAGCCGGGACCGACCCGACCAATCCGTGCCCGACGAACGGCTGCGTCGCCGTCTATCGAGCGCGCCCCGACGTCCTCGTGGAAGCCCGCGACGACGATCGCGGCCACGATCACGACTAGGTCATTGCGACCGACCCGCCCTGGATGAACCAGGGCGGGTCCCGCTCTGCGCTACGCCGCCTCGGCCAGTTGTCGCGGCAGATAAATTGCAGTGTGCGTAACGCGCGCCAGCGGTGTGCGCTCGTTGGCCAGCACCAGCGCATCGACCTCGACGAACTTGTGGCCCTTGTGCACGTAGTTCTGCGTCACGCGGGCACGCGCACCAATCGTGTCGCCGATCCGCGCAACGCCCAGGTTCTGCACCTTGCTGCCGACATGCATCCAGGCCGGCAGCACCACGTTGTGCGACAGCACCCAGTTGCAGCAGCGCAGGATCGTGCCTGGATGCACGATGCCCTCGGCTGCGTACAGCGGCGCCGTCTCGCGCGTGTCGCTGAGATCCTGCGCCTGGAACTCGGCAGTGACGGCGAGCGGGTGCATGCCCAGCCATCGGCCAACCGCGAGCGACTGCTCATCCGCCGGCGGACGGGCATCGTGCGCGGGCGGCGTTGCCGACTGGAAGTCCGCCGCCGACGGCTGTGACACCGAACCTGGCAGCGCAGCCGAACCGGTGGCGCAAAGCTCGCCGCCGCTCAGCACCTTCAGCGCCAGCCCGTCTTTGGTTTCATCGGCAACGATCTCGGCGACGTCGCCTTCGTACACCGGCTTGCCGAACCGGCAGTCGCCGGTGCCGCGCTCCAGCCAGTCGCGCCCCCAGCGCACGACCGGCTGGTGCGTCATGTAGGCGTAGACGTGCACGCCGCCCACCAGCCCGCCGCGGAAGCCGAACCGCCGCGCAGTGGCGTCGTCGTGGATCTTGTTCTCCGACGCCTTCGCCGTGTTGTAGGCGGAGACGCGATAGGGCTCGAGCGACATGGGCACCGTCCTTTGTGTGATGGCTACGCCAGCGCCCAGATCCCGACCTCATAGCCCGGCACGAAGTTGCGATTGTTCATGTCCGGATTCCGGTTGACGAAAGTCCGGTTGAACATCGGGTGACGCATGCTGCGCGTCTCGTGCTCGATCTGGAACAGCGACTTGTTGGTGTCGACGTCGATGATATCGACGAAGCGATACTGGTGCTGGTCGCTCTCCTCGGTGATCAGCCCGCGCTCCACCAGCTTCTTATGCGGGCCGGAGAAGTCAGCGAGCGTGATCTGGATATGGTGGCCGTCGTATTCGCCATGCTTCGTATTGCTCTCGCGATACAGCACCCGGCTGTCGCCCGACGTGCTGGCCCAGGCATATGGCCCCTTCTCGTCGTTGTCGACGCCGGCGATGCCGCCCAGGATCTCGGTATAGAACTGCGCGATCTTGTCGAGCCTGGTGCCGACCGGAACGTCGAACTCGACATACGGCATGCCGAGACGCAGTGGCCCGAACTTCTCGGGCTCGGGGCCGTGCATGCGGATTCGGTTGCCCCAGGGACACGTCGTCTCGACGACATTGCCCACCTCACGGTAGCTGAACCGCGTGCCTTCCAGGAACTTGCCGGCATGCTCCAG
>DASSRN010000427.1:0-6347 GCA_035701785.1 Acetobacteraceae bacterium | reverse complement strand
TCACCTGGGCGAGGAACGGCATCCGCTGGAACTTCAACACCGCGAGCACCAGCCAGCCGCCGGTCTGCGCCATCGTCTCGATCATCAGCACGCCTGGCAGCAGTGGGTGTCCCGGGAAGTGCCCCTCGAACACCGGGCTTGCGTCCGGCACCGCACAATCGGCGCGGATCGTCCGTGCGGCCGGATCGAGTGCGGCGATCCGGTCCACCATCTGGAAATACTCGAGCCGCATGACGGCTCAGGCTGCCTTGGCGGCGACCAGCTTGTCGATGTTTGCGCTCAGGTTGCCCAGCACGAAGTATTCGTCGGTGGACACCTTTCCCTCGTTGACCTCCTGGGTCCACTGCTCGAGTGGCATCTTGATGCCGAACGCCTTGTCGATGGCGAAGGCGACGTCGAGGAAGTCCAGGCTGTCGATGCCAAGATCGTTGATCGCATGGCTTTCCGGCGTGATGTTGTCACGCGGGATGTCGCAAGTTTCGGCGATAATTCCGGCGACGGTCTCGAAGGTCGACGACATCAATCAGCCTCTGCTGGTGCGTCCGGGCACTAACACCGCGGCATAGGTGCCGCAAGTGCGGCCCGGCACCGTTACATCCAATGTCCCTGCTGCCATACCCACCCGCCATTCGTCTGCTGCCAGAACGGCGGCATCCAGTTTCCAGGCCGCCCGCCCAGATCCACGTACTGACCCGGCACCCAGACGAACGAACTGCCGGTCCAGTTCCAGTGCCCCGGCTGCCACGTCAGCGGCACCGGACTGACCGGCGGGTTGGGCACCGATTCGGCCATCGGGGGGGGAATTGGCGCGGGCGGGCCGGAGGCGGCGACGCAGGCGCCGAGGAGCAGCAGGATCGCGAGAGCGCGGAACTTCATCGGAGCGGAACTCCCTCAGCCAGGAAGCAGCACGGTGGCGACGGCCTGTGCGGCAATGCCCTCGCCGCGCCCGGTGAACCCCAGCCGCTCGGTGGTCGTTGCCTTCACCGATATCCGCGACGCTTCCACACCAAGAATCGTCGCCAACCGTGCCGACATTGCGGCCGCGTGTGGGGCGATCTTGGGCCGCTCGCAGATCAGCGTGACATCGGCGTTGGCCAGCCGCCCGCCCCGCGCCGCCACGCGTTCCGCCGCGTGCGCCAGGAATCGGGCGCTGTCCGCGTCCTTCCAGGTCGACTCGGATGGCGGGAAGTGGCGTCCGATATCACCTTCGGCCAGTGCGCCGTAGATCGCGTCGCACAGCGCGTGGATGCCGACATCGGCGTCGGAGTGCCCGGCCAAGCCCTTGTCGTGCGGCACTTCGACCCCGCACAGCATCAAGGGCCGCCCCGCCTCCAGCACGTGGACGTCGAAGCCGGTGCCGACACGCGGGATCATCGCCACCCCCAGAATGCGCTCTAACCGCGCCATGTCCCCGGCAAAGGTCAGTTTGATGTTGTCCTCCGATCCGGGAACGATCGCCACCGTCTCGCCGATTGCCTCCAGCAGCGACGCATCGTCGGTCGCGCCCGCCACCTCGCTGCGATGCGCCGCAAGCAGCACAGGAAAGCGGAATGCCTGCGGCGTCTGCGCACGGTATAGGCCGTCCCGCGGCACGGTCGCGGTGATCCTGCCATCCACCACGCGCTTTAGCGTATCGGCAACTGGAACGGCCGGGATCGCCCCGGCGGCAGTCTTCAGCGCAGCCGCCAATGCCGCAACCGTACCATTCGGCACCACGGGTCGAGCGGCATCGTGCACCAGCACAATGTCCGGCGCGTCTGCCACCAGCGCCTCGAGCCCGGCTCGCACGCTGTCCTGCCGCGTCGCGCCGCCTGCAACCGGTGGCAGGTGCGACAGCCCCTTCAGCGCCCGCGCGATAGGCTCAGCATCGCCCACAGGCAGCAGCCGGTCCACATATTTTGCCAAAGCTTCAGCCGCGAGCCGGATCACCGGCTTGCCGCCCAATGTCAGGAACTGCTTTGGCACGTCGGCGCCGAATCGGCTGCCCGAGCCGGCTGCCACCAGAATCGCCGCGATGCGCATACGGGCACCCTTGCCATACCGCCGAACTGCGTCAACAGTGCCATTGCACGCCGCCCGGCGTGTCGTTAATTTGCCCAATTGATGGGCAAGTGTCTTCCCGAAACCACATCGGCCGCTTTCGATCTGCCCCCGATCGATCTTGGGAATGGCGTCAGAATCGACACGCCGGTCATCCTGGCCCCAATGTCGGGCGTCACCGACCTGCCGTTCCGCCGGGTAGCCAAGCAGCTTGGCGCCGGCATGGTTGTGTCGGAGATGATCGCCTCCTGGGCGATGATCCGGGAGAACCGGAAGACGCTGGCGATGTCCGAGATGGACGGCGCCGGCGGCATTTCTGCGCTCCAGCTGGCTGGCTGCGAGCCTGCTGCAATGGCGGAAGCGGCACGCCTTGCAGTGGATCGCGGCGCCGACCTGATCGACATCAACTTCGGCTGCCCGGTGAAGAAGGTGGCGCTGGGCCAGCAGGCCGGGTCGGCGCTGATGCGCGACGAGTCCGCCGCCGCCGCGATCCTGGAGGCCACCGTTAAGGCCGTCCCCGTGCCGGTGACCCTAAAAATGCGGATGGGCTGGGACCACGCCAACCTGAACGCCCCGACACTGGCACGCATCGCCCAGGAGTGCGGGATCAGGATGGTCACCGTCCATGGCCGAACCCGCCAGCAGTTCTATACCGGCACCGCCGACTGGGACTTCATCCGGAGCGTGAAGCAGGCAGTGAGCATCCCGGTGATCGCCAACGGCGACATCGTAACTGAGGACGATGCCGCCGCCGCGTTGCGCTGTTCCGGTGCCGATGGGCTGATGATCGGCCGCGGCTGCTACGGGCGGCCGTGGTTCATCGCCCAGGTCGTAGAGTTCCTGCGCACCGGACAACGGGCTCCCGAGCCAAGCCTTGGGATACAGAAGGACGTTGTCACAAGGCATTACGACTCCATCCTGCAGCAGTTCGGCAACCACGCGGGCGTCCGCCTGGCGCGCAAGCATGTCTCCTGGTACTCGCGCGGCCTGCCCGGATCGGCGGAGTTCCGAGCCGCGGTAAACCGGCTGGCCGAGGCAGCGCCGGTATTGGAGCTGATCAACACGTTCTACGGCCGCCTGATCGACCGTGGCGTCACCCGCCTGCAGCTGCGGCGCGACGAGGTGCTGGCGGAGGCGGCATGATCAATCCGGTGACGCGGGCGGCGTTTGCCCTGCGCGAGCGCCGGCGGGCGCCCGACATGGCACAGATCATGAGCGCGCTGCCGGTTCCGGTGGTGCTGCTGGACAACGACAATCGCTTCCGCTTCGTCAACCACGCGGCCGAACAGTTCCTGGGGATCTCATCCGCCGGCCTGTCGCAACTGCGGCTGCGCGACATCGTGCCGGAGGACAACCCTCTGTTCCTGCTGGTCCAGCAGGTCCGCCGCAACGGTGCGACGGTGTCCGACCACGACCTCTCGGTCGATAGCCCGCGGCTCAACAAGAAGGGCATGACGGTGCAGGGCTCGCCGCTGCCGGAGGAGCCCGGCGCTGTGGTGCTTGTTCTGCAGGACGCCTCCGCGGCCCGCGCGCTGGACCGCCAGCTCGCCTTCCGGGGTGCGGCACGCAGCGTCACCGGCATGGCGGCGATCCTGGCGCACGAGGTGAAGAACCCGCTGTCAGGCATTCGCGGTGCGGCGCAATTGCTGGAGACCAGCGTCGATCCGCAGGACCGCGAACTTGCGGTGCTGATTCGCGACGAGGCCGACCGCATCCGCGCCCTGGTCGATCGCATGGAGATCTTCGGCGAAAAGCCGATCGCCCGCACCGCGGTCAACATCCATCGCGTATTGGAGCATGTGCGCAAGCTGGCGCAGACCGGCTTCGCCCCGCATGTGCGGTTCCAGGAGAATTACGATCCCTCGCTGCCGCCGGTCTGGGGCAACCGTGACCAACTCGTCCAGGTGGTGCTGAACCTGGTGAAGAACGCCGCCGAGGCATTGACGCAGGATGTGCAGGCCAACCACGAGATCGTTCTGACCACCGCCTTCCAGCACGGCATGCGCCTGGCGGTTCCCGGGACGACGACGCGGCTCGACGTACCTCTGTTGGTTGCTGTGCGCGACAACGGCCCGGGCATTCCGGACGACATTCGACCGCATCTGTTCGAACCGTTCGTCACGTCGAAGTCGTCCGGCAGCGGCCTGGGCCTGGCGCTGGTCGCCAAGATCATCGGTGATCACGGCGGCTTGATCGAGGTGGACAGCCGTCCCGGACGTACAGAGTTCCGCCTGCACTTACCGGTGCTGAACGACGAGGAGGCCGACTCCGGCGCCTGATTCCATGACACCACCCACTGTCCTGGTCGCCGACGACGACCGCTCCATCCGCACCGTGCTGACCCAGGCGCTCGGGCGGTCCGGCTACCAGGTGCGCAGCACCGGCAATGCCGCCACGCTGTGGCGCTGGGTCGAGGATGGTGAAGGCGATCTGGTCATCACCGACGTGGTCATGCCGGACGAGAATGGCCTCGACCTCGTCCCGCGCATCCGCAAGCTGCGACCCGAGCTGCGCGTCGTAGTGATGAGCGCGCAGTCCACCCTGATGACGGCGGTTAAGGCCACGCAGCGCGGCGCCTTCGAATACCTGCCGAAGCCGTTCGACCTTCAGGAATTGCTGTCGGTGGTAGGCCGCGCGCTCGCGGTGCGACCCGAGACGACTGCAATCGCGCCGCAGCCGCGCGATGCCGACGAGAAGCTGCCGCTGATTGGCCGCAGCCCCGCAATGCAGGAGATCTACCGGACCATCGCCCGGCTGACGACCGCCGACCTCACCGTGATGATCAACGGCGAATCGGGCACCGGCAAGGAGTTGGTGGCGCGCGCGCTGCACGACTACGGGAAACGGCGCGCAGGACCATTCGTTGCGATCAACATGGCGGCGATCCCCCGCGAACTGATCGAAAGTGAGCTGTTCGGCCACGAGCGCGGTGCCTTCACCGGGGCGACCAACCGCAACCAGGGCCGCTTCGAACAGGCCAACGGCGGCACGCTGTTCCTGGACGAGATTGGCGACATGCCGCCCGAGGCGCAGACCAGGCTGCTGCGCGTACTTCAGGAGGGCGAGTTCACCTCGGTAGGCGGCCGCCAGCCGATCAAGGCCAACGTCCGCATCATTGCCGCGACGCATCGCGATCTGCGCAACTCGATCCGCCAGGGATTGTTCCGCGAGGACCTGTATTATCGGCTGAATGTGGTGCCCATCCGCCTGCCGCCGCTGCGCGAGCGGGTTGAGGACATCCCACAGCTGGCGCGCCACTTCCTCGAGCGGGCGCAGGACGATGGGCTGCCGGCAAAGGCGCTCGACCAGGGGGCGGTCGAGCAGCTCAAGCGCTATGCGTGGCCAGGCAACGTGCGCGAGTTGGAGAACGTGATGCGCCGGCTTGCCGCGCTGTGCCCGCACGAGACGATCGGCGCCGAGCAGATTGCCGCCGAGTTCGTCGAGGCACCGGTGCTGCCGGCCGAAACGCCGGCGGCGAGCGGACCCGAGCCGCTGGTACGCGCGGTGGAGCGGCACATCCGCGACTTCCTTGCCGCGCACCAGGACAACGGCGTGGCGCCGGCGGACATCTATGACCGAGTGATCGCCGAGGTCGAACGGCCGCTGATACGGCTGACATTGGCGGCAACACGGGGCAACCAGATCAAGGCCGCCGCGATGCTGGGGCTCAACCGGAACACCCTGCGCAAGAAGATCCGCGACCTCGACATCCCGGTGGTGCGAGGCTTGATGTGAACGTCGCGCTGCCACCCGCTTCGCTGCGGCCCGAGCCGCCGGCGGATCCACCACCCGTACCCGAGACCTCGCGCGGACGGACGGCGCTGGGCCGTATCGCCAACTTGTTGTTGGGCCGCTCGGTCACGCTGGTGCTGGCGGCGCTGGCGTTCGCGATCGGGCTCGCCACCTTCGTTTTCCTGGCGCGCGGCACGCCGTTCAGCCTGGATCCCGGCGTCAGCGTGGCACTCCTGCTCGCCAACCTGAGCGCGGTCCTGCTGCTGGTCGCCGTGCTGGCCGGTCGGCTGACGCGGGTCTGGGTCGAGCGGCGCCGCGGTTCGGCCGGCGCGCGCCTGCATGTGCGGCTGGTGCTGCTGTTCGGGGGGGTGGCGGTGGCGCCCGCCATCCTGGTCGCCTGTTTCGCGGTCGCCTTCTTCCACTTCGGCATCCAGTCCTGGTTCAACGATCCGGTCCGCCGTGCAGTGACCGAATCACTCCAGGTCTCGCGCGGCTACCTGGACGAGCACCGCGAGAACATCCGCGCGGTCGCGCTGGAGATGGCGAACGACCTGACGCGGGCGGGACAGTTCCTG
>DASSRN010000426.1:0-8563 GCA_035701785.1 Acetobacteraceae bacterium | reverse complement strand
ATCGCCCCGGCTGATGCACTGGAGCGCGCTGGTCGCCGATGACGCATCGGCTGATGACATTGCGCTGGAGGCGGCGGCGATACCGCAGGATGCGCTCGCCTGCCTGATCTACACCTCGGGTACCGGCGGTGCACCGAAGGGGGTGATGCTGCCGCACAGGTCGATCCTGTCGAACTGCCGCGGCGCTTTCGAACTGCTGCGGCCGCTGCGGCTTAGCGACGAGACCTACCTCTCCTACCTGCCGACCTCGCACAGCTACGAGCACACCGTCGGCACGTTCTTCCTGCCCAGCATCGGCACCGAGATCGTGTATTCCCGCGGTGTCGAGCATCTGGCGGCCGATCTGCTGACGGTCCGGCCGACCATCCTGACCGCAGTGCCACGCGTGCTGGAGGTGATCCGCGCACGCGTGCTGGCGCAGGTGGCACGGCAGCCGAAATGGCAGCAGGCGCTGTTCAGTCTGGCGCTGGCGATCGGCACGAAGCGCATCGACGGAGGGCGGCTGGGCCTGGTCGAGCATCTGCTCGATACGCCGCTGGACCGGCTGGTCCGGGCAAAGGTTCGCAGCCGCTTTGGCGGACGGCTGAAGGCGGCAATGTCGGGCGGCGCGCGGCTGGAACCGGAAGTCGGGCGGTTCTTTCTGGCGCTCGGGCTGAAGGTGATGCAGGGCTACGGCCAGACTGAGGCCGGCCCGGTGGTCAGCGCCAATCCGCCGGACGGCATCCGCATCGATACGGTAGGACGCGGGTTGCAGGGCGTCGACATTGGCATCGCCGAGGACGGCGAGATCGTCGTGCGCGGCGATCTGGTGATGGACGGATACTGGGGATTGCCCGAGGCGACCGCTGCGGTGATCCGCGACGGCTGGCTGCATACCGGCGACGTGGGCACGCTGGACCAGGACGGCTACCTGCGGATCACCGATCGCAAGAAGGACATGATCGTGCTGTCAGGCGGCGAGAACGTGTCCCCCGCGAAGGTCGAGGGCATGCTGATGTCGGAGCCAGAGATCGCTCAGGCGGTCGTGGCGGGCGACGGGCGGTCATCGTTGACTGCGCTCGTTGTGCCGGCGGATGGCTACGACGATGTCGCGGCCGCGCTGGCGATCACCCGGGTGAACCACCGCCTGTCGGTGACGGAGCGCATACGCCGGCACGCCGTGGTCGCGCCGTTCACCGTGCAGAACGGGCTGTTGACGCCGACGCAGAAGATCCGCCGCATGCTGGTGATCCGGGCGAACGCCGAGGTGGTGAGCGCGCTGCACGGGTAGCGATCAGCCCTGCGTACAGAACTCCAGGAAGGCCTGCGTGCGGTTCGCCCAGTCGGCGCGCGCGGCCGCGGCCAATCCGCCGCGCCGCAGCCTGTCGCGTTCCGCGGCGTCTTCGCGCAGCAGCAGCATGGCCGCACAGATGTCGTCGACCGAGTGGCCATCGACCACCAGGCCGTTCTCGCCGTGCTGCACGGCGTCGCGGCTGCCACCGTCGGCGCCGGCGATCACCGGCACACCGCAGCTGTTGGCCTCCAGGAACACGAGGCCGAAGCCTTCGGTGTCGCCGTTCGGCATCGCTCGGTTCGGCATGACGAACACGTCGCCCAGCCGGTAGTGCTCGACCAGGTCGCCTTCAGGCACGTCGCCCGCGAACACGACCGCGTCGCCGATGCCCAGTTGCTCAACGAGTGCGATCAGCGCTTCCCGATATGACCCGCTTCCAACCACCAGGAACCGGCTGTCCGGATGCCGCGGCAGCAGCTGTGCGAAGGCGCGCAGCGCATGGTCGATACCCTTCTTCTCCAGCAGCCGGCACACCGAGACGAAGACAAACCGCCCCTGCAAACCGTACTGCGCGGCGAGCCAGGCGTTCTTGGCGCCGACGCTGAACCGTGCCGTGTCGACGCCGTTCTCGATCAGGGCGATCGGCGGGCTGGCGTGGTTCTGCAACAACGCCTCGACCGCCGATTGAGTGAACCGGCTCACGACGATGATGCCATCGGCTGTCAGCAGGGCACGGCGGCGCCGGGAACAGTCCCGGTCATAGGCATCGCCGGTAGTGATCTCTTCGCCATGCACGTAGATCACCGCGCGCACGCCGCGCATGTGGGCAAGCAACCGAACCAGCCAGCCGCTCGCCAGCAGTTCGCCGATGCACACGGCGCGCGGTCGCTCCTTCCGCAGGATCCGCAGCAGCACCCAGCACAGGCGAACTCTGATCGCCAGGTCTTCCAGCAGGTGCCACAGTTTGCCGAATGGACTGAGATGTTCCTTGATCACGGTGCGCAGCAGCGGCAGCCGCACCACGCGATACGCGGCGCGCCGGTCGTGCTCCCGCCAGCCGATCAGCGGCCAGCCGTGGCTGTAGCTGCGGCTCGGCGCGAGCACCATGATGCGACCGCCTGCCTGCGCGGCGAGATTGGCATACACCACGGCCGACCCGCCGCGCACGGGCGGAAAATTGTTGGCCACCAGCAGGACATCAGGCCCGGGCATTTGCTGCCTGCCGCACCAGCAGCGACGGCATCTGTGCCAGGGTGGCGAACTGGAAGCCGAGGCGGGACTCCATCGCATCGAGCACGCCGGACAGCCGATCGTAGAAGGCATGCAGATCGGCCCGTGAGCGCACATAGGGATTGTGCCCGACCGCGAGCGATGAGCTATGGAAGCTCAGCGAAAATAGTGTCTGGCCGGCCGACAGCCGGGAGCGAAGAAAACGCAGCATGGCCGGCGTGTCATTGCCTTCGGGCGACAGCGTGATGCGTTCGGCACAGCGCAGTCGGCTCAGTATCGCAGGCATATGCCAGCGCGCCAGGCCGGGTGTCGACGCCGCGCCGTACAGCGTTCGCGCATAAGCGCCGCCCCAGCCGATCAGGCTGCGACAGAGCGGCAGTTCAAGCAGATCGCGCGCCATGCCGAACCAGAACGGATCGCAATCATATGCGGTGAAGTCCGGGCCATTCTCATTGCGGAAATCGGTGCGGGGAGCGAGGCTGGTATCCACCAGGAACCCATGCTTCTCCAGCAGACCCGCGGTTCGCTTTCCGAGACCGTAGCGTCCCGTGCGGAAGCTGGTCGGCGGGCGACCGAAGCATTGCCGGAACTTGTCCTGAAGTGCGAGCAGCTTGCGTTCCTCTAGTTCCGGTGGGAGGCTGCCGAGAAATGAAACCTGCTGCTCCTCGTCGGGGTCGAACGGTGGATTGACCCAGGGATGCAGCTGCACGCCGACGTCGCACTGACCCTGTTCAAGCTGGCGCTGGAGTATGCAGACCACGTTCGGGTCGCTGAGCACCGGGTAGGTCAGCAGGTAGGTCGGCACGGCGCCGTAGGCACCGAAGATGTCGGGCAGGTCGGCGACCTGCCGCATGCAGCTGGTGCTGAACGCCGTACCTTGCGCCGGGTGGGTCCAGTCGAAGTCCTCTTCGGCGTCGATGACGACTGTGCATACAGGCGGCCCACCGACCGCGTGGGCCTCTCGAGCATTGAAGAAGTATGCGCCCTGGATCGGGGAGACGTTCGTTCTCCAAGGCAGACGATCCACGCCAAAGTCTCCTCTGGTCGGATGGCGGACCTGCGCCACGCAGCGCGCCAGGATACTGGATGATATGAGCAAACAACCAGTGGATGCGGCTCAATCATATTTCCTCGCCTTGCCGTCTCAATATTTTCCGTTGGACGCGCGGAATGCCGAGTGGTGCGTCTGCGTCACAATGCGCGGGGAGAATGAGCATGCCGGCTTATCGGATCTACTGGATGGACCAGGACAACCACATCACCGAGGCGGACTGCCTGATCGCCGACACAGATGAGGTCGTGCGCAACGGCGCCGGCGCGCATATCGGGACGGCCTCGGCCGTAGAGGTCTGGCACGGTTCGCGCCTTATTGTCCGCGTGACACCGAACGAACTCTGACCCGCGCTACTCCTCCGAGGTCTCCTGGTATTCCGGCACTGTGAAGTAGACCCAGACCAGGTTCGCCAACAGCAGCGCCGAGGTGATCAGGAACACCCAGCGCATCCCGAACGAGGCGGCGATCGCGCCGCCGGTCAACGGCCCCATCGAATTGCCGAGGAACGTCGCCGACGCGGTCATGCCATAGACCGTGCCGCGCTCGGAGCGCGACACCATCCGCCCGATCAGCGCGTTGGCCGTCGGCACGATCGCGCCGACGAACAGGCCGACGGCGAAGCGCTCGGCCGCGAATACCCAGTAGCTGTTGGCGAATGCCTGCGGCAGGCTGGTCAGCGTAGCCCCCAGCAGGCAGATCAGCAGGACGCGGCGATAGCCGATCTCGTCGCTGAAGCGCCCCATCAGCGGCACGGCCACCATGCCGGCAAGCCCGGTGACCGAGAATGCAATGCCGCCCAGGGTCGCGAGGTCGGGCCGCGGCCCCACCAGTTCCTGGACGAACACCGTGACCAGCGGCTGCACCGCGCGTGTGCTGAACTGCGCCATGAACAGCACGAAGAACAGCGGCAGCACGCCGGCCGCACCGATCAGCATGGCCAGACCGCGCAGACCGGAGCGTCGCCTCTGCGACCCGTCCGGCCGGGCGAAGCGCTCGCGCACGCCCTTCCACACCAGGAACACGGTGACGAAGGTCATCGCCGAGGTGCAGTAGAACGGGATGCGGTAGCTATGCGTGACGTCGGCCAGCACGCCGCCGATCACCGGGCCCACCAGCGAACCGACCAGCTGTCCGGTGCTGAGCCAGCCCAGCGCGTAGCCCAGCCGCCGCTCGGGCACCTGGCTCGCCACCAGGGCCATCGCGGTGGAGGAGAAGCCGGCGAACACGCCCATCAGCGCGCGGGCAGCGAAGAACTGCCAGACGTTCAGCGACATGCCCATCACCGCGGTGAACAGGCCGATGGCGCAGCTTGACCGGATCAGCATCGGCTTGCGGCCGTAGCTGTCGGCGAGCCGCCCCCACAGCGGCGAGGCGAACGCGGCGACGAACGAGGTGGAGCCGTTGAGGATGCCGGACCAGAGAGCGATGCCCGATTCGCTGGTCACGCCGAGATCCGGCAGGAACAGCGGCATGATCGGGCTCAGGAAGCTGAACGACATGGTCATGATGAACTGGATGCCGACCATGGCCCACAGCGTCACCTGCCAATTCGAAGCTGTGCGGTCGTCAGCTGGTCGTGCGGCGTCCATCATGCGTGCGGCAGCGCTCCGTTCCAGCGGCGATCACCGCAAGAGTGGCACGCTGCCGCGGCAGCGTCGAACTCAGGCGATTAAGCGCTGGCGGTCAGCCGCGCGGCCATCTCGCTCTTGAACTGCTCGATCGGCATGAAGCCGGGATCCTGACGGCACGCCTCTTCGGTCTCGCGCAGGATCGTCTCGTCAGACTTGGCGAGATCCAGCGGCTTGCCGTGCGGCTGCGGCACGTGGAACGGCGTGTCGAGGTAGGCCTCGACCGTGTTGCCTTCCGGGTCCTTGAAGTAGATCGACCAGGCGTTGCCGTGGCTGACCGGCCGCATCTCGGTGGCGCCCAGCGCGAGCGCCCGCGTGTGCACCTCGCGCAGGTCACCCAGCGAATCGACCATGAACGAGATCTGCTGAATCGGATTGAACCCTGATGTGTCCGGCCGTCCGGTGACCAGCACCATCTGGTGGTGGTTCTCCGGGTTGCCGCTCATGAAGGTGAGGTGCATACTGGAGCGTCCCTCGCCGCGGTCGGTCACCATCAGGCCAAGGACCTCGGTGTAGAAGCGCTCCATGCGGTCGCGGTCGTGCACGTAGATGCCCATATGCGCCAGGCGCGCGTGGATGTTCGGCATGATAGTCCCTCCTTGCGTGCAGCGTCCTGCGCCGCGGCGGCGAACGCAAGGGCCGGCAGGTCGCGACCCAACCGGTCATGGCCGGCGAAGGCCGGCCGGCCATCCCTTTGTCGCTGACTACCGGATCAGGCGGGTACTTGTTCGCCCAACCAGTTGATCGCGGCCTGGGCGCCGCCGCTACCGTGCGGGATCTTCAGCGCTGCCAGCGCCATCTCGACCACGCCCAAGGTGCCCAGGATCATCGGCGCGTTGACGTGCCCCATATGGGCGATGCGGAATGCCTTGCCGGACAGCTCGCCGATGCCGTGGCCCAGCACCACGCCGCACTGTTGGTCGCAGTAGTCGCGCAGCGCGTCGGGGTCGTGGCCATTGGTCAGCACGGGTGTGACAGTGTCGCACCTCTCGCCCGGCTCGATGACGTTGAAGCCGATAACCTGGCCCTCTGCCCAGACACTGATGGCGCGCCGCACGGCTTCGGCCAGCAGCCGGTGGCGATGGAACACGTTCGGCATCCCCTCCTCGAACAGCAGGTCGAGCGCCTGACGCAGCCCATACAGCAGATGCTCGGGCGGCGTGCCGGCGTATTTGCGGTAGTGCTCCTCGCCGTCGCGGTCGGTCCAATCCCAGTAGGGCGTGCGCAGCCCGGCGGTCTTATGCGCCTCGCGCGCGCGATCGTTGGCGGCGACCAGGCCCAGGCCGGGCGGCGTCATCAGGCCCTTCTGCGAGCCCGACATCGCGACGTCGACGCCCCAGTCGTCCATGTCGAACGGCATGCAGCCGAGCGAGGCGACGGCATCCACCATCAGCAGCGCATCGTGGCCCGCCGCGCGGATCGCCTGGCTGATTGCCGCGATGTCATTCACCACGCCCGAGGCGGTGTCGATCTGCGCCACCAGCACGGCCTTGATCGTGGCGCCCTTGTCGGCCTTCAGCCTGGCCTCGACCTCGGCCGGGCGAACCGCGCGGCGCATGTCGCCTTTGAGAACCTCGACCTCAACGCCCATGCGGCGCGCGTGCTCGCCCCAGCTTATGGCAAAGCGGCCGCTCTCCAGCACCAGAACCTTGTCTCCGGCGGAGAGCACGTTGGTCAGCGCCGCCTCCCACGCGCCGTGGCCATTCGCGGCGTAGATGTAGGCGCGGCCCCTGGTGTTGAATACGCGCGCGACGTCGCGCAGCAGGCCGTCGGTCAGCGCCAGCATCGGGCCGGAGTAGATCTCCAACGCGGGCCGGTGCATCGCCCGCAGGACCTCGTCCGGTACGGTAGTGGGGCCCGGGATGGCCAGGAACTCGCGGCCTGCACGCACGGTCATTCGGGGGTTTCCTCCGCGTCGTTATCACGCGAGGGATGTAGCACGCGCCAGCCTTCCGACCAACTTGACCAACCGCTGGCCGACCACTCTATCTGGTCAACTTGGTCAAGGAGCGGCGACATCCCCACTGTCGATCCCTACGAAGCGAAGACCCGGCTATCGGCACTCATCGAGCGGACCGCCGCTGGGAGGAGATCGTCATCGCCAAGAACGGCGCTGCCTCTCGCCACCACGGCAGCACCGCGTCTGCCAGCGAACGCGCTCCGCATCTGCCATATCGCTGACGATTTCGACGCCGCCGACCCGGAAGTCGCGCGGCTGTTCGCCAGCGATGGTGGGTGATCCTGCTGCTCGATACCCACGTCTTCCTGTGGTGGGACTGCGGCCACTCCGCGCTGCGCACCGATGCGAGGGCGATGATCGCGGATGCGGACAACCGCGTTCTGATAAGCGCCGGGTCGGTTTGGGAGATCGCCACCAAACGCCAGACCGGCAAGCTCCGATTTGAGGGATCGCCGACGGCTGCGATCGCCGCAAACGGATTCGAGGAGGTTCCTATCCTGCCGCTGGACCCCGAACGCGCTGGCGAACTGGCCTGGGCGAACACTGACCCGTTCGATCGTGTCCTGGTAGCGCAGGCGCAACGTCTGGCGGCTACGCTGGTGACGGCAGATGCCGCGATCCGGGGCTACGGCAGGGTGGCGTTGCTATGGAGTGGGTGAGCGCGGATTTGCGTCAGGCTCGTCTGCGAACAGCCTGATGTAGGGGTCATACCGGAATCGCCGGTTCCGCACCTGTCCAGTGATCTCGGACAGGATACTGTTGTCAGTCAGGCGTTCCACCAGCTGATTGGCGGCCGGGTAGGTCGTGCCGGTCAGTTCACGCACGTCGCTCACAGAGATGATGGGATGGGCAAACAGGTGCTCCAACGTGCGATGGCCGTTGCCTGCCGCGCGGCCCAGCCGGCTCGCGATCAGGTCACGATGCTGTTCGCGCAGCACCAGGATGCGCCGCGCCGTCACGCTGGCTTCCAGGCTGACCTCGAGCACCCCGGAAAGAAAGAATTCGAGCCAGTCCTCAAATGCTCCCTTGTCACGTATTGCCTGCAGGTGATCGTAATAGTCCTGCCGATGGCGCTTGAAGTAGTGCGACAGGTAAAGCACCGGCTTGCTCAACACGCCTTTCTCACACAGCAGAAAGGTGATCAGCAGACGACCAATGCGCCCGTTGCCGTCGAGGAACGGATGGATCGTCTCGAACTGCGCGTGTGCCAGCCCGATCTTGATCAATAGCGGCAATGCATCATCGCCGTGCAGGAAGTGCTCCAGCGCGCCAAGCGCTTCTGGCAATTCGTTCGGTGGTGGTGGAACGAAGCTCGCATTGTTCAGCGTGCAGCCTGCGGGCCCGATCCAGTTCTGGCTTGTGCGCAGTTCACCGGGCGTCAGCCGCGAACCGCGCACCCCTTCCAGCAGCTTGCGATG
>DASSRN010000425.1:0-4052 GCA_035701785.1 Acetobacteraceae bacterium | reverse complement strand
CGCGCGGTCGCGGGCAGGATCATCGACACCTGCTGCCGGTAGTGCTCGTACTCCGCGCCGTGGAAGCGCAGCAGGTCCCTCTCTTCGAGCTGGATGCCGACCAGGATGTAGCCCGTCGTCGCAATCGCGAACAGCAGGTGGCCGGCGGTCATCGACGGCGTCGCCCAGAACGCCAGCAGGAAACTCAGGTAGATCGGGTGCCGCACGTGCCGGTACAGCGAGGGCGTGCGGAATGTGACTGCGGGGGCTTCCCGCTTGAGCAGACGGGCGAACACCTGGCGCAGACCGAACAGCTCGAAGTGGCTGATCAGGCAGGTGCTGAGCAGCAGCAACGCCCAGCCGGACCAGAAGATGCCGTCGAGCAGGCCCGCACCGACCGGGCTCTGCACGGTCCACACCGGCGTCAGGATCGGCCGCCAGTGCACGTAAAGCGCCAGCAGCGCCAGGCTGGCAAACAGCACGTAGGTGCTGCGCTCGACCGAGTGCGGCACGAGGCGGGTCCACCAGCGCTTGAAGCCGGGCCGTGCCATCACGCTGTGCTGCACGGCGAACAGCCCGAGCAGCAGCACGTCGATGACGATGCTTTCGACCAGCGGTCCGGGTGTGCCGGTGTCGATCGATTTCGGCACCACGAGGTTGCCGACAAAGCCGATCGCGTAGAGCAGGGTGAAGACGAAGACGCTGTAGCTACATATGCCGTACGCGACGGCGAGCAGGCCTGCCATGGTTCGCTCCAGATAGGTTTGCAATGGGTCGTGACGGAACGCGGCACTTAGTTGTGCGTCGGATCGATGACAAAGGATCGATTCTCATCGGCGGCGTGAGCCGGGTTCATGCATCGGTGCCGGCGGCGGCTTGTGTGGACCGAAGCCGTGGGTTTAGGTGCGGCACAACCCAAGGGGATGAAGGAGGAACACCGATGCCAGTGTCCGGAGATCTGCTCACCACCGCCATGGCGGCGCTCGCCTTCATTCCGTGCGCGATGGGCAGCGTCGCACCGGCATCGGCGCCACAGGGGCGCCGGCGCGAGACCGTCATCAACGGCCGGCGCATCAAGACGGTCGACGTGCACGCGCACTGCATCGTTCCACCGGCGGCTGCGATCATCAACCATCCGCTCGAGGCACCGGGGCTGCTGATGCACGACACCAGCACGCGCATCGCGGCGATGGACGCGCAGGGCATCGACGTCGAAGTGCTCAGCATCAATCCCTACTGGTACCGGGCACCGCGAGACGCGGCAGAACAGTTGATCAAAGTCCAGAACGAGACGCTCGTGGAGTTCTGCGCCGCCAGCCCCGACCGCTTCCGCGCGTTCGCCACCGCCGCCTTGCAGTATCCCGACCTCGCCGCACAGCAGGTCGAGCACGCGGTGAAGCAGCTTGGCTTCCGCGGCGTGGGCGTTGCCGGCAGTGTCGCTGGCGAGGAACTGGCCAATCCAAAGTTCCATCCGTTCTGGGCGAAGTGCGAAGAACTGGGTGTGCTGGTGTTCATGCACCCGCTGGGCACGCGCGAACTGGAGCCGTCGGGGCGGCTCGCAGGCAGTGGGCTGCTGACCAATACGATCGGCAATCCGCTGGAGACGACGATCGCGCTGTCGCATCTGATCTTCGAAGGCACGCTCGATCGCTTCCCGGGGCTGAAGATCTGCGCCGCGCATGGCGGCGGCTTCCTGCCGTCCTATGCCAATCGCTCGGACGCGGTGATTCGCTGCTTCCCCGATCGCGTCGGGCCGCTGCCGAAGAAGAACCCGACGGCGTATTTGCGCGACGGGCAGCTGTTCTTCGACACCATCGTGTTCACGCCCGAGGCGCTGCGCCATCTGATCGCGGAGAGCGGTCCCGGCCAGATCATGATCGGCACCGATTATCCATTCCCGTGGACCAGCACCGAAGTGGACCTGGTGCTCAACACGCCCGGCCTCAGCGACGACCAGCGCATCGCCATCCTGGGCGGCACCGCCTGCCGGCTACTCGGCATCGATTCCTGATTTGCGACGCCGGGCGTCACTTCGGTGACGCCCGAAGCGTCGAGGCTCGAAGAACCCGGGCAAGCGCACCATCGTCTGGCAGGCAAAGCCAATGTCGGAGGGCGCTCATGCAGGCTGTCGCAAAGCTCGATCCGCGCGAAACGCACGCTCGCATTGCGAGCCCGATCGCAGGGCTTCAATTGTTCCTGCGGCATCTGCCGCCGCAGACGCGTCCCGCTGTGCCGCGGGTGGTGCTGTATGTGCACGGCGGCACGTTCCCATCCGCGCTGTCGATCGCGCATCGCTTCGATGGCCGCTCGTGGCGCGATGCATTGTGCGAGCGCGGCTTCGATGTGTGGGGTCTCGACTTCCTGGGGTTCGGTGGATCGGATCGATATCCGGAAATGGCGGAACCCGCGGAGAGTCACGCACCGCTGGGTGATGCGGTGGCGGCTGGTGCGCAGCTGGAGCATGCGGTGCGCTGGGTGTGCGAGCAGCATCAGGTTCCGCGCATCTCGTTGATCGCGCATTCCTGGGGAACGATGTCGGCTGGCCGCTGTGCCGCCGCTTGTCCGGAGCTGATCGACCGCATGGTATTCTTCGGCCCGGTCGCCTGGCGTGCGCCGAAGGGCGAAGCGCAGCACTATCCCGCGTGGCGGCCGGTGTCGCTGCAGGATCAGTGGCAGCGCTTCACCGCCGAGGTGCCGCCGGGCGAGGCGCCAGTGCTGGCGCGGCGACACTTCGACGAGTGGGGCGAGCGTTATCTCGACACCGACCCCGATAGCTGCACGCGGTCGCCGGCGAGTGTCGCGACACCAAGCGGACCTTGGCAGGACATTGCGAATGCAGGGGCGGGCTGTCTGGCGTACGATCCGGCGCGGATCCGCGCGCCGGTCGCGCTGATCCGCGGCGAGTGGGACAGTCTGGCGACCGATGCGGATGCGCGCTGGCTGTTCGACGCGATGCGCGGATCACCGCTGCGGCGCGACGTGAAGATCGCGCGCGCCACGCACCTGATGCATCTGGAGGAGAACCGCTGCGCGCTGTATCGCGAGGCGGAGACGTTCCTGCTGGCCGATGACATGCCTGCCTGAGCAGCGAGGGAGACAGCGATGTTCGCCGTGATCTTTGAAGTGGTTCCCAAGCCCGAGCGCAAGGACGATTACCTGGAACTGGCGAAGTTCCTGCGGCCGGAGATCGAGCAGATCGACGGCTTCATCGACAACGAGCGGTTCGCCAGCCGGAAGGTGCCGGGGCGCGTGCTGTCGCTGTCGACCTGGCGCGACGAGAAGGCAGTGATCCGCTGGCGCACGCTCGCGGTGCACCACATGGTGCAGGAGAAGGGGCGCTTCGAGGTGTTCCAGGACTATCACCTGCGGGTTGGCGAGATAAGCGCGGACAATGAGGTGCCGCGGGGGCAGGCGCTTCGGCAGCAACGGTTCGACGAGACCGAGGTGGCGGCGGCGAAGTGGGTCACGATCAGCGAAGTGCCCGCGGTCGATGGCCGGGCGGCGAGCGATGACCTGCCGCGGCATCTTGATGCACCGGCGGTTGGGGAGCGGGGGCTGGTGGAGTGCGATAGCTACGAGAGCATATACAATGCCGGCAAGCTGCTGTTGCTGGGGTCGTGGCGCGATGCTGCGGCGGCCGGTGCGTGGGTGCCGCGTGGGGGGGGATTGCGGCACCGGCAGGTGCGGGTGATCCGCGATTACGGCATGTTCGATCGGCGCGAGGCGCCGCAGTACTATGCGGAGGTGCGGCGCTGATTGGGTGGGGAAGGCGGCTGCCGGTCGGAGACCAACTGCCGCCCCCTCCCCCCAACCCCCTCCCGCGAGGGGAGGGGGAGGCCTGCGAACTCGGCTAGCAGTGACTGGCGTTGCGTCTCGGCCTTGGCGCGGTTGGCGTCCTTTACCGGGCCGAAGCCGCGGATCATGTCGGGGAGCTCGGCGATCGCGACCGCAATGTCCAGCGTCTCGGGGCGCAGTGCAGCGAGTGCCGCGTGCAGGTCGGCGATGTACTGCTCGACCAGCGCACGCTCGGAGCGCCTCTCGGCTTGGCGACCGAACAGGTCCAGTGCCGTGCC
>DASSRN010000424.1:0-6233 GCA_035701785.1 Acetobacteraceae bacterium | reverse complement strand
CGCATCAGTGCCGCTCAGGCCGACAATGTCCGCTCCCTCGAAGGCCTTGACGTAGTCGCGCAGCACCTCGGGCGAGTCGCGCGCCGGATCCACCGTAATGAAAATAGGCTGCAGCCTGGCGCGCACCCCGCTGCCAAGATGGTCAAGCGCTTCGGCGATGTTGCTGAGCGCCATCGGGCAGATGTCAGGACAGTGCGTGTAGCCAAAATAGAGCAGCAGCCACTTGCCCCGCCAGGTCGCGTCCGTCACCTGGCGCCCGTCCTGGTCGACGAGAGTGAACGGTCCGCCAAGATTTTCGCCTTGTGTCGCGTTGACAGCGACCGCCGCTGGACCGGCGACCAGCGGGGCCACGCTGATGACGGCGGCCAGAATAGCACGCGCTGCGTAGGGCAATGCTCCTCAGGCCTCCTTCAGGACGTCGGGCGTCGTGAAGACGACGCCGTCGGGCGTGGGATTGGGTGTCTGGGTGATCACGGCCTGTGGCGTTCCGGCGATGCCGTTGAGGATCTGAATCCGCATCAGCATGGCGAAGTCCTCGTGCACCGTGTTGTGGCAGTGCTGGACATAGGCGCCGCCATACTCGCCGAACTGCACCTGGAACTGCACACGCCCGTCAGGGCGCAGGCGCCAGACATCTTTGCGGACCAGCTTCTCTGTCGCGGGAATGGCAGCGCCGCCACGGTTCAGGGTGACACCTTCCTCGAAGTGGAGGTGGATGGGGTGGTCCCATTCCCCGCCATCGTTCACGTAGGTCCAGTGCTCGACGTCACCTGGCTTCGGTATCAGCAGGCTGACCCGATTGGCGTTCAATGAGTGAGCCTCGCCGCCATCGACGCTGACCACCCAGGGAAACTGCGCCTTAGGCGGGCAGTCGGGGATGCACTGGCCATTGCGCTGGCGCGAGTCGCCTTCGCCGTTTGCCCAGGTGATGACCCGGGTCCGCATCGGGGTGACGACCGGGATCTGCTCGGTCAGCATGCCCGCGACCTGGCTGGGATCGGGGGCGCCTGCGCGCAGCAGCACGCTCGGATCGTCAACGCTGAAGACGTGGTCGACCACATCGAACCGCAGGACCGGGCCCACCATTGGGTCCGCCGAGACGCCGCGCAGCGCCTGGATCAGCGATACGCGTCCGCTGGGCAGGCGGCCATCCGTCTGCACAAGTGTATTGACGAGATGTAACTGGTCGCCGGCCTTGAAGCCGGAGAAATCGACAACGATGTCGTAGCGCTCGCCAATGCCCTGCTGGTCGAGGAGCGAGAGCGGGATCGGGTTCACCACCAGGTTGCCGTCGTTGGCGATGAACAGGAACGGCACGGCGTTGCCGCCAGGATCGGCGATCTGCAACTGGAGGAAGCGCGACATGCAGGCGTTCAGAAGGCGGAAGCGATACTTCCGGGGCAACACCTCCAACACCGGCGCGTAGGCGAAGTTGACCAGCGGCACGTCGCCCAAAAAGCCATCGGTGGTGAAGATGTCGAAGAAGTACTGACCATCGGCGTCGAATGCCGAGTCAGACACCACCAGGTTCACGTCGAAGTCGAGGTTGCCTGAATCGAGCAGCGAGCCACTCGGCAGTCGAAGGTTTATCCCGTCATTGAGCGTCTCGTTGCCGCGGTCGGGGCCGCTGTAGTAGTTCACCATGCCGAGTGCGCCCTTGTAGACGTTCTCGGCGGTGAAGAAGAAGCGATGGTCGTGCGCCCACATCGTGCCCTGGAGCTCGCGGAAGTCGCCCGCGACGTTGATCAGGCCGCCGTTGCCGTCCGGCCCCGATGCGCGCGGATCGGCCGCCTGGGTGTTTATCGTGTCGCGCCGGGCCAGCGTGGTACTCCAGCGGTAGTCGTAGAATGTGCCGGGGAAGTGGTGCACGTTGGCCGCACCGTCGCTCTCCGCTCCGTTGTGTGCGTTGTGGAAGTGCAGCTGCGTCTCGTTGCGGCCGAAGCCGTTGTTCTGCGTGCGGTCGACCGGCGTGTTGTTATAGATGCGCCGCAGGATGGGCTCGCCATAGCGCCCCTTGATCAGCGGTGGCGGCAGAATTGACTCCACGAATGCACCGGCCCCGTAGGTCCAGACGCTGTTGGTGTCCTGCGCCGGAAAGCTTGGATGGAATTTGGTGTTCGCCACAACACCGGCCCATGACGAGACATAGCCGACTTTGGGAAAGAATTCGCTCCAACGCTGATGCGCGAACATCTCGCCGGGCGGCCGCCCTTCGATCGGCCCACGTCCGGTCAGCGGATTCCTGAACTGCGGGTCGTTCGGATTGGCGGTGAAATCCGTGTGGTACGACAGCCGCCTGGCCGGTCGCTCACTCGGCAAGGACGAGAATACCGCGACATCGTTGTTCGGGTTGCTGTCGATCGATTGCCGGATCATCGGGATCGGTGTCAGCAGCTGCAGACGCGGCATCACCTGGGTGAACTTCTGCGCCCCGAACAACGGGCTGCGCGGCGTACCCGTAGGTACAGTGCCGTCGGCGAATGCGCTTGGCGCAAATGGGCTGAGACCGTGCTTGAGGGCAAGCATGCCGGTCGCGGTGAGCAGGCCCCAGCGGTGGAGGTCTCGGCGCGTGATCTGGCCGTGCGACAGCGCCTTGACGATCTCCGCGCGATTGTTGCGTGCCTGCTGCGCCTCGCGTCTGCGCAACAGGGAGGCGCGACTCGACAGGTAATGCATGGGGTTCCCCCGGCATCTTTGCGGCAGGACGGTGATTGCTCAGCGGCGGCGATTTTCGGCCGTCAGCTCTTCGTCAGCGGCTGACGAGACTCGCTGTTACTTCTACGTAACTTACCAGGAAAATACAGTCAGGCAAGGGATCGAAGAGTCAACAAAATACTGTCTATGGGTTACTCTTCTTTACATTCGAACCTTCACTTGCTCCCATCTCTTTTGACGCGATCGTTGGTACGGTTCCGTCGCCTTTCTCCACTGCAGGCGCCAGCCGCGCGGTCTGGTCGTGCAGATAGCTGATCAGGTCCGCCGCATCGCTCGCGCCCAGCCCCATGACTGGCATGCGCACGCCCGGATATCCGGTGGCCAGCGCAAGGGCTGCGGGATCCTTGCGGGCCAGCATCTGCGGCGGATTCGTGATGAAGTCGATCAGCCAGCCGTGGTCGCGCCGATCGGTCACGCCGGCGAGGTCCGGCCCGACCCGGCGCCCACCTCCGATCGTGTGGCATGGCGCGCACATCTTCTGAAACAGCGCCTGACCCGGCTCGTTGCTGAGCGGCAGGTAACCGCCGGCCGCGGCGCTCGCGGCGCCCGGCGCATTGCGGAACTTTGGATCCATCAGCCGGATCGTCATCACCAGCTGGTCGACGTCGTCGAACGTCGAATCGCGCTGCCAGTCGCCGGTTGAATCGTTGCCGATCAGCACCTCGTTGCGATGACTGCTGAGGTCACGCTCGGCGCTGCGATCGCCGAACTTCGCGTTGATTGCCTTGATATCGTCCGGCTGCCCGGTGACAAACTGCCATGCCGGCGCCCTGGCGTCGAATGCCTCGGCGAATGCCTTGAGCATCGCAGGCGTATCGTGCTCGGGATCGACGGTCAGCGAGACGAAGAACACGTCGCGCCCCACTGCGTCGCCCAGCCGCTCCTTCACCTCGGCCAGCCGAGCCGTCTCGATCGGGCAAAGCTCGGTGCAGCTGGTATAGATGAAGCTGATCACCACGGTCCGACCCTTGATGAGATCGTCGTAGAAATGCAGCGTTTTGCCGTCCTGGGTGGTCACCAGCGCATCCGGGAAATAGCCGGCGCCCCAGCGGTTGCCGCGCGCGGCGGCTGTGTTGTCGGTCGAGGCGACCAGCGTTAGACAGGCAAGCGCACCGCCCAGGAATCTGCACAGCATCTGCCCCTCCATTGGGTGGGCCAGGAGGCGCCGTTGGCGACGCCTCCGGCCGGTCGAGCAGGCGATCAGGCTTCGTTCAGTACCTCTGGCGTGGTGAACACCACGCCATCGGGCGTTGGGTTTGGCGTCTGCGTGATCGCAGCCTGCGGCGTGCCGGCAACGCCGGTCAGCAGCTGGATGCGCATCAGCAGAGCGAAGTCCTCGTGCACCGTGTTGTGGCAGTGGTTCACATAGGACCCGCCGTATTCGCCGAACTGGATCTGGAACTGGACCTGCCCGCCCGGTCGCAGCCGCCAGACGTCTTTGCGGACCAGCTTCTCGGTGGCCGGGATCGGCGCGCTGCCGCGGTTCATCGTGATGCCTTCCTCGAAGTGCAGGTGGATCGGATGATCCCAGCCGCCGCCGCCGTTGACGTAGGTCCAATGCTCGATCTCGCCGGCCTTCGGCACCAGCAGGCTGATGCGATTGGCGTTCATCGAGTGGAACTGCCCGCCGTCGACGCTGACGCTCCAGAAGAACTGCGCAGTCTCCGGGCAGTCCGGGATGCACTGCCCGTTCGGCTGGCGGGAGTCGGTGCTGCCACGACCCCAGGTCACGACCCTGGTGCGCGTCGGGGTGACGATGGGGATCTGGTCGGTCAGCGTGCTGAGGACCTGGCTCAAGTCCTTATCGGTCGAGCGCAGGATCGTGCCGGGGACGTCGACGCTGAACACGTGGTCGACGACACGGAACTGCAGCACCGGCCCGACCATCGGATCGTCGGAGACGCCACGCATCGCCTGCGCCAGCGACAGGCGGGAGCCAGGCAGACGACCATCGGTCTGTTCCAATGTGTTGACCAGGTGCACCTGGTCGCCGATGCGGAAGTTGGAGAAATCGACGACGATGTCATAGCGCTCTGCCGTGCCCTGCTGGTCAAGCACCGTGAGCGGCACCGGGTTCACCAGCAGGTTGCCGTCGTTGCAGATGAACTGGAACGGCACCGCGTTGCCGTTGGGGTCGGCGAGCTGCAACTGGAGGAAGCGCGACATGCAGGCGTTGAGGATGCGGAAGCGATACTTTCGGGGCAGCACCTCGAATACCGGCGCGTAGGCGAAGTTGACAAGAGGCACGTCACCCAGGAAGCCGTCGGTATCAAAAATGTCGAAGAACAGCTGGCCCGATGGATCGAAGGCTGCGTCCGACACGATCAGGTTGACGTCAAAGTCGAGATTGCCTGAGTCTAGCAGCGAGCCACTGGGCAACCGCAGGTTCACACCGTCGTCGAGCGCTTCGTTGCCGCGGTCAGGGCCGCTGTAATAATTGACCATCTGGAGAGCGCCCTTGTAGACGTTCTCGGCGGTGAAGAAGAAGCGATGGTCGTGCGCCCACATCGTGCCCTGGAGTTCGCGATAGTCGCCCGCGACATAGGTAAGCCCGCCATTGCCGTCAGGGCCTGACGCACGGCTGTCGGTCGCCTGGGTGTTGATCTTGTCGCGACGGGCCAGCGTCGTGCTCCAGCGATAGTCGTAGAACGTGCCCGGAAAGTGGTGGACGTTGGCCGCGCCGTCGCTCTCCGCACCGTTATGGGCGTTGTGGAAGTGTAGTTGGTGCTCATTGCGGCCGAAGCCGTTGTTCAGCGTGCGGTCAGCAGGCGTGTTGTTGTAGATACGCCGCATGATCGGCTCGCCGTAGCGTCCCTTGATCAGGGGCGGCGGCAGGGCCGCCTGATTCACCACATTGCCGCTGCCGTAGGTCCACACGCTGTTGGAGTCCTGGGCGGGGAAGCTCGGATGGAAGCACTGATTGGGCCCGACGCCGGTCCACGACGAGATGTAGCCGACCTCGGGGAAGAACTCGGTCCATCGCTGATGCGCGAACACCTCGGTTGGCGGGCGGCCTTCGACCGGTCCGCGCCCGGTGAGCGGGTTCCTGAACTGCGGATCGGCAGGATTGGCGGTGAAGTCGTTGTGGTACGACAGCCGCTTGGCCGCGCGCTCGTTCGGCATATCCTTGAAAACGGCGATGTCGTTATTGGGGTTGCCGTCGACCTTGGTGCGGATCAGCGGGATTGGCGTCTGCAACGCCAGGCGCGGCATCTCCTGGGTGAACTTCTGCGCCCCGAACAGCGGACTGCGAGGCGTGCCGGTCGGCACGCTGCCGCCGGCGAATGCGCTGGGCGCAAGCGGGCTGAGCCCCCGCTTGAGGGCGATCAGGCCGGTGGCGGTCAGCAGGCCCCATTTGTAGAGATCACGTCGTCTGATCTGCCCGTGCGACAGGGCCTTGACGATCTCGGCGCGGTTGTCGCGCGCCTGCTGCGCCTCGCGCACGCGTCGGCGCGAAGCCTTTTCGGTCAAGTAATACATGGTGGCTCTCTCCTCTTAAATAAGCAGAATGTTCTTCT
>DASSRN010000423.1:0-4675 GCA_035701785.1 Acetobacteraceae bacterium | reverse complement strand
ACCCGATCCGCAGCAGTGCTGCCTCCAGCCGCGCGATGTCCGCCTGCATAGCAGCGAGGCGGTCGCGGTTCTCCTCCACGACCTCCTCCGGCGCCCGGCGCACAAAGTCCGCGTTGTCCAGCTTCTGCGCGATCTTGCGTGCCTCGCCGGACGCCTTGTCGCGCTCGCGCGTCAGCCGGGTGCGCTCGCTGCCGACATCGACGATGCCCGCCAGCGGCAGGACCACCGTCGCCTCATCGAGCACCAGTTGCGCTGCCCCCTTCGGCACCTCGCCCGCCAGCGGCGCGAATTCCGAAGCCCGCGCCAGCCGCCGGATCGCCTCAATCCAGCGTCCGCCACGCTCCAGCGTCTCCGCCGTCGCATCGCGCAGCAGGATCGGCGTCGGCGTGCCTGGCGGCACGTGCGTCTCGGTGCGCACCGAGCGCACCTCAGAGATCAGCCGCACCACCCAGTCAAGCTCCGCCCGCGCCGCCTCGGCATCCGCAACCGCGACCGGCTCCGGCCACGGCGCACGGATCAGGCTGCACGGCGCACCGAAGCCGAAGCGATCCCACAGCTCCTCGGTGACGAACGGCATCGCCGGATGCATCAGGCGCAGGACCGTGCCGAGTACATAGGCCGCGGTCTGCTTCACCTCGGCATTGTCCAGCGCCGGCTTGGCGAACTCGACGAACCAGTCGCAGAACGTGTCCCACACGAAGCGGTAGCAGGCCGCCGCGTATTCGTCGAAGCGATATGCCTCCAGCGCCGCGTCCGCCTCGGTGATCGCGCGGTTCAGCGCATCGAGGATCCAGCGCGTCAGCGGCAGCGTCGCGCGCGATGGATCAAAGGTGTCGTCCGGACGGATGCCGTTCATCTCGCAGAACCGTGCCGCGTTCCACAGCTTGGTGACGAAGCGGCGATAGCTCTCCACGCGCGACGCACTCAGCTTCACGTCGCGTCCCGGTCCGGTCAGCGCGCAGATCGCGAAGCGCAGCGCATCGGCGCCGTACTTCCCGATCAGCTCCAGCGGATCGATGATGTTGCCCTTCGACTTCGACATCTTCTGGCCGCGCTCGTCGCGCACCAGCCCGTGTATATACACGGTGCGGAACGGCACATCGCCCATGAAGTGCATGCCCTGCATCATCATGCGGGCGACCCAGAAGAAGATGATGTCGAAGCCGGTCACCAGCACGTCGCCCGGATAGTAGCGCGCCAGCTCCTTCGTCTTCTCCGGCCACCCGAGCGTCGAGAACGGCCACAGCCCCGAGCTGAACCACGTATCCAGCACGTCCTCGTCCTGCGTCAGCGCTTCGTCGCGACCATAGTGCGCGCGCGCCTCCGCCTTCGCTTCGTCCTCCGAAGCCGCGACGAAGACCCTGCCATCCGGGCCGTACCAGGCGGGGATGCGATGGCCCCACCAGAGCTGACGCGAAATGCACCACGGCTGGATGTCGCGCATCCAGGCGAAGAATGTGTTCTCCCACTGCTTCGGCACGAACACCGTGCGGCCGGTCTCCACCGCCTCGATCGCCGGCTTGGCCAGCACTTCGGCGTTGCAGTACCACTGCGTCGTCAGCAGCGGTTCGATCGGCACGCCGCCGCGATCGCCGTGCGGCACCTGGTGCGTGTAGGGCTCGGTCTTCTCCAGCAGACCAAGCCGCTCCAACTCGGCGGCGATCGCGCGGCGGACCGCGTTCCGATCCTGACCCTCCAGCGAGCGCACAAACGCCGGATCGGCGACGCCATCCACCATAGTCAGCGAATCGTCGATCTCCGCGAGCACGACGCGCGCCTGTCGGTCCAGGATCGACGGCATCGGCAGCCGATGCCGCTGCCCGACGATGAAGTCGTTGAAGTCGTGCGCCGGCGTGATCTTCACCGCACCGGTGCCCTTCTCCGGATCGGAGTATTCGTCGGCCACGATCGGCAGGCGCCGCCCCACCAGCGGCAGGATCGCATTGCGGCCCACCAGGTCGCGATAGCGCGCATCGTCGGGATGCACCGCCACAGCGGTATCGCCCAGCATCGTCTCCGGCCGCGTCGTCGCCACGGTGATTAAGCGGCCAGGCTCGCCCTCGATCGGATAGCGGATGTGCCACAGCGAGCCCTTCACCTCGAGGTTCTCCACCTCGAGGTCCGAGATCGCCGTCTGCAGCTTCGGGTCCCAGTTCACCAGCCGCCGGTCGCGATAGATCAGCCCCTCGCGATACAGGTCGACGAACACCTTGCGCACAGCGACCGACAGGCCGTCATCCATGGTGAAGCGCTCGCGCGGCCAGTCGAGCGAGGCGCCCAGTCGGCGAAGCTGCTGTGTGATCGTGCCGCCGGATTCCGCCTTCCACTGCCAGACGCGCTCGACGAACTCCTCGCGGCCCAGTGCGCGCCGGCTGGTCCCCTGTTCCTCCAGCAGCCGCTCCACCACCATCTGCGTCGCGATGCCGGCGTGGTCGGTGCCGGGCTGCCACAGCACGTCGCGACCCTTCATGCGCTGCCAGCGGATCAACGTGTCCTGCACTGTGAAGGTCAGCGCGTGGCCCATATGGAGGCTGCCGGTGACGTTCGGCGGCGGGATCATGATCGTGTAGGGCGCCGCGTTGGAATTGGGATCGCAGGCGAACGCCCCTGCTCGCTCCCAGCCTTCATACAGGCGGGGTTCGATCTCCGACGGGTCGTAGGTCTTGTCCAGCATCTCGCTCTCCTGCGGCCTCACGCGAATGCCGCAGGAGGCCGACGATGGCAATCAGGTTCAGGGTACGGCGCGGCCTACGACGCGCTCGATCTCGGCCCTTACGAGGCGCTCGACCAGCGGGGGCAGGTTCTCGTCGAGCCACGTCTTCAGCAGCGGTCGCAACTCCTCGCGCACAATCTCCTCGATCGTCGGCCCGCCCGCGTAGACCCGCGCCGAGCGCTCCGACAATGTGCGCACCAGGCTGGTGACCGACGATGCCGCAGCGGCCGCAGCGGCCGGTGCCACAAGGGTCTCGGGCGCCGGATGTGACGGGACAGGTGCCGAAGCAGGCAGCGGCTCTTCGACGTGGGCTGGCAGCGGCTCGGCCTCGTGCGCCGGATCGGACACCATCATGGCCGGGTCCAGCACGAGCACGCCGTCATCCGCTGGCTTCGGCGGACTCGCAGCAGCAGGCGACGCGGCACCGGCCGCGGGAGCTTCGTCCTCGCTGAGGATGCGGCGGATCGAGGCAAGGATGTCCTCCATCGACGGGTCATTGCCGGCCGGCGCAGGAGGTGTCTGTGATCCGCTCATCGCATCCGTCACCTCAACGGCCGGGCTGGTTGGTCGCGTAGTCGCCGAGGCCCACCCACCTGTTCTTCACTGCGTTGTAGTAGGCGGTCTCGTCGTACAGCGGCACCGGCAGGTGCAGGTCGCGCGCGGTCAGCCGGCCGACCGCCGCTGCCACCTGGTACGACGCGTTCACCACCAGCGCGAGGTTCTGCACCAGCGTGGTCTGGGAGTTGAGCAGCGCCTGCTGCGCGTTCAGCACGTCGAGCGTGGTGCGGCTGCCGACGATCGCCTCGCGCTCCACGCCTTCCAGCGCGATCGTATTGGCGCGGATCTGCTCACGCGTGCTGGCCGCCGCAGCGCGCGCCGCTGCCAGCGTCTCCCAGGCCGAGATGGCATTCTGAACTGCGGTGCGGCGCGCATCATCGACCTGGCGCGTGGTCTGCTGCGCCGACTGGCGCGCCTGGCGGACCGCGGCGTACTCCGCACCACCTTGATAGATCGGCACCGATAGCTGCACCACCGCCTGGTAGCCGTTCGACTCGGTACGCGGCAGCGTGGCGTTCTTGTTCTCGCTCAGCTGCCCGATCACGCTGACGGTCGGCATCAGCGCCGCGAGCTGGACATCGATGAAGTCCTTCGCCGCCGCATCGTTGAACAGCGCTGCTATGACCTGCGGGTTGTTGTTGGAGGCCATCGCGATGGCTTCCTGCTCGGTCTTCACCGGCAGCGACAACGGCTGCGGCTCCACCAGATCGCCTGGTGGGAAGAAGCCGATCACTTGCTGATAATTGCCGCGGGCAGTCTGCAGGTTGCCCTCCGCCTGCTGCCGGCTCGCCGTTGCGCCCGCCAGCGCCGCCTCGGCCTGGGCAACGTCGGTGCGGGTGATCTCGCCGACACGGAACCGGTCGTTGGTGGCCTGCAATTGCTTCGCCAGCACCTGCTCATTGTTGATGGCGAGCGCCAACAGCTGCTGCGCCTGGATCACCCCCTGGCTGGTGGTCGATCCGTTGCCGACATAGGCGGTGACCGCCTGGATGAAGCTGTTCTGCTCCTGCACCATCAGGTTGGCGCGTTCCGCCATCACCTGGTTCTTGGCGCGGTTGGTGTTCGCCTGCGTCTTGCCGCCGGTGTACAGTGGCTGGCTGACCGTTGCCTGCGCAATGCCGATCAGACGGTCGGTGCGCACAGCGGCCGCGCCGGACGACAAGGCGCTCCTGCCGTCGCCCCACCCGCCATTTGCAGCGACCGTCACCGTGGGTCGCCAGCCCGCCAGCGCCTGCGGCACGTTCTCATCGGTGGCACGGAGCTTGGCCCTCTCCGCCTGCAGCACCGGCTGGTTCGAGTAGGTGGCGGCCAGCGCCTCAGCCAGGGTGTGCGGCACACCAGGCCCCACAGGCGGTGCCGCCGCAGCGGTCGTCTGCTGGAGGGTCACGGTCTTTGCAGGCGGTG
>DASSRN010000422.1:0-12208 GCA_035701785.1 Acetobacteraceae bacterium | reverse complement strand
CTGGCAATGCGATAGGCAGTTGGCCGCGTCGCTTACTCCATCTCCCGTTCCAGCGCCTCGATCGCGGCGTCGCTGAAGCCGAAATGGTGCGCGATCTCGTGCACCAGCACGTTGCGAACCAGATGGTACAGGTCCACGTCGGTCTCCACCCACTCCAGCAGGATTGGCTGGCGGTAGAGGAAGATCAGGTCCGGCTCGCGCACCGCGTCGCTGACGCTGCGCTCGGTCAGCGGCGTGCCACGGTAAAGGCCCGTGAGCTCCCAGGCGGACTCGATGCCGAGATCCTCCAGCGTCTCGTCGTCCGGCATGTCCTCGACAGTGATGCCGACGCCGCGCACGTGTTGCGACAGTCGCGCCGGGATCGCGGCGAACGCGCGCTCGGCCAATTCGTGGATGTCCTCAGCGCTTGGGGGCTTCACGTCGAGACCTGCTCCAGCACCGCCCTTGATTGCCGGATGCCATAGCCGCGGATCAGCACCGCCGGCAACAACGCGCCCGGTCCAATGATCCACAGGATCCAGCCCAGGTGATTGGGCCCGAGCGCATAGAGTGGTCCGAGCAGCGTCACCCCACCCCAGGCGCCGAGATGTCCCAGCCCGTCCGTCCAGGCGAAGGCGACGGCACGGACGCGCGTCGGGTACGCGACCGCCGTATAGTTGTAGAGGTTGAACAGGAACAGACCGGTGCCGATGCGACTGATGATGTAGCAGACCACGATCACCGCAAGCGTTGGCGCCGCCCACGCAACCAGCCAGCATGCGGCGAACAGCGTCGCCATCACGGCAATGACGTCCCGTCGTTCCACCCGTTCGCCAAGTCGCGCGTTCACCTGGAAAGCCACGAACAGCGCGGCGTAGGCGGCGGCGATGGTCAGGAACACCTCGTGCGCGGTGGCGCCGTGGTCCACCATGTACACCGCCAGGAACGCGCCGACGCCGTAGATCAGCCCGGCATAGCCGCACATCCAGCAGATGATCAGCACCCAGGTGCGGCGGCGATACCGCTCACTGGTGAACAGCTCCTTCCACGCGCCTCGTCCGGCCATCACAACCGGATTGTCGGCACCGCGCGGCTCTGGCAATGGCCGACTGTCATATCGCTGCACTGCACGTTCGTACTCCTCGACCGCTGTCTCGGCTTCGTCGTGCCGGCCGTGCGCCTCCAGCCAACGCGGCGACTCTGGCAGCTTCCAGTAGAGCAGCGGCAGCAGTACCACGATTTCAATGATCGCGCTGATCCACAGGAACGCCTGCCAGTTCCCCGGTATCAGCCAGAACGCCAGCAGGTTGACGCTGACCGCCACGATGGCGGTGACGCCCTGCGAGGCGAGCAGCACCCGGTTGCGCACGTCGGGCGACGTCATCTCGGACAGGTACACCGAATGCGTTGCAACGATCCCGCCGACGCCAAGTGTGCTCAGCACCGACAGCACCACCATGCCCCAGAAGTTGGTGACGTAGGCGAACGGCCAGATGCAGAGACCCCCCAGCAGTGTCGCCAGCAGGATCGCCGGTCGACGGCCGTAGCGGTCGGCCACCCAGCTCATCAGGTAGACCCCGATCAGGATGCCGGCGCCGACCTGGAGCGCCTGGATCACTGCGTATTGGTAGACGTCAATGATCTTGTTGGGGCGCCACACGAACGGATACAGCCGCGCGCCGATGCCGTCGGTGTCAAAGATAATGAAACCCCAAGTCACCTCCACGAGGATGGCGAGGTGCCATTGCACCCGGGTCAGCGGCAGCCGATCAATGCGCGCCGCAATGTGTCCGTGGATCGTCTCAGCCGGCGCGGTCGTCGTGTCGGCCATGCTTCCTCCCGCGGTCGGTGGTATGGTCCAGCGAACCGGCTGCTTTCATGCTGGGCGGCGACCCACAGGGTGTCAAACGAGGAGGAGCCCATGGCAACACGTCTCACCGATGCCGAGCGCACTGGGCTGGCGCAGAAGTTGCCCCACTGGAAACCGGTCACCGGCCGCGAGGCGATCGAGCGCAGCTTTCGCTTCCACGACTTCAATGAGGCGTGGGGCTTCATGAACCGCGTCGCACTGCTGGCGGAGAGCCAGAACCACCATCCCGACTGGTCGAACGTCTACAACCGGGTGCGCATCGAACTGTCGACGCACGACGCGGGTGGGCTGACGGACAACGACGTGAAGCTCGCCCGCGCGATCGACGCGCTGGTTCCCTGATGGAGCCAGGCTTCCCCGAACGCACGCTTGCCATCCGTCGTGCGACGGCGCGGCTGTGCCTGCGGCTCGGCTGGGCACCGCTGCACGAGGTCGCGCTGCCAAATGGCCGCCGCGCCGACATCCTGGCCCTGCGCCCGGATGGTTGCTTCGCCTGCATCGAGGTGAAGTCGGGGCCGAGGGACTTCCTGACCGATATGAAATGGCAGGACTACCGGGCGTTCGCCGACGAGTTGTTCTTCGCGGTGGATGTGGACTTTCCGCAGGACCTGCTGCCGGCAGAGGCCGGCCTCATTGTCGCTGCCGGCCTGGAAGCGGAACTGCTGCGCGAGGCGCCGGCGCATCCCTTGCCCGGCGCGCGCAGGCGGGCGCTTCTGCACCGTTTCGCGTCGCTCGCCGCGGGGCGCCTGGCGATGTTCGAGGACCCGGTCGGCGTGACCGATATGCGCGCCGCGCTGCGGGTCGAATGAAGCACATGGCGATCCATCGGCGCCGAATGATGGTGCTGTCTGCTGCCGCGCTTGTCGGCAGCCGCGTCGCCGGGCTGGCACAGCCAGACATGCAGCGGCTTCCCGCGGCATCAACAACGCGCCATGGGGTCGAACTGCCCGGCCGTACATTGCAGGTCGAGGCTACCGCCGGCTCCATCCTGCTGACCGACGATAAGCAGGCACCGCGTGCGGAACTGGCCTTCATCGCGTTCCAGCTCGACGTGCCGGATCGGGTGTGGCGGCCGGTGACATTCGCGTTCAACGGCGGCCCGGGCTTCGCATCGGCCTGGCTCAATGTCGGCGCCGTTGGTCCGTGGCGTATCGCGCTCGGCAACGACACCGGCGCATCGCCCGACCTGCTGGCGAACGCCGAGACCTGGCTCGACTTCACCGACCTGGTATTCATCGACCCGGCAGGAACCGGCTTCTCACGCGTGCTGACAAGCGATCCCGAAGCACGACAGCGGCTCTGGTCGGTGAATGGCGACATCGAGTATCTGGCGGAAGCGATCCGCCGATGGGTGGTCGATTACGATCGGACCGTGTCGCCGAAATACCTTCTGGGCGAGAGCTACGGTGGGTTCCGCGTGCCGCGCCTGGCGCGCGAGTTGAGCTACCGCTTATCTGGCATGGTCATGGTCTCGCCGGCGCTCGATCTGGGCGGTCGCAGTTCCGCCTTCGCACCGTTCTTCTACGTGACGCACCTGCCGTCGATGGCAGCGGCAGCGCGGGCAGGTCACGAGACCGTGACGCGGGCCATGCTGGCCGAGGTCGAGCACTATGCGACGACCGAGTACCTGATCGACCTGACGCGTGGGGAGATTGACGCCGATGCGGTCGCCCGCCGCAGCGAGCGCGTCGCTGTCTTCACTGGCCTCGATCCCGCTCTGGTGCGCCGCCATGGCGGAATGATCGACAACCGCGTGTTCCTGCACGAGCTGTATCGCGCGCAAGGCCGCGTCGGCAGCAGCTTCGACGCGACAATCACGGCGGTCGATCCTTATCCTGACTCACGCCGCGAACCGCCGGACCCGGTGCTGGGCGGCTTCAGGGGTCCGATCAGCAGTGCACTGGAGAAGCTCTACGCGAAGCTCAACTGGCAACCCGACGGCGCCTATCAGCTGGGCAATGTCCTGGCGAACCATCAGTGGGACTGGGGTCGCAATGTGTGGAACCCGCCGCAGTCGGTCCAGGCGATGCGCAACGCGCTGTCCCGCGACCCGCAGCTCAAGGTGCTGATCGGGCATGGACTGTTCGACCTGGTCACGCCTTATCTGGGAACGCAGTTGCTGCTGGATCAGTTACCGCAAGCGGAACTCGCCGGACGCGTGCGTTTCTCGGTCTATGCCGGCGGCCACATGTTCTACACGAACGATGCATCGCGGGCCGCGTTGAGGCAGGATGCGGCCGCACTGTTCGAATGATGCAGACGAACTTTCGGCGAACACCCTGCCATTGAACGCCGCGCGACCCAGCCCTATCGTGGCACGAGCATGACAGTACCCGTACCAGGCGCGATCGACTGCGACATCCATCCGGCGTTGCCGAGTATGCAGACGCTCGTGCCGTATCTCGATGAGTATTGGCGCTCGCACATCCTGATGCGCGGACTGGAGCGCGACAACTACACGGCGTCCGCCTTTCCGCCGAACGCGCCGATCAACTGCCGCCCCGACTGGAAGCCGCCGAAGGGCGCCGCGGGCACCGATCTCGATCAGCTGCGTTCGCAGGTGCTCGACGCGTTCGGCTCGCGCTACGCGATCTGCAACGTGCTGCATGGTGCGCCGGCGGTGTTCAGCGAGGATCTGTCAGCGGCGATGTGCCGCGCGATCAACGACTGGCTCGCCGCCGAGTGGCTGGCGAAGGACGACCGGCTGCGCGCCTCGATCGTGGTGCCGATGCATAGCCCGGAACTCGCGGCCAAAGAGATCGAGCGGATGGCAGCCGATCCGCGCTTCGTGCAGGTGCTGGTGTGGGAGATGGGCGAGCTGCCGCTGGGGCGGCGCATCCACTGGCCGATCTACCGCGCCGCCGACCGCTTCGATCTGCCGATCGGCATCCACGCCGGCTCTAGCTATCGCCATCCGCCGACCAACCTGGGCTGGCCGTCCTATTACCTGGAAGACTATGTCTCGTGGTCCACCGGCTTTGCCGGCGTGCTGAACAGCCTGATCACCGAGGGCGTGTTCGTCGAATTCCCACGGCTGAAGGTCGTGCTGATGGAATCCGGCGTGACCTGGCTGCCCGGCTGGATGTGGCGCGCCGACAAGACCTGGCGGGGCGTGCGGGCCGAGGTGCCATGGCTGGAGAAGTCGCCGGCGGCGTATGCGCGCGAGCATGTGCGGCTGACCATCCAGCCGTTCGACGCGCCGCCGCGGCCTGATCAGATGCAGCGCATCATCGAAGAGATCGGCTCCGACGAGATGCTGCTGTTTGCCACCGACTATCCGCACTGGCATTTCGACGACAAGGACGCGCTGCCCGACGGTCTGCCCGAGCATCTGCTGCGCAAGATCCTCGTCGACAACGCGCTCACAACCTTCCCCCGTTTGTCCAAGTGAAGCTGGAGCAAGTCTGATGAACGTCACGGTCATCGACCGCAAAGCCGACACTACGTCGCAGAGCAAACTCGGCATCGTCGATTGCGACGTCCACCCCTACGTCAAATCGGCCGCCGATCTCGACCAGTTCCTGCCCGAGCGCTGGCGCAAGCATCGCCAGGAGGTCGGCGGCCGGTCGCGCTCGCCGTTCTCCAATGCGCCCAACTATCCGCGCATGTCGCCGTTCACCGGCATGCGGATGGACAGCTATCCAAAGGACGGCACGCATCCCGGTTCCGACCTGGAGATGATGCAGGAGCAGTTGCTCGACCTGTTCAACGTGTCGTACGGGCTGATGATGCCGCTGCTGGGTCGCGGCTCGGACGAGCGCAACGTCGAGTTCGGCGCTGCGATGGCCGCGGCGGCGAACGAGTGGGAGGCGCAGGTCTGGTGTGACCGCGAGCCGCGCCTCAAGGCTGGCGTGCAGATTCCGCTGGAGTACACAGAAGCCGCGGTCAAGGAGATCGAGAAGCGCGCCGGCGATCGCCGCTTCACCCATGTGATGATCCCACCGCGCGGGCTTGAGCCGCTGGGGCGCCGCCGCTACTGGCCAATCCTGGAAGCCTGCGCTGCGAATGGCTTCTCGATCGCGCTGCATCTCGGCGGCACCGGCGGGCATCCGTCGACCGGCGGCGGCTGGCCGTCGTTCTATCACGAAGAACACCCGTCCTATCCGCAGAGCAAGGAGGCGCTGGTCACCTCGCTGGTGATCGAAGGCGTGTTCGAGCGCATTCCGAACTTGCGCGTCGCGTTGGTGGAGGGTGGCTTTGCGTGGCTTCCGTCGCTGACCTGGCGGCTCGACAAGCATTACAAGCGGCTGCGCAACGAGGTGCCGCACCTGAAGCAGCTGCCATCTGAATACATCCGCTCCAATATCTGGGTGACGACGCAGCCGATAGAGGAGCCAGAGCGGCCCGAGGACCTGCTGGCCACCTGCGAATGGATCGGCTGGGATCGCATCATGTTCTCGACCGACTATCCGCACTGGGATCAGGACGATCCGCGCTACGCCTTCAAGGCACCGCTGAATGAAGAGCAGAAGCGCATGGTGTTCCGCGAGAACGCGCTGTCGTTCTACGGCCTCGAGTAACGCATGGCCCGGCATGTTGTCGCGGCGGCGAGCGAGATCGCGCCGGGCGCCAGCAAGATCGTCGACGTCGCCGGACGGTCGATCGGCGTGTACAATGTCAACGGCGAATACTACGCGCTGATCAACCGGTGCCCGCACGAGGGCGCACCACTGTGTATCGGCTTTGTGGTTGCCAAGTTCACCTCTGACAGGCCAGGCGAATACCGGTTGGAGCGGCACGGTGAGATGCTGCGCTGCCCGTGGCATGGCTGGGAGTTCGACATCAAGACCGGGCAGTCGTGGTGCCATCCGGAGAGTGTCAAGGCGCGCACCTACAACGTGGAGGTGGTGCCGGGCGAGGCGCTTGCGAAGGGGCCGTTCGTCGCCGAGACGGTGCCGGTGTCGGTGGAACAGAACTACGTGGTGGTGGAGTTATAAGTTTTAGTTTCACCACAGAGACACAGAGATCACACCTCTGTGTCTCTGTGGTAATTCTTCTTGAAACAGGAGAAGCAGATGGCAGAAAGCGAACTGCGGCAGAAGGGCCGCGAGATGCGGCGCAGGCTGCTGGGCGACGCCGCGGTCGAACGTATCGACAAGAACGTCTACAACGACCCAATTATGGCGAAGTTTGCCGAGGTGACGCAGGAGACAATCTTCGGCGCGCTGTGGACCCGGCCAGGGCTCGATCTGAAGACCCGGGCGCTGATCTGCGTGATCTCCGACGCCGCCACCGGGCGCGATCCCGAACTCAAGCTGCACCTGCGCATGGCGCGCAACCAGGGCTGGACCGAGGACGAACTCGTCGAAGCCCTGCTGCACCTCGGTGGTTATGTCGGCGTCCCGCTGATCCGGGAGTCGCTGCTGGTTGCCAAGGAGACCTTCGCGGAGATGCGCGGCGAGGGATGAGCGCCGGCGAAGCCTGGCGCCAGGCGATCGCCAAGGCGGAGATCCTGCTGTCCGAAGGCGAGGCGGCCGACGATATCGCCGTCATCGCCGATGCGGTGTCCGCGTTCAATGGCGCGTTGAAGCTGGCGCCGCGCCGCGACGCGCCACTCGATTGGGCGAAGACCCAGTCGCGGCTCTCGGCAGCGTTGCGCGGGCTGGGTGCGCGCATCGATGATCCGGTAATGCTGCATTCGGCGATGACCGCGTGCGACCACGCGCTGGAGATCTATCGACCAGATAATGCGCCGGAGGACTGGGCGCGTACTGTCGCTTTGCTGGGTGCGGCGCAGGTCGTGCTAGGCGAGCGCGACAGCGACCCCGCGTGGCTGAACGCTGCACTGAACAGCTACCGCTCGGCCACCCGCGTTTATACGCGCGAGGCGCTGCCGAACGACTGGGCACGGATGCAGCGCAACTGCGGCGCGGTGCTGTCGCTGCAGGGCGAGCGCACCGGCGACACCGCTGCGCTGCGCGATGCGCTCGATCATTATCGGGCGGCGCTCGAGGAATACACGCGGCAGGAATCGCCGATCGATGTCGCGATCACCCAGAGCAATCTGGGTCAGGCGCTGCGCGTGCTGGGCGAGCGCGACAACGACCGCGACATGCTGGCCGGGGCGGTGGCGGCGTGCCGTGCAGCGCTTGGTGTGTACACGCCTGAAGCGACACCGCTGGAGTGGGCAATGGCCAGCACGAATCTGGCCAATGCGCTGACCGCCCTGGATGATGCGGCGTCGATCGAACAGGCTGTCATAATTTACCGCGATGCGATCACCCTGCTGGACGGGCCGGCCCGTCTCCAGCAGCGCGCCATCGCGCGCTACAATCTCAAGCGGGCAGAAGCGCGGCTGGCGGCACTACGCGGCGAGTGACGCCACCTCGCTCAGAAGATCGCGTTGGCGATCGCTTCCATCGCCCGGGCGCGGTCCTCGTCGGTCTCCGCAGCACGCCGCGGGTCAAACAGCGTGCTGGCGATCATGGCGATCAACACGGCGGCGAGAGCTAGCAGCATGGTGGTCATGGTCAATCCTTCTGGTCAGTCGCAGAGCAGGACGTCGAGGACGTAGCGGCAGTTCTGCGCGTTCGCGGGGGTGGTAGGGGGAGACTGCTGGACGGCGGGCGAGATGCCGTAGCCATCGACCTTCCAGCTGCCCGGCTGCACGCCGTATGACGCCAGGAACTGCGTCTCGGCCCGCGACGCGGTGTGGCCGTTGACGACATAGCCACCGGCGAAGGCCGGGGTGACGGCCAGGCCCAACACCAGGGCGAATGCGGCGGTGATGAGGGTCCGGTTCATGGCCTGCTCCACTCCGTCCAGCTTGCTGCTGTTGCGAGAAGAGATAGCCAAGTGCGGGCGGCGCTGCGCTGAAGTGCTTCACAGGTTGCACTGCACAAGGGGTGAAATGTTTCAGCGCACCCGGCGCCCGGCTGCGTCATGCTCTTCAGCGTCTGCAACTCCTTGGGCTCCGGATCTCGGTCCGGAGCCGCTTTTTTGTCCGGGGATGACGAGTCAGCCGCTGCCCTGTAGCCTTCCTGTCACTTAGACACAGAGGAAACGTGGCAATGTCGGACGGGCAGACCTGCCTAAAGGGCGTCAAGGTTCTCGACCTCACCCAGTTCGAAGCAGGACCTTCCTGCACCGAGGCACTCGCCTGGCTGGGCGCCGATGTGGTCAAGCTGGAGAACCCGAAGAGCGGCGATCCAGGCCGTGCGCTCGGTGGCGCGGGCGAGAAGGATGACCCCTACTTCCTGCTGTTCAACGCCAACAAAAAGTCGATCACCGTCAACCTGAAGGACCCGAAGGGCCTGGCGCTGGTCAAGGACCTCGCCGCTAAGGCCGACGTGATGGTGGAGAATTTCGCCCCTGGCGCAATCGAAAGGCTGGGGCTTGGCGCCGATGTGATCCGCAAAGTCAATCCGTCCATCATCTACTGCCAGGTGAAGGGCTTCGGCGAAGGCAGCCCGTACGAGAAGAACCTGGCGTTCGACATGATCGCACAGGCCTGCGGCGGCACCATGAGCATCACCGGTGAGCGCGACGGGCAGCCGCTGAAGCCAGGGCCGTCACTCGGCGATACCGGCACCGGCATGCTGCTCGCGATCTCCATCCTGGGCGCGCTGTATCGCCGCAAGGAGACGGGCCAGGGCGACCACCTCCAGGTGGCGATGCAGGACGCGATGCTGCACTACATCCGGATCGCCTTCGCGGCTCAGAACCGCAACGGCAACAAACAGGCCGCGGGACGCGCCGGCAACAGCAGCGTGTCCAACACCACGCCGCCGATGGGCACATTCCCCTGCAAGGGCGGCGGACCGAACGACTACGTCTACGTGTTCACCAGCCGCGCCAATCCCGACCACTGGCGACGGCTGCTCAAGGTGATAGGCCATGAGGAGCTGATCGGCGATGCACGCTACGAAACGCCGGCTTCACGCGTCGAGCACGCCGACGACGTCAACGGGATGATCACCGCCTGGACGAAGCAGCACACCAAGCAGGAGTGCATGGAGATCATCGGCGCAGCCGGCGTGCCCGCGGGCGCGGTGCTCGACACGATGGAGTTGTACAACGATCCCACCTTCGAGCAGCGTGGCATTTTCCAGACCATCCAGCATCCTGCCAACGGCGCGTTCCGGATGCCGGCCTGGCCGGTGCGGTTCGAAGGCCGGCCGCCGCCGGTGATGCCATCGCCGCTGCTGGGCCAGCATACCGAACAGGTGCTGGGCGACTGGCTGGGCCTCGATCGCGATGCGATCGGCGGGCTGAAGACTGGCGGCGTGATCGGCTAGAGGAGATACGAAAATGGCGGAACTGACCGGCTCCGAAATCCTCGCGAAGTGCCTGAAGAAGGAAGGCGTCGAGGACATCTTCTACATCATGGGCGGTCCGATGCTGCTGGCCGAGGCCACCTGCATCACCGAAGGCATCCGCATGATCGACGTGCGCCACGAACAGGCGGCGGCGTTCGCGTGCCAGGCCTATAGCCGGTTGCGCCAGACGCCCAGCGTGTGCATGGCGGCGTCCGGCCCGGGCGTGACCAACCTGATCACCGGCATGGCCAACGCGCTGATCGACTGCTGCCCGGTGGTCGCATTCGGCGGGTCGAGTCCGATCAGTCAGTTCGGCCGCCAGGTGTTCCAGGAGATCGATCAGGTCGAACTGATGCGCGGCTGCTGCAAGCATGTCGACCGCGTACACAACCTGAAGCGCATCCCGCAGCAGGTGAACTTCGCTCTGCAGCGCGCGATGTCCGGCAAGCCTGGCCCGGTCTACGTCGATATGCCGGGTGACATACTGTACCAGAAGATCGACGAGAACCTGGTGGACTGGAGCTTTGCGGGCCGCAAGATGGACAGCCGTCCTCTCGGCGATCCGCGCCAGGTGAACGCGCTGGTGAAGGCCCTGGCCGAGGCGAAGCAGCCACTGATCGTGTCAGGCTCCGGCGTGATCTGGTCGCAGGCCTGGGGCGAGATGCAGGCGTTCGTCGAAGCAGCCGGCATCCCGTTCTATACCACGCCGCAGGGCCGCGGCGTGGTGCCGGACGATCACCCGTGCTCGTTCCTGACGATGCGCAACACCGCCTTCGCCGATGCCGACCTGATTATCGTCCTCGGCACGCGGATGAACTATATCATCGGCCATGCCGCGCCGCCGCGGTTCGGCGGCAACGCGAAGATCGCGCGCATTGACATCGACCCCGAGGAGATTGCCGCCGCCGCGCGCGGTGTGGACATCCCCATCGTGGGTGACTGCAAGGCGGTGCTGGGCCAACTGCTCGACGGCATCAAGGGCAAGGTGACGCAGGACAGCTATAAGGTGTGGCGCCAGAGGCTGGCGGACGGCGAGGCGGCGAAGCGTTCCACGGCCGGGGCAAATAAAGCGGCAGAGGACGGCGACATCCACCCGGTGCGCATGCTCGAGGAGGTGAAGAACTTCGCCAAGCGCGACGCGATCCTGTGCGTCGATGGGCAGGAGACGCTGAACTTCGGCCGGCAGACCATGCCGACCTTCTCGCCGGGCCATCGGCTGAACTCGGGGCCGTTCGGCACCATGGGCGTCGGCCTGCCGTTCGGCGTGGGCGCCAAGGTGGCGTGTCCCGACAAGCAGGTGATCGTGGTGCACGGCGACGGTTCTCTTGGCATGAACTTCATGGAGGTGGACACTGCGCTGCGCCACAGGATCCCGCTGTTGATCGTGGTGAGCCTGAACGGCGGCTGGACCGGCGATCCGCAGCGCGAGAAACCGGGCCGCGACCTGGGCTACATGCGCTACGATCGGATGGTCGAGGCGCTTGGCGGCTACGGCGAGTACGTGACGAAGCCCGAGGACATCCGCCCCGCGCTGGAGCGCGCGCAGGCCAAGGTGGACGAAGGCTCGGTGGCGCTGGTCAACGTGCGCACCGACTACCGCGCGCGCTACGGCGGCGTGCGGTTCTCCGATTATTCGACCTGATGCCCTTCCCCTCCCCTGCGCTGCATGCGGGGAGGGTGAGATCCAAAGGCCGGAGTGCGGTCTTCACGGAAGACCTGCTCAGGCTGTCTATCTTCAAGATTACCCCGCCTGGCGAAGCAGACATGCACATGGCCTGCAGGGCCTTTGTCGCGTTCGGCAAAGGAAGCGGTCATCCCGCTTCGTTCAATTTCGGCGACCTGTTCTCACACGCTTTGGCGAAGGGTTGAGATCGTCCGCTGCTGTGCAAAGGCGATGACTTCGCCGAAACCGATATGCGTCGTGCCTAGACAGCTGCTCTCTGCCACGCGCGGGCGAGAGCGCTATGCCTGGTGAATAACGCGGTGATACGCGCGCGCGTAGTAGATCAGTCCCTCATGCGTGGTGCCGACCTCTACTGCCTCGACCGCGCAGATGAACACGTCGTGCGTACCAACCTCGACGATCTGTTTGATGCGGCAG
>DASSRN010000421.1:0-10804 GCA_035701785.1 Acetobacteraceae bacterium | reverse complement strand
CAGCGTCGGCGAAGCCAGCCTGGCCCAGCACGTCGACCACCCGTTCCCGCAGGCTCTTGGGAGGCACTCGCCGATGCAGGGTGATCGCCTCCGCCACTTGCCGGCCGATGCGGTGCAGCGGGTTGAGGCTGGTCATCGGCTCCTGGAAGATCATCCCGGCGACCTCGCCGCGTGTGCGGTGCAGCAGCCGCCGATCCACCCCGATCATCTGCTGGTCGTTGAGCTTGATGCTGCCTGTGGGATTGTTGCCGCCGGGCGGCAGCAACTGGAGCAGCGACAGCGCAGTGGCGGTCTTGCCGGAGCCCGACTCACCGACCAGCGCCAGTGTTTCGCCCCGGTTCAGATTGAACGAGACGCCTTTGACCACGCGCTTGGCGCCGAAGGCGACGGACAGGTTCTCGACCTCGACGAGGCTCATACCGGAAGCCGCCGCGGATCGAACGCCTCGCGCACCGCCTCGCCGATGAAGATCAGCAGGGTCAGGATGCCGCCCAGCACGAAGAAGGCGGTGAAGCCGAGCCAGGATGCCTGAAGATTGCTGCGCGCCTGCGCCACGAGTTCGCCCAGGGAGGGCGAACCAGGCGGCAGGCCAAAGCCAAGGAAATCCAGGGTGGACAGCAGCGTCACCGAACCCGACAGGATGAACGGGAGATAGGTCAGGGTCGCCACCATGGCATTGGGCAGGATGTGGCGCCACATCACTTTGATGTCGGACACGCCGAGTGCCTTCGCGGCGCGGACATATTCCAGATTGCGCCCTCGCAGGAACTCGGCGCGCACCAGCCCGGTCAGGTTCATCCAGCGGAACAGCAGCAGGAACACCAGCAGTATCCAGAAGCTCGGGGTGATGATGCTGGCCAGGATGATCAGCAGGTAGAGTTCCGGCATGCCATTCCACACCTCGATGAAGCGCTGGAACAGCAGGTCGGTCAGGCCGCCGTAGTAGCCCTGGACGGCGCCGGCAATGATGCCGACCACCGAAGTGACCGCGGTGAGCGAGAAGCCGAACAGCACCGAGAGACGCAGTCCGTAGATGACGCGGGCAAGCACGTCGCGCCCCTGGTCGTCGGTGCCCAGCAGGTTCCGCATCGAAGGCGGCGATGGTGCCGGGCTGGGCAGGTTCTTCACCGTGGTGGCGTAGTTGAACGGGATGATCGGCCAGATCATCCAGCCATGCGCCGTGAGCAGCTGCTGCAGCTCCGGGTCGGTGTAGTCGGCCTGGGTCGGCATGAACTCGGGACCAAACGTATCCTCGCTGTAGTCCTGCAGCACCGGACAGTAGAACTGGCCGTTGAAGCTGATCAGCAGGGGACGGTCGTTGGCGATGAACTCGGCGAACAGGCTGGAGCCGAACACGACCAGGAAGATCCAGAATGAGATATAGCCACGCCGGTGCTGGCGGAAGATCGCCAGCCGACGATGCGTGACCGGCGAGAGCTTCACCGCCGCGCCTCGAAGTCGATGCGCGGATCAACGACGGTGTACAGCGTGTCGCCGACGATCTGCATCAGCAGGCCCAGCAGCGTGAAGATGTAGAGCGTGCCGAACATCACCGGGTAGTCGCGCTGGATCGCCGACTGGAAGCCCAGGAGCCCGAGACCGTCGAGCGAGAACACGATTTCGACCAGCAGCGCCGAGGTGAACAGGATGCCGATGAACGCCTGTGGGAAGCCGGCGACGATCAGCAGCATCGCGTTGCGGAACACATGGCCGTACAGCACGCGTCGCTCGCTGGCGCCTTTGGCGCGTGCGGTCACGGTGTACTGCTTGCTGATCTCCTCGAGGAAGCAGTTCTTGGTCAGGATGGTCAGGCTGGCGAAGCCGCTGGCGACCATCGCCGTCGTCGGCAGCACCATGTGCCAGGCATAGTCGCCGATGCGTGCCGGCAGGCTCCAGGCGGCCGAGCCTTCGCTGGTCAGGCCACGTAGCGGGAACCAGTGCCAGAAGCTGCCGCCGGCGAACAGCACCACCAGCAGAATGGCGAACAGGAAGCTTGGGATGGCGTAGCCCACCAGGACGATGGCGCTGCTGGCAAGATCGAAGCGACCGCCGTTGCGCACCGCCTTGGCGATGCCAAGTGGGATGGAGATGCAGTAGACCAGCAGCGTCGACCACAGGCCGAGTGAGATGGACACCGGCATCTTCTGCAGGATCAGCTGCAACACCGTCTGGTCGCGGAAGAAGCTGCGGCCGAAGTCGAACCGCAGGTAGCCGCTCAGCATCTCGGCGAAGCGTGTCAGCGGCGGCTTGTCGAAGCCGAACATCTTGCGGATGTCGGCGATGACATGCGGATCGAGGCCGCGCGCGCCGCGATACGGTCCGGAGCTTGCAATGTCGGACGATGCAGCGCCGAGACGCGACGACATATCTCCCTTGCCGCGCAACTCGGCGAGCATCTGCTCGACCGGACCGCCGGGTGCGAACTGGATGACTGCGAAGTTGATGGCGATGATGCCGAACAGGGTCGGAATCACCAGGAGCAGCCGGCGAACGAGGTAGGCGGTCATCCCGCAGTATCGGCAAACCCGGACATCAATACTACCGGGACTGCTCGCTCACTGCTGCTTCGCGTCGTTGGTCGCCGCCAGCTTGGCGGCGTCGATCCACCAGGAATCGAAGTAGAACCCGGTACGGATCGGCTTGTCAGGGTAGCCGAAGATGTTCCAGTAGGCGACGTGGAAGCTGCGGCTATCCCAGTTCGGCACCAGGTACCAGCGCCAGAGCAGTATGCGGTCGAGCGCGTGGGCGGCGGTGGTGAGGGTGTCGCGGTCCTGCGCGGTGACGATGCGCTCGACCAGCGCATCGACCGCCGGATCGCAGATCCCGGGCACGTTGTAGCTGCCCTGTGCCTTGGCCGAGGCGCAGGTGAAGTAGTCGCGCAGCTCGTTGCCGGGGATGTCGCTCTGCGGATAGATCATCATGATCATGTCGAAGTCGAAGTCGTCGGTCAGATGCTGGTATTGCGCGGGATCGACGGTGCGCACCTTCGCATCGATCCCCAGCTTCTGCAGCAACTGCACATAGGGCAGCGCCACGCGTTCCAGCGACGGCTCATCCAGCAGGATGGTGAAGCTCATCTGGTCGCCGTCCTTGTTGACCAGCTTGCGCTCCTTCACCGACCAGCCCGCCTGTTCCAGCAGCCCGAGTGCGTGCCGTAGCTGCTCGCGGTTGTTGCCCGAGCCGTCGGTCACCGGCAGCCGGAATGGTTCGTTGAACAGGGCCGGCGGCAGATCCTTGCGGTAGGGTTCGAGCAGCTTCAGCTCCTCGCCCTGCGGCACGCCCGACGATGCCAGATCGCTGTTGCTGAAGTAGCTCTGGGTCCGCGTGTAGCTGCCGTAGAACAGGTTCTTGTTGGCCCACTCGAAGTCGAACGCTTCGGCCATCGCCCGGCGCACCAACGGGTCGGCGAATACCGGCCGGCGGGTGTTCATCGCGTAGCCCTGCATCCCGGTCGGCAGGTGATGCGGGAAGTCGCGCTTGATCACCAGCCCCTTCTGCACGGCGGGGAAGTCATAGGCGGTCGCCCAGTTCTTCGAGATGTTCTCGCTGCGGATGTCGATCTGGCCGGCCTTGAACGCCTCCATCGCCACGGTCGAATCACGGAAATACTCGATCCGCACCCGGTCGAAGTTGTTGGTGCCCTTGCCCGTGGGCAGGTTCGCCGCCCACCAGTCGGGGCGGCGCGTATAGGTGACGCTGCGGCCCAATTCGAAGTCGGCGATCTTGTAGGGACCGGAGCCCACGGGCGGATCCGCCAGCGGCCTGGTGAAGTCGCGGTCGTCGAAGAAATGCTTCGGCAGCACCGGCAGGCCACCCAGGATCAGCGGCAGCTCGCGGTTCTCGTTCGACTTGAAGTGGAACACGACGCGGCGCGGGCTCTCCACCACTACGTCCTTCACGTCCGCCATCTGGATGCGGAAGCTGGGTCGGCCCTTTTCCAGCAGCGTGTTGTAGGTCCACGCCACATCCTCCGCGGTCACCGGCGTATTGTCCGAGAACTTCGCTTCCGGGCGAAGCTCGAATGCCACCCACATCTTGTCCTCGGGCACCTCGATGCTGCCGGCGAGGTGGCCGTAGCCGACCGCGCTCTCGTCGGCCGAGGCGATGAGCAGGCTCTCCCACAGGTGACCCACGCTCGCCCCGGATCCCGACCCGCCGGGCAGCGTCACCCAGGGGCTGGTCATGCCGTGGGTCGAGGTGCCCCGCAGGATGAACGGGTTGAAGCTGTCATACGTCCCGATCGCCGCCAGCGTGACCTCGCCGCCCTTCGGCGCGTCGGGGTTCACGAACGGGAAATACGGGAAATCCGCAGGCAACGCCGGCTTGCCCAGGATCGCGATGGCATTGCTTCGACTGACCCCGGCGTCCTCGGCCACCGCGGTTACAGGAGCAATGCCGATCAGCAGCAGAAGGATTATAGCGCGCATGGTTAACGATGTGCCGTTGGTCGGGTTGTGACAACTAAAGTCTAGGTAAGCACGTCCACCACGGCGGGCAGCAAGGTCGGATCGCCGACCACCAGCACCCTGCCGTCACCATCCGGCCGCAGGACCTGGCCCGCCCAGTCGGTCACCCTGCCGCCGGCGCCTTCGACCACCGGCACCAGGGCCGCCCAATCCCACAGGTGCATCGTCGCCTCTGTGATGATGTCGATCTGGCCAAGCGCCAGCAGCCCGACGGCGTAGCAGTCGCCGCCCCAGTAGTTTCGCCTCACCGAACCCGACAGGCGCTGCCAGCGGGACCAGTCCGCTTCGAGCATCTCCGGGCTGGTGGCAGAGAGTTCGGCATCGGCGAGCGCTGCGCAAGACCGGCAGCCGACCTGCCCGCCATAGGCGCCACGAAACATGGTGCGACGGCCGGCAGCACCGATCCAACGCTCGCGCGACACCGGCTGGTCGATCACGCCAAGGATCGGCGTGTCGCCGTCCAGCAGCGCGATCAGCGTGCCGAAGGTCGGGCGACCGCTGACGAAGGCACGCGTGCCGTCGATCGGATCGAGCACCCAGCGGAGCCGCGACGCGGGACGATCCAGGCCGAACTCCTCGCCCAGCACACCATGGTCCGGAAACCGTTCGGTCAGCACCGCGCGCATCGCCTGTTCGGCGGTGCGGTCTGCGGTCGTCACCGGGCTGCGGTCGGACTTGGTGTCCACGGCGTAACCGGCGCGGAAGAATGGACGGACAACTGCGCCGGCGACGTCAGCGGCGGCTTCGGCGCCTGCAATGAACCGGTCGAGCTCGGACGGGCTGGCCGGCACGCGCGGCGCCGCGCCTACGGTTTCGGCGCTGCGGGCGCCGAGGCCGAGCCGCCAGCGGCAGGGCCGGTGCCGGGCGCACCGCTCGGTTTGGCAGATGAGCCGGATGCGTTGGGCTGCACGGCACCGGTCGACCCGCCGGGCGCCGCTGCGCCCGCCGGCGCCGATGCAGGCGCGGCCTGTGCGGCAGGCAGCGGCACCGGGCTGTCCGACAGGGTGCGCAGATAGGCAATCACGTCAGCGCGCTGCTTGTCGCTCGGGATGCCGGCGTACGCCATGCGGGTGCCCGGCACATAGGCGCTGGGTTTGTACAGCCACTCGTTCAGAGCATCGAAGGTCCAGGGCTGACCTTTGAACTTCTCCATCGGCGCCGAATAGCTGAAGCCCGGCTCGCTGTCGCGCGGCCGCTCCACCACGCCGTACAGGTTCGGACCGACGCCGTTCTTGCCGCCCTTGTCGAAGGTGTGGCAGGCGACGCAGACCTTGTGGGTGAACTGCTCGCCCGCCTGCGGATCCGCACTGGCGAGCAACGGGGCAATCGGTGCCGGACCGGCTGGCTTCGCTTCACCACCTGCGGGGGCGGCGGGCGCCGCGGCGATGGCGAGCGCCGGCTTTTCCGGCAGGCGCTCGCGGACCAGACTATCGCCAATCAGGCCAGTGAGAAAGAACAGGATGCCGCCGATCAGGATCGCGGCAATCCCCTTGTTGACCTCCATGCTGTCCATGCGGCGCGACTTCCCCGTCCAACCCGATGCACCATACGCGGAAGCTCGCCGGCGCGCCGTTGCACGTGGCCGTTTGCCTCCATAAGGTGCCGCACCATAGGGAAACGACCTGAGCCCAGCAACCCGTGAACCCGATCGTCATCATCCCGTCGCGCATGGCGTCCACGCGGCTGCCGGGCAAGCCGCTGGCCGACATCCACGGGCGGCCGATGATCGTCCACGTGCTGGACCGCGCGCGCGAGGCGGATGTCGGTCCGGTCGCCGTGGCGTGCGGCGATGCCGAGATCGCCGCTGCGGTGCGGGCCGATGGCGGGGTGGCGGTATTGACCGACCCCACGCTGCCGCGCGGGTCGGATCGCGTGCATGCGGCACTGGCGGCGCTTGACCCGCAGGGCCGGCACGACGTGGTGCTGAACCTGCAAGGCGACCTGCCCAGCATCCCACCGGTCTACCTGCGCACCGTGCTGACACCCCTGGCCGATCCCGGGTTCGACATAGCGACCCTGGTGGCGCCGATCGAGACGGAAGAGGAGGCGAAGCTGAGCTCGGTGGTAAAGGCCGCCTGTGCGTTCGATCGCGGCCGCGCGGTGTCGCCCGCGCTATATTTCTCGCGTGTGCCGATCCCCTGGGGCGAGGGGCCGCGCTGGCATCACATCGGCATCTACGCGTTCCGCCGTGCTGCGCTGGCGCGGTTCGTCTCCCTGCCCGAGGCGCCGCTGGAACGGCGGGAGAGCCTGGAACAGCTGCGGGCGCTGGAGGCAGGAATGCGCATCGCCTGCGCCCGGGTCGAGCAGGCCCCTTACGGCGTCGATACTCCCGACGACCTGGAGCGTGCGCGGCGCGAGCTTGCGCCGGCTGGCCACGCATGACCGGCACCATCGCATTCCAAGGCCTGCCCGGCGCCTATTCGGACCTGGCCTGCCGCGTCGCCTACCCGGACATGGCCACGCTGCCCTGCGAATCATTCGAGAGCGCGATGGATGCGGTGCGGGAAGGCCGGGCCGAGCTGGCCATGCTGCCGTGTGAGAACAGCCTCGCCGGCCGGGTGCCCGACATCCACCACCTGCTGCCGGAATCCGTCTGTTCGTGATCGGCGAGCACTTCCACCGGGTCGAGCACTGCCTGCTTGGCATCAAGGGCACGGCGATCGCCGATCTGAAGCGCGCGCACTCGCACACCGTGGCCCTGGGCCAGGTGCGCCACAGCCTGCGCCGGCTGGGACTGACGCCGGTGGTGCAGGCGGACACGGCCGGTGCCGCGCAACTGGTGGCCGAGTGGAGCCGCAAGGAGGAAGCGGCGGTCGCATCGTCACTGGCGGCCGAGATCTACGGGCTGGACGTGCTCGCCAGCAACATCGAGGACGCGTCGCACAACACCACGCGGTTCTATGTCATGGCGCGGCAGCCCCGCACGCCGGAGCCCACGGCAGCCAACCTGATGACGACGTTCGTGTTCCGCGTGCGCAACGTGCCCGCGGCGCTCTACAAGGCGCTGGGCGGATTTGCGACCAACGGCGTCAACATGACGAAGCTCGAGAGCTACATGCTGGGCGGGCACTTCGTCGCGACGCAGTTCCTGTGCGACGCCGACGGCCATCCGCAGCAACCGGGGCTGCGGCGGGCGCTGGAAGAGCTGTCGTTCTTTTCGTCCGAGGTCCGCGTGCTGGGTGTGTATCCCTCGGCGCCGTTCCGGCTGGAGCAGATGAGCTGAGCGTCAGGCCGGTTGCCGACGCCGCTGGATGATCTCGGCAAGCTGGACGGGGCGGAAGTCCCAGGCGTCGACCCCGACGTCGAACTGGCGCGGCAGCGGTTTCAGGCGGCCGTGGCTGTGGCCGTGCAGGTTGATCGCGCCCCTGCCTGAGTCGCGCCAGGTCCTGAACGGATAGTGGCAGAGGACGAGTTGGCGGTCCTCGACGGTCAGTTCGGCATAGGGCTGCACGCTCTGCCAGCAGGCGGACGCGGTCACCGTGGGATTGTCGTTGTTGCCGAAAACCAGGTGCTTTCGGCCGTGTAGCGCGCGCAGCAGCGCATCGACCCGATCAGCCGACTGCCGGACGGCGAAGTCGCCCAGATGCCATACCTCGTCGCCCGGCTGGACCACAGCATTCCATCGCTCAAGCATCTCGCGGTCCATCCCGGCGATCGAGGCGAACGGGCGGCGATACAGGCTGCGCGCGCCAGCGTGGCCGAAATGATGGTCGGCGGTGAACCAGATCAACGCGCCGGCAGGGATGCGATGAAGCCGGCGAGCAGCGCATTGGTCCGGTCCGGTTCGTCGAGCTGCGGGAAGTGGCCGGTATCCGGGATGATCTTGATGCGGGCCGATGGGACCCGCGTCCGCAGCATGTCCAGGTAAGGCGTCGTCTGCCCTGGGGTCAGCGGCCGGCGCTCGCGGCGCTCGTTGCTGTAGGTGGTCTGGATCGCCATGACCGGCACGCGCAGCCGGGTCAGTGCGGTTGAGAGCCGGGTTGCGTCATAGGCCACCAGGTCCAGCATGACCGCCTGCCCGATCGCCTCGGGCAATCGGCCGGCACGTGCCACGACAGCCGCTGCCATGGTCGGATCGCTCTTCGCCGTGAACATGTCCTGGAACCAGCGGTTGGTCAGGGTCCGGAAGCCATCCGGCTCGCTGAATGCCTGGCGCAGCGTGTCCGCCATCGCGGCGGCGAACTGGCTGCCATCCACCAGTACGATGCCGGCAACGCTGTCGGGTGACTGCCTCGCCGCCTCGATGACGACGCGGCAGCCCATGCTGTGTCCGACCAGTACGGCAGGCGGCAGTGCCAGCGCCCGGATCACATCGGCCACGTCAGCCCCATAGCGTTCGATCGAGCCTTTGCCCGCGGTTCCCGGGCTTTCGCCGTGGCCGCGCAGATCAACGGCAACTGTCCGACGGCGCGGGGACAGATGCGCGACCTGCGCATCCCAGTCGCTGTGTGCGCAGGCAAAGCCATGCACCAGCACGACCGGCGGCTGGCCGTCACCGGCAATGACATGATGGATCAGCTTCATGGCTTGCCTCCACTGGTTGCCGGACCGCCAGCCGCATGGCACCGTCGCCACCGCCGATCCGAACAGCGAGCATCCTCCGTGACATTCATTCTGGCCAGCCGCCCGAACGTCTATTCATCGAGTCCGCTCGATCGTGCAGGCCACCGACGCGAGGACGCCTCCTGGATCGATCAGCGGCTGCACGATCGCGACACGCTGTTCGTGCCGGTATGGCGCAACCGCAACCTGGTGCGGGGCATGGACGAAGGCGCGCCCGAGGCGGTGTTCATCTCGGGCGAGATGGCGCACACGCTGCGCATGCAGGGCGGTCCATGGGCGTTCCTGGGCCTGCATGACGAGTTGGCGGTGTTCGCGATGGACATCAGCACTGCCGAGGACCCGGTGCCGCTGCTGCCACAGGACCAGGGGACATTCGTCGATCTGCGCTCGGTCGGCTGGGGGGTGGCGCGGCCGGAGGCGTCGATCCTGGCGCACGCCCGCGGGCTGATGCACTGGCGCGCGCGCCACCGTTTCTGCGGCGTGTGCGGTGCGGTGTGCGACGCGCGCAGCGCTGGCCACATGATGATGTGCACTGCCTGCGAGGCGCAGCACTTCCCGCGCACCGATCCTGCCGTGATCATGCTGATCACCCGCGGCGAGCATGCGCTGCTGGGCCACTCGCAGCGCTTTCCCCGCGCCAGCATGTATTCGACGCTGGCTGGCTTCGTGGAGCCGGGCGAGACCCTGGAGGAGGCGGTGCGCCGCGAGGTCCTCGAGGAGTCCGGCATCACGGTCGGCGCGGTGCAGTATCATTCCAGCCAGCCGTGGCCGTTCCCGGGCAACATCATGCTGGGCTTCTACGGCGAGGGGTTGAGCGAGGAGATCACGATCGACCCCGAGGAGATGCTCGACGTCCGCTGGTTCACCCGCGAGCAGATGCGCAACTGCGATGCCAACGGCTTCCAGCTGCCACGGGTCGACAGCATTGCCCGCCGGCTGATCGAGGACTGGATCGCCGCCGAGTGAAACGTGGCCTTGGCCTGCTGATCGCGCTTCTGCTGGGTTCCTGCGGCGGCGGTGGCACTCCGCGGGAGCAGTGCGACCGGCTGGCGATGCAGGATCCCGCGGTGCAGGACATCTATTCCCGCACCAATGGCGGCTACACGTTCGGCGCCTCGCAGCCGGCCGAAGACCTGCAAACGGCCAAGCGCCAGGCGGTGCTGCGCTGCATGCGCTCGAAGGGGCTCGCGCCGCCCGGGGGCGTGCAGCCGGTGGTGCCGCAGTGGTGACGGCGCCCGACCTGCTGACCATCGGCTACGAAGGCTGCACGATCGACGACGTGCTGGCGGAACTGCGGCGGGCGCGGGTCGCGCTGCTGATCGACGTCCGCGCCGTTCCGCAGTCGCGCAAGCCGGGCTTTTCCAAGCGGCAGCTGGCAGCAGGCCTGGACGAGAAGGGGATCGCCTACCTGCATCTTCAGGGGCTGGGCACGCCGAAGCCCGGACGCGACGCGGTGCGCGCCGGCCATCCCGAACGGATGGAGCCGATCTTCCGCGAGCACATGCGCTCGGACCGCGCCCAGGCCGAACTGGCCCAGGCGACGCAGCTGGCGCGGGAACGGCGGGCCTGCCTGCTGTGCTTCGAGCAGGACGAGGCGACCTGCCATCGCCGGTTCCTGGCCGAGATGATCAGCGGCGAGACCGGCCAGCCCATGGTGCACCTGCACGCGGGGCCACCCGCCACGGCTACCGTGCGGCGGCGATCGCCTGGACGATCGTAGCCTCGGCGTCCGCCTTGCCGACCCAGCCGATGATCTTCACCCACTTGTCCGGCTC
>DASSRN010000420.1:0-21501 GCA_035701785.1 Acetobacteraceae bacterium | reverse complement strand
GCGGTGATCCTGTCCCCCATCCTTGTCGGCGGTGTGGGCATGATCGCCGAGCGGCTGCTGATCCGCCGGTTGTACGACAAGGAACCGCTGGTCAGCCTGATCATCACCTTCGCGCTCGCGCTGATGGTGGAAGCCACTGTCCGCCTGGTGTGGGGCGGCATCGGCCAGCCGTTCAGCCCGCCGCCTTTCCTGTCCGGCTTCATGATCTGGGGCCCGATCCTGATCACCAGGTACCGGCTCGCCGTGCTGTGCACGACCGCGGCGGTGCTGATCGCGCTGTGGGCGTTCCTGACCTACACCAAGTTCGGCCGCATCCTGCGCGCCGGTTCGCGTGACCCGGAGATGGTGGGCCTTCTCGGCATCAACCTGCCGCGCGTGCTGATGTGGGTGTTCGGCCTGGGCTGCGGCATATCCGGCATCGCCGGCCTGCTCGCTGCACCGCTGTGGACGGTGACGCCGGCGATGGCGACCAACGCGATCATGCCGGCCTTTGTCTGTGTGGCGATTGGCGGGCTCGGATCGTTCGCGGGCGCAGTGATCGCCGGGCTGATGGTCGGCGTCGTCATCGCACTGACCATCCAGTTCAAGCCGGAAGCCTCCGGCGCTGTGATGTATCTGTTCATGGCACTGATGCTGCTGCTGCGTCCGCGCGGCCTGCTCGGCGAACGCTGGGAGCGCTTCGAATGATTCGCCATCCGATCCTGTGGATCGTGCTCGTGCTGCTGGCGCTGACCGCGCTGTGGCAGGCGATCGGCGCGCCGATCAGCCTGATCACGCAGATCGCCATCTACATGCTGTACGGCGCCGGGGTGAACCTGCTGGTGGGCTACACCGGCCTCGTGCCGTTCGGTGCCTCGGTGTTCTTCGGCTGCGCCACCTACGCGGTGGCGATCGCCATGCGCGGCGCGGTCGGCAACGAGATCGCTGCGCTGGTCATTGCCACGGCGTTCTCGCTCCTGCTCGCGGCCGGCATCGCGCTGATCATCCTGCGCCGGCGGGGTCTGTATTTCTCGCTGCTGACACTGGCTTTTTCGCAGATCGCGTTCGAGATCGCCTTCAAGTGGACCGACGTCACCGGCGGCGAAAACGGCTTGCAAGGCGTGCCGCGGCCGTGGCTCACCAGCGACTGGGAGTTCCACGCCTTCACCATCGCCGCGGTTGCCGGCGGTATGTGGCTGCTGTGGCGCATTGCACATGCGCCGTTCGGCCGCCAGCTCCAGGCGCTGCGCGACAACGAGCAGCGCGTGCAGTCACTCGGTTACAACACCTTCCGCATCAAGTTCGAAGCGTTCGTGCTGATGGGCGGCATCGTCGGCTTCGCCGGCGCGCTGCTCGCGTTCATGCTGCGTGGCGCCTATGCCGACAACCTTAGCTGGCAGCACGCCGGCGACTCGCTGCTGATGACCGTTCTGGGCGGCGTGCACCACTTCCTCGGACCGCTGTGGGGCGCGATCGCCTTCATCCTGCTGGAGGACCGGCTGTCCGCCATCACCGAAAGCTGGTGGCTGATCTTTGCGCCGATCGTCATGGTGTTCGCACTTGCTAGCCCCGAGGGCATGCAGGGCCTGGTGTTCCGCCTGTTCGGTCGCGACGACTGGACGCTCACGCGTCGCGGCGTACCGCCACGTCCGGCACAGATCGAGACCTGGCGTGGCGGCGCCGATGCGCACCTGGACGCGGGCCGGCCGGTGCTGGAGGTGCGCGGACTGCACCGCAGGTTCGGTTCGCTGGTGGTCGCACAGGACGTGCATCTCGACGTGCATCCGTTCCGTCTGCACAGCCTGATCGGGCCGAACGGCGCGGGTAAGACGACGTTCTTCAACATGCTCACCGGCCTGTTGCGCGCCGATGCCGGCACCATCCGCTTCGATGGCCACGACATCACCGCGATGCCGGTGCACCGGCGCATTCGCCTGGGGCTGAGCCGCTCGTTCCAGATCCTCAGCGTATTCCGCAACCTGACCACATTCGAGAATGTGCGCGTCGCCGTGCAGGCGCAAAGCGCGCGACGCAACTCGCTGTGGCGTGACGCCTATACGCTGGCCGAGGTGAATGCCCGCACCTGGTCGCTGCTGGCCGCCGTCGGATTGGAAGATCGCGCGGCCGAGCCTTGCGCCAACCTTTCGCATGGCGAGCAGCGGCTGCTGGAGATCGCCATATCGCTGGCCACCGATGCGAAGCTGCTGCTGCTGGATGAGCCGCTGGCCGGGCTGGCGGAGGCCGATCGCGAAGTCGTCGGCGCGCTGATTCGCCAGCTTGCGACGACGCACGCCGTGCTGCTGATCGAGCACGACATCGACCGCGTGCTTGCATTGTCGGACCGCATCACCGTGCTGCACCAGGGCCGTGTCATCGCCGACGGCAGGCCGGCGGAGGTCGCCAGCAACCCGGACGTGATCACCGCCTATATGGGCACAGCGCGCGCCGGCGGTCCGCAGCCCAGCGTGCACGCCGATGCGCCACGCGTGGTTGCGGCAAAGCCGCTGCTGATGTTGCAGCAGGTGCGTGCGGGCTACGCCGGCAGCCTGGTGCTGACCGACCTCGACCTGACGGTGCACGAGGGCGAAGCGGTGGCGCTGCTCGGGCGCAACGGCGTCGGCAAGACCACGATGCTGCGGGCGATCACCGGTACGGTGCAAAAGAGCGCCGGCCGCATCACGATGGATGGCACCGACATCACGCAGGCGCGGCCATACGAGATCAACCGGCGCGGCATCTCCATCGTGCCCGAAGGGCGCCGGCTGTTCCCCAACCTGACGGTGACCGAAAACCTTCAGATCGCGATGCGCTCCGGTGGTGCGTCGTTCGAGGAGATCTTCGAACTCTTCCCCAAGCTGCGCGTGCTCCAGCGGGCGCGGGCGGAAAGCCTGTCCGGTGGCGAGCGCCAGATGCTGGCGATCGCGCGGGCGCTGGTGGTGCCGAGTAAGCTGATCCTGCTGGACGAGCCTTTCGAGGGTCTGGCGCCGGCGGTGGTGCAGGAGGTGATGGACGCACTGGTGCGCCTGCGCGGCCGCGCCGCGATGATCATCGTCGAGCACCATGCTGAGACGGTACTGCCAATCGTCGATCGCGCCTATGTGCTGGTCAACGGACAGGTGGCGTATGAAGGCAGCGCCAAGGCACTGGAAGCGGATGCAGCGCTACAGGCACGGCTGCTGGGCGTTGTGCAGCAGGAACTGACCGCGGCGTAGGTCAGTCAGTCGGTGAAGCGTGGCATCACCTTCTCTCCCACGATCTCTATCGCGCGCATGATCTGCTCGTGCGTGGTGCGGCCGATCTGGAACATGAACACCATCTGGTCGATGCCGGTGGCGGCCCAGCGTTCCACCTGCCGGCACACGCTGTCGGCGTTGCCGCCGATCGCCATGCCGCTCTCCAGCAGGTCGTCATTCGAGTAACCCGCGATCCGTGCCTTGATGCGAGCCACGCCTTCGGATGAGCCAAACCGCACGTGGTTCAACCCGGCGTCGTTGTCGCCATAATAGAAGCGCGCCGCGGCGCAGCCGACGTCGCGCCCGGTGCGGTCGTCATCATGCACGCAGCCGATCGCGAACACGCCGACATGGTTGTTGACGAACCGCCCGATCGGCGTCGCGCTGCGGATCGCGGCGCGATACGCCTCGACATGCGGCTTCACCTCGGCATGCGTGTAGCGCGTCACACCAAGCACGCCGACGCCCGCGGCACCGGCGCGCTCGAACGTCTCGAGGTTGGAAGCGGCGAACCAAAGCGGCGGATGCGGGCGCTGGATCGGCCGCGGCACCACCTGGCGTGGCGGCAGGTCGAAGTGCTTCCCGCGATAACCCGGGAAATGCTCCTGTTCCAGCATCTGCACCACGGCTTCAAGCGCCTCGCGTCCGACCTCGCGGCTGTGGTCGGCATCGGCGTTGAAACCAAGGCCTTCCACCACATAGGACGCGGTACCGCGCCCGGCGCCGAATTCGCAGCGGCCATTCGACAGCACATCCAATGTCGCGACGCGTTCGGCGATCATGAACGGGTTATGGCACGGCACCAGGATCACCGCGAAGCCGAGGCGCATCGTGCGCGTGCGCTGCGAGGCGGCGGCGAGGAACATCTCAGGGCAGGCGCTGTGGCCGATCTCCGCGAAGAAGTGTTGCTCGGTGAGCCAGAAGTGGCTGAAGCCAGCCTGTTCGGCCGCGACGACATGCTCCAGGTTCTGCCAGTACGCATTGCGCTCGCTGTGGTCGTGCCATGGCTTGGGCACCTGGATCTGACTCAGCAACCCGAACTTCATCGCTCTCATCTCCCGGTTGCACGACGGTATTGCGCGCGCGGCGCGACGCACAAGCTGCGGCTTGACCGCATGATGCGCAAACGCTGATCTGTCGCCGCAACGACGGGAGAACACTATGCGAGTCCTGAGGCTGGCCGGCGTTTCGGCTCTGATGCTGGCGATGGCGACATCGGCACAGGCCGCAGGCACGCTGCGCATCGGCATGCAGGACGATCCGGACGCGTTGGATCCGGCGCGCGGCGGCACATTCGCCGGCCGCATCGTGTTCGCCAGCATGTGCGACAAGCTGATCGAGCTTGGCCCGGATCTGAAGTTCGTCCCACAGCTCGCCACCGACTGGCAATGGGCAGCGGACGGCAAGGCGCTGACCCTCACTTTGCGTGACGGCGTGACTTTCCAGGATGGCGAGAAGTTCAATGCCGGCGCCGTACGCACAAATATCGAGCGCTATCGCAGCGCGCCGGAGAGCAACCGGAAAGGCGAATTGCGGCCGGTGACGAGTGTCGAGGTGGTGGATCCGAAGACGGTGCGCCTGCTGCTGTCGCAGCCCTATGCGCCGCTGGTCGCGGTGCTGTCAGACCGCGCGGGCATGATGGGATCGCCAAAGGCGATCGAGCATCTTGGCAAGGACTTCGCCACCGCGCCGGTCTGCGCCGGCCCGTTTCGCTATGTGGAGCGCGTGCCGCAGGACCGCATCGTGCTGGACCGCTTCGCCGGCTACTGGAATGCAGGCGCGATCCATCTCGATCGCATCGTGTTCCGGCCGATCGCGGATTCCACCGTGCGGCTGGTCAATTTGCAGACCGGCCAGCTCGACATGCTGGAGGAACTGGCGCCGTCGGATGCAGCCAAGGTGGAAAAGGACGCGAAGCTCAAACTGCGCGGGGTGACGTCGCTGGGTTACGAGGCGATCGACATAAACGTCGCGCATGGCCCCGCCGCGGACAATCCGCTGGCGAAGGACCCGCGCGTGCGTGCAGCGCTGGAGGCGGCGATCGATCGCGCCGCGCTCAACCAGGTGGTGATGGATGGCCGGTTTGTGCCGGACAACCAGGCGGAACTGCCGACCAGCCCTTACTTCAACGCAGAAATTCCGGTGCCGGCGCGCGATGTCGCGAAGGCGAAGACGCTGCTGAAGGAGGCGGGGCTCGATCGCGTGTCATTCAGTCTGCGTACGCTGAACACGCCGAGTGATACGCAGATCGGCGAGGTGCTGCAGTCGATGGCGGCGGAAGCCGGGATCGACATCAAGCTGGTGGCAGGCGAGACCAACGCCAACATCCAGGCGATGAACGCCGGTGACTACCAGGCGAACCTGGTGATCTGGAGCGGTCGCTCCGATCCCGACTTCAACATCGTGCAGTTCCTGGCGTGCGACGGCTTCCAGAACTGGGCCAAGTACTGCAATCCGAAGTTCGACGAGGTGCTGAACCGCGGCCGTGCCGCGACCGATCCGGCACAGCGCGCCGCAGCGTACCACGATGCTGCCGCCATCTACCTTGCCGAGAGGCCGCTGGTCTTCCTGTTCCACATGACGTGGCTCTACGGGCACAGCGACCGGCTGAAGGGCTTCACCCCGGTGCCGGACGGGCTGATCCGACCGCAGGGTCTGACTTTGGATTAGCCGAGAGTTGCACGCCGTATTTGCCGAGCGCGCTTTGCGTCTGCACGAAATCGACGAGGGATTGCGCGGCGCGTCGGCGGTCGGGCTCATCGGCGCTCACTGCCAGCAGGACCGGGCGATAGGGTGCACCGAACAGACTATGCCACGCCTGCCGCATGCGTGTGGCCAGACCAAGCGTGGCGGGCTGCCCGTCAATCCACAGGCAACTTGCAACCGGCTTGCCGGGCGGCTCTGGCACTGTCAGCAGCCAGGTACCCACCAGGCGAGTCTCGACATCTGCGCCGTCCGCGGCGCCGGTCAGGCGACGTTGCGAGCCAAGCAGTTGGGCCACCGACGCACGGGGTGAGAACACCTGCACGGTCAGCATCACCGCACCTTTGGCGCAGACGAAACGCGTGGCAGGTGCATCGACGTCTGCGGCACGCATCGGCTGCACGACACAGTCGGCAGGCGGCGCAGGCAACGGCAGATCGGCGACAACATCGGTGCTTGTGCGATCGATTCGTGCCGCCAGCGCTGGCCCTATCGCTGCAAGTACAATCAGCGCGAGCGTGCCGAACAGTGCCTGACGCGATGCGTGCAGCGTCGACGCCATTGGCACATCGGGAACAGTCCACGCGCCATGGTCCTGGCGGAACGGCAATCCCAGCACGATCAGCAGCAGGATGACGGCCGAGAAGAATACCCAGCCATAAACAACGTGGTCCGCCTCGACCGCCTGGGCGCTTCCCATATAGTGACCCAGTGCGACGATGCCCAGCACACGGAAGCCGTTGGCAACGACCGGCACTACGATTGAAGCAACAATGAATGCGGCACGGCGCATCGGGGTTCGATACATCATCAGCGCATAGAGGCAGCCGAACGCGACGGCAGCGACCAGGAACCGCAGTCCGGCACAGGCCTCGGCGACCATGAACGTGCCTTCGGGAATCTCGATCGTATAGCCATCGACATAGGCAGGAATGTGCAGCAGCGGCAGGCCATGCGCCACGAAGACGGTCGTGATATCCTGCAGCTTCGGCGTCAGGAAGGCGCCGAACGGCACCAGGAAATACAAATAGAGCAGCGGGCCAGCCAGGCTCCACCACAGGCGTGGCCCAAGCACGACGAAGAACAGCAGTTCCACGAAGCTCATCGCGATAAGCTGGCGCCCTTCCATGATGCCGATGCGCTCGGCAAGTAACCATGCGAGCGCCAGCGGCAGGCCGGCGAGCACAGCGATCGCGCAGGGCCGCGGCGGCACGGCGTGCAGAAGTGCACGGCGTTCCCAGAGAAGGTAGCCGGCGATCGGTATGATGAGAAAGCAATGATTGTAGGCGGTCGAAGCTCGCCAGACGGTGACGGCAGCGACGATCTCGCTCTGGAATAGCAGCCCAAGTGCGGCCAGGCCGACACCCATGACGACGACGGAGCCGGAGCGTTCATGCTGCATACTGTGGTTCGGTCAGATCGAACAGCTGATCAAGCGGCCGCAGGGTCACCGACCATTGATGCGACGCTTTCACCGCACGTCGTGCGGCCGCCCCCATCCCGGCGTGCTCTCCGCCGAGTACCTCCACGATCCACTGCACCGTGTCATCGACGTCACTGGCCAGCAGAAGATCGCGTCCCGGGTCTGCATTCACACCTTCGAACGCTGCCGGCGTCGCTACCACCGGGCGCGCCATCGCCATCGCCTCCAGCAGCTTGTTCTGGATGCCGCGCGCAATGCGCAGCGGTGCCACCACAGCGTCGGCGAACGCTAGATATGGCCTCGTGTCGGGCACGCGACCGGTGACCTGTACTCCTGGCAACTCCGCCAGCGCGCGAACCGAGACGGTTGGCGCGGCGCCGACGATCCAGAAGCGCGCGCCGGGGATCTGCCTGTGAAGCGCCGGCAACGCTTCTCGGGCGAACCACTGCACGGCCTCGATATTCGGCCGATAGTCCATCCGGCCGGTGAACACCAAGTCGGCACCAGTGGGTGAGAACGGCGCAGCATAATCGTGCGCGGGAGAAAAATAATCGAGGTCCACGCCGTTTGCGACCCAGCCTGTGCGATTCCTCGTCTCGGGTGCCAGACTGACGAAGCGCTGCCATTCGTGCTCGGACACGAACAGGCTGTGATCGAAATGCGCCGCAGCACGCCGTTCGAACGCGAGCAGCGTACGTCCCTCGCGCGCCCAGACGCTGCGTGCGGGAAAACGCGCCGTCTCGGCGTAGGCGGTCCACTTCTCGGAGTCCACATCGACCATGTCGAGAATGCGCCGAACGCCAGTGGCATGCATGACGTAACCTGCCATCGCGGAGGAGAACACGAAGACACTGTCGATCGTGCCAGATGCCAGCTTCGCATCGACCCAGCGCTGGAGCCGACGGTCCTGGAAATAGCCCAGTGACAGCGGCCGGCCCGGACGCAGCCGCAGCAGCGTCTTCAGTCGCTGCATGCCGGGATCAAGCGGCAGGCAGGCAAGATCGGCGCACTCTTCGCCCAGCCGGCTGATGTGCCCGCGATCCGCCGGATCGTCGATGAAGCAACCAAGGTGGATCCGATGCGTGCGCGCCAGATAGCGGAGGACGTGCCAGGCCCGGATCTTGTCGCCCTTGTCGGGCGGGTAAGGAATGCGGTGCGACAGGAACAGCAGGTCGCGCATGTTCAGCCGAGACCGCGCACGATCGGCGGCCCGAGGACGTTGGCAACGGCAAGCGGCAAGCGCTTCCACGCGGCGATGAACAGGCGGTATTTTGGATTGAGCGGATTCTTGTCCGGCACCGCGGCACCTGGCGCCAAGCGGTAGCGATAGTGCAGCGGCTCGGGCTCAAACCCCCAGTTGCGCTTGAACGCGAACGATCCAGTACCCTGCTTGCTGCGACCGAAATCGAACAGCCTGCAGCCACGCGCAGCGGCGCGACGCATCACCTCCCAGTACATGAAATCGTTGGCCGCCCGCTGGCGCGCCATCAATGTGCCACCGCCGTAATATGGCAGCACCTCGTCGCGGAAGTAGAAGTTCAGCACCGACGCGATCGGCTGCTCCTGGTCCAGCACAGTGACGACATCGCAGCAATCGGCAAAAGCCTCACTCAGCACGCCGAAATAGCGGCGCGAGAACACCGGTGTGCCCAGGTTCCGCACGCTTTCCGAATAGACCCGATGGAGTACCGAGACGTTGCTGTCGCAGGCAGAAATCAAGCCGTTCTGGATGCCCTTACGCACCATCGCCCGCTGCTTGCGCGGGATCGCTTTCATGTTCGCATCATCATTCCCGGCGATTTGCTTGCGAAAGGTGACGTAAAGATCGGAGCGCACAGTCCAGTCGCAATCGACTTGCCGGCGGTCGCGTAGTTCCAGCGCTGGGCAACCCAACTTTTCACGTAGCCCCGTCGCGTGCGCCTCCAGCGCAGCTGCGGTTTCCCTGTCGGCGGCGACCGAGCCGCCGTAGACGCAGAATGGTGTCGAGATCAGCGTGTTGCCGAACAGCCGCGTGCGCACATGCGCAAGCGGCAACACGCCGCAGATCGCGCCGTCCTGCTCGGCGAACACATAGTGGCAGCGATGGCCGAACGCGCGCTCGATGACGCGCGCCCATGCAGCGCGATGAAAGAAGGTGCCATCCGGCATCCCCGCGACGAACGTATCCCACGCACCTGCGCTGGCTTCGTCGAGTGGTCGCAGTCGAACCGACATCGGGGGTCAATGCACCTGCGCAGCAGTTCCCATTGTATCAGCGAATACCCGATCCATGCGGTCCCAGGCGAAGTCGCGCAGCAACTGATCCAGGCGCCCCGCCATGCGCGACAGATTGGTGTAGTGCCGGAAGCGCGACTTCCAGCCGGCGCCGTCAATTCTCGGCTGGCCTGGATCGACCTCCCATGGATGGAAGTAGAACACGCCGGCCTGCTGACGATTCACCGCCGCAAGCGCATGCCGGAATACGGAGTACGGCAGCAGCCGGAAGTAGCCGCCGCCTGAGCAGGGCCAGTTGCGGCCGAACGCGCGCAACGTCGTCATCGGGATCTCCACCAGCGCGCTGTCGTCGGGGTGATACGGCGTACGCGGCGCATCGGGCATGCCGTAGAGATCGTGCCGGATCGGGTTGACCGACGAACTATAGGTGTACCCCGCTTCCTCCAGCGCATGGAACGCCCAAGGGTTGCGTGAACCGATCGAGAAGGTGGCGGCACGATAGCCATGCACCGCGATCCCGCCGATATCCTCGAGCAGCTTTCGCGTGCGCGTCACATCCATCAGGAAGGTCATGCGGTCCTGCGAGTCGGCACGGGTATGATCATAGCCGTGGCTTGCGAGTTCATGCCCTTCGGCGACAATACGCCGGATCATCGCAGGATGCCTCTCGGCGATCCAGCCAAGGGTGAAGAACGTGGCGCTGACACCGGCCGATGCAAACTGCCCGAGGATGCGATCGACATTCGCCTCCACGCGTGAGGCGAAGCCATCCCACGCGCCGCGGTCGACGCAGCCGGCGAACGCCTGCACCTGGAAATAGTCCTCGACGTCAACCGTCATGGCATTGCGCATCATCTGCCTCATCGCTCCGCCACGGCGCCGAGAAGGTCCAGCAATCGGCGGAATACGCGGTCCTGCCGCGCACAGTGCTGCTCGAGCAGCGCGATCCGACGCTCCAGCAGATCGTTGCCGACGCCCGACGGAATAGCGGGCGACAGCGTTCCGGCAGGTGGCGATATCGCCAACCCGCCGCCCAGGTCCTGTATCAGCTCATTCGCCGTGATCTCCACCATAGGCCCGGTGATCGTGTGCGCCTCTTCGATCGCGCCATACAGCAGCACGCGCGAGCACAGCGTATTGATCCGGCGCGGAATGCCGTCAGTGTTGCGGTACAAATAGGTGAATGCAGCATCTTCGAAGCGTGGATCGTCGCTCCATCCGACGCGCTTCAGCCGATGTTCGATATAGGCCCGCGTCTCGGCCTCGGTGAGCGGCCCCAGATGGTACGATGCAAGCACGCGCTGCCGCAGCTGCTCGAGCTCGGGGTTGGCGAGGGTGGCGCGGAACTGCGGCTGGCCCAGCAGGATGGTCTGCACCGAGGCATGGCCGTCCACCGTGATGTTCGAAAGCATGCGTAGTTCCTCGAGCGCCGGCATGCCGAGGTTCTGCACCACATCCACCACCAGCAGACAGCGCCGGCCTGCCGCGCGCTGATCATGCGCCATGCGTTCGAAGCGCCGCAGCAGGGTCGCCTTGTCCGCCGTGCCGTCGTCGGCGATGCCGAAATTCGCCACCGCGAGGCGCAGCAGGTCGTCGCCCGACACGCGCGTCGTGACGATCCGCGCCAGCACATAGGAATTCCGGTCGAGCTGCGACCAGAGCTGCTCCACCAGCGTGGTCTTGCCGGCGCCGACCTCGCCGGTGATCACGATGAACCCTTCTTCCTGCGAAAGCCCATACACCAGATGCGCGATTGCACGGCTGTGGCCGCTGGAGCCGAAGAAGAATCGACTGTCCGGCGTGAGCTGGAACGGAACACCGGTCAACTTGTAGAATTTGTCGTACACGCTGCCTCGTCAGAAGGTCTTGGTCACGCCTACCAGAACCAGGTTCTGGTAATAGCCGACGCCCGGCGTGGACGAGACCTGATTGAAATAAGAATACCGCGCATAAGTCGTCCATGTCTCGGTTAAAAGGTATTGAATGCCGACGCTCGCCGAGACGGACTGTTCGTCGCCGGTGCCAAATCCGCGGCTGGTGCCATAGGCAGCGCCACTGCTGAGCGTCAGCACGTCGCTGAGCTGATGCACCCAGCTGGCATAGATGGTGGTGCCCCGACTGGTGGAGCCCACCGGCGGCGCGGGTATGCCGAACGGCACGACCGTGTTCGGTGCCACGGTCGACACGGTCGTGTTCTGCGACCATTGCAGCGAGAGCGAGACCTGGTCGCGGTCCCACGTGGTCGAAGCACTCATGGTCAGTGCTTTTGTACGGAACAGGCCGGCCTGCACGCCAAGCCCGCCGGTGCCGATGAACAGCGGCGCACCGGTCTGCGCGTCCACCGCCTGCCCGGTCGAGGTGAGCGAGGCGAGATCGAGCTGCGACGAGATGCTCTGAAGATCCGTCTGCAGGCCGGTGAGATAGCTCGCGCTGACCCGCGTACGGGCGGTCACCGCATAGGAACCGTCGACCTGAACGGCGTTCTGTCCGTATCTATGTCCGTAGCCCACCGTGATCCGGCTGTCCGGATTGGGCGTGTATGTGGTGCCGATACCCCAGATCGCATCGTTGATGCGCGTTGTCGGCGTGCCGTCGAAGCGCAGGTTCTCATAGCCTAGCTCGGCGAACACGCCGACCTGCTGCGCGATCTGGTAACCGAGGCGGTTGACGAAGGTGTACTGTGCGGAATCGCCTTCGAACCCATTGCCGTTGCCGATCAGCGCATCCGCCACCACAAGGTCGCGGAATGGCGCGAAGCGCTCGCCGGTCTCGAACTGGGCGATGCCTTCGTTGGTGACCGAGCGCACCGTGTTGCTACCCGTCGGATAGAACAGCGGGAAGAAGCTGTTCCCCTGCGAGAAGCTCGACTGGTTGAACTGATAGCCGATCTTGGCGGTGCCGATGTCGCTGAACGGATGCAGCCAATAGGGTGCGATCGACGTGCTGGTGGTCTGCACCAGGTTCTGCTTCGACAGGCCGGCGGTGCCGAGTGAATTGGTTCCGACGCTGGTGCCGGACGTGCCGACACTTTGGTTCAGCCCGGGCGACAGCGCGGCGAAGCCGCTGCCGATCGGCGCACCCCCGGCGACCGCCCTGACATCGACAAACACCTCATCGGGCACGACGGTGAACAGCCCGGTGCCCAGCAGTTGCTGGGTCACCCGGTTCTCCTCAGGTGTCCTGGCAGCCAGCAGGAACTGCGGCCCGTAGCTGAACTGCACCTGCGCCCGCGGCGTATCGCCGGTGATCGAGATGCCGGGCGTGAGCACGGTGAGCAGATCGGAGCGGCGGTTGATGGGCGTGTTCAGCACATTGTCGGTGAAGATCTCGCCCAGGCTGATCGACGGCACGATCGTCCACGCCCGCTCCGCGGCAGCCGCGGTGAATCCAGGCGACATCTGCAACTGATGCCGCAGGTCGGACTCGGTCGGTTCAGGTGCTTCGGTGACGATCGCCGGATTGGACGGGTCCGTGACGGGGAACGCATGCGCGGTACCGGTGGCAAGCAAGCCGGCGATCGCGCCCGCCCAGGCCATGCGGTCCGGCTTCTCGCGGGCGATTTTCACGAAACCATGCCCCCACCTCACCCGACGCAAGGTCAAGACGAGTAGTAGCTGGAATAGGCCCCGAATGTGTGCCGGGCCGTCATCTGCATCTTGTTGAGCAGAAGCATGATGTGCGGGCAGGCCTGCACCAGGTCGAGCGCCGCCTCGATCTCTGCCCGCTGCGTCCTTTCGGCCTCGACCACGAACACGATCTGGCCGGCGATGGCAGCCATAGCCGATGGATCGCTCGTGGAGAGACAGGGAGCCGCGTCCAGGATCAGCAGGCGATCCGTATACTGGCGGCTGAGGCGCCGGATCAGCTCTGCCATCTCACGCCCGGCGAACAGTTCGGAACTACGGGCGCGTTCCTGGCCGATCGGCAGCACCGAAAGGCGCTCGATCTCGGTTCGGCGGATGACCTTGTCAGGATCGAGCTTCGGATCTGCCGCGAGATCGAGCAGCCCCGGCGCATCGGCCAGGCCAAGTCCGTCGCACAGGGACGCGAGCTTCGGGTCGCCATCGATCAGCAGCACGCGATGATCGCCTTGCAGCGCGGCGCTGCCGGCGAGATTGAGAGCCGAGAAGGACTTGCCCTCTCCCGGCTTGGCGCTGGTCACCAGCACGATGTTCGACACGCCCGCCACGGCATCGGCGCGGAACGCGGTGGCAAGCACCGGGCGCAGCGCCAGGCGAAACTCCTCGGAAATCCGGCTGCGTCCGCCTGACCAGTCGAACATGCCCGCCTTGCGCAGCGTGGCGGCGCTGACGGCGGGTGCGGTCGGTTGCTGGGTCTCCGGCGCAGGTGCAAGGTCGGACAGGTTCTCTGGCAGGGGAGCTTCAGGCGCCAGGAGCGCGGTCGTGTCTGCCGGAGGAGGAGGGTCCGATCGGGGGAGGATCGGCGCGGCCGGCTGTTCATGCCCCGGCTCCAGCAGCTGGGCGGCGGATCCTTCCAGCGCACCGGCCCGGAGCAGCCTCTCGGCTGCACGCTCGACCAGATGTGCCGACTTGCGATCCGTCATATCAGACCAGCGCCGCCCCGCGCAGAACGTGGAGCATCAGCCCTCCATACACGCCGACCAGCGCGATGATCACGATACCGAACCTGGCCACCACCATCAGGCGTCGCCGCAAGGTCGGGCCCCCGAGCACCGAAATGCCTCCGACCACGGGCAGGCCAAGCTCGCGCAGCTGGTTCACTGTCGCGAACGACTGGTCGAGCTGGCTGAGCAGGAAGGCGAATGCCAGTCCCCCGCCAATGCCAGCGACCAGGACGCCGGAGATCAGCAGGATCCGGTTCGGCGCCACCGGCAGCCTGGGCGTCTGTGGCGGATCGATGATCTGCAGCTTGACCTTGTCGGCCTGGGTATCGGCAGCCTGGGCGATGTTGGCTGCCTGTAGCCGGCCCAGCAGTTCCTCGTAGTTCTTCTGTAGCACGTTGTAGTCGCGATCCATGTTCTGGTACTCGGCCAGCAGCCCTGGCTGCTCGCGCTGCGACTGCTCCAGCCGGGTGAGGATTTCGGCCTGGCTCGCGCGCTGCCGCTCGAGCGAGCCTACTTCGGCATCGGCATCGACCAGCCGGACCTTCAGCTGCTCGTAGACCGGGTTCGACACGGGTCGCCTGCTGTCTCCGGTGGCGCTCGCTACCACCGGCGACGGGGTCGCCGGGGCGGCACCTTCGCGGGAACTGCGCAGTGATTCGATCACCTTCTTCTGGGCGATCACGTCGGGATGCTGCTCGGTATCCTTGAGCAGCAGCTGCTTCAGCTGCTCTTCGGCTTCCTGCAGCTTGGTCTTCACCTGTCCCTGCAGCCGCGCGGTCTCGGCTGCAGTCAGCTGGACTGGCGTGGTGTCCAGCTCCTTGCGCAGCGTATCGCGCCGGATGACCGCGTCCTGCAGCTTGCCATCGATGTCGCGCAGCGTGTTCCGCGCCGCTTCGGTGCCGGAGGTAGACAGGCCCTCCGGGGTCAGGCTGCCGGACAGCACGTCGATGTACTTGGTGCGAAAGTCGGCGCGGCGCTTCTCGGCTGCCCGCAGCTGCTGTTCATAGGATGAGATCTGATGCTCCAGGAATCGCCTGGCGTTGTCCATGTCGGCGCGGTTGGAACCGGTGGCGCCTTCGATGAAGATCGACAGCAGGCTCTGCACCACGTCATGCGCCAGCGTGGGGCTCGTCGCGCGATAGGTGATCGTGAACAGATTCCGTGCCTGCGGCTTGACCTGGATATTCTGGGCCAGCGCCTGCAGCAGGCGCTCGCGGTCCGAAGGGCCGTTGAGATTGAGATCCATGCCTGTCTTGGCGATCAGCTTCTCCAGGTTCGGACGACTCAGCAAGGTCCTCTGCAGGTTCTCCAACTGGCTGGTGGGCGAAGAGTCCGCCGCCAGCCCGTGCAGCAGCGGCGTCAGGATCGCGTCGGCGTCGACGAACAGGCGGGCACTGGACTCGTACTGGTTCGGCACGACCGCGACGCCGAACCAGCCGATTCCGCAGATCAGCCATGTGATGGCGATGGCGATCCAGCGGCGTCGCCAGATGGCGCGTCCATACTGGTGTATCAGAAGATGCAGCGATTCCATCGGAAAGCCGCTCCTCTCAGAACCAGGATTGCGGGATGATCAGGGTGTCGCCGGGCTGCATTTCGATGTTCTGGGCGATGTCGCCTTCCTTCAGCAGGTCGCTGAGTCTGACCCGGATCGCTACCTGCTTTCCATCCGCATCGCGTCGGATGACTTCGGCGCGGTTGCCGGCGGCGTATTTGGTCAGCCCCTTGGTGGCGATCATCACGTCAAGCAGCGTCATGTGCTCGCGGTAGGGGATAGCGGCCGGCTCGGTCGCCTCGCCGATCACCCTGATCTGCCGGTCGAATGGCCCCACAAAGGAGCGCACGATCACGGTGACATTGGGATCCTGGATATACTTCTTAAGCCGCTCCTCGATCTGCCGGGCAAGCTGGCTCGGCGTTTTGCCCGCTGCGGTGATGTCCTCGATCAGCGGCACCGAGATCCGGCCGTCCGGCCGCACGGCCACTGCTGCCTCACTGAGGTCGGCGTTGCGGTAGACGAACACGCTGAGTGTGTCGCCAGAGCCGATGACATACTGGTCCGCGGGCGCGACTTCGCCCGGTCGCATGTTGTCGGGAGTGCGTTCGGCCGCGGCCGGGACCGCTGGCGCCGGCGCGGAGGGGGCGCAGCCCACAAACGGCAGCGCCACCGTCAGGGCAACGGCCATCGCCCGCAACACGCGATTCACTGTTCCATGTCCATCGTGTCGATCGATTGCGGGTGTGCCAGCCGCGGAAGGATTCGGACCACTCCTCTGCCACATAACGGCTGTGCTCTACCCTGAGCTATGCGCCTGCACTGGATGACGGGAGACGCCCCAAATTCTGTGTGGCAACGCGTTGTGCGCGCGTGTTATTATTACCACCTGAAAGCGGTGCTTGCAATCCAAAGTATATCGGAGCAGCCGCAATCGATGGTGTGTTGCAACTGGCACACCGTTCTCTGATTGGGTTTTCGGGATCTGGCCAACGGGCGCCACACACAAGTGAAACTCAGATGTTTTTCTAAGGCGTTGCTCCTCGCAGCTTCGCCGCCAGCCGGCGTGCCCATCGACGCTGCCGGCCGGTCGCCTGCCAGCTCCCGCTGGGGGTGGCGGCAATGATGCGCCTTCCGGGACGCCAGGTCTCGCTCGAGATGGCCATGCTTGGTCTGGTCGAGTTCGCGCTCTCGTTCCTTGTCATTTACGGCATGCTGGTACTGTCGGGCGCGGTTGCGACGGCAACCATTGCCCCAGGCGTTAAGGCTGCGCATATGGCGGCGTTCGACGCCGTTAATCTGGCGGTAATGCTCTCGGTCGCGGTCATACTCGCCGCTGCTGCGATCGGGCTGTATCGCCCCGAGGTCTGTGCCGAGCGCCGCCGCCTGCTGGTCAATGCCGGCGCGGCGGGCCTGCTCGCCTTCCCTGCCGTGTTGGCAGTAGGCGGCGGCTTCGCAATACCGGTCTCGCGCCATGTCCTCGTACTGCTGAGCGAAATCCTGGCAGGATGGCTGGTATGCATCGTCGCCAGCCGCGTCGCATTCAACCGGGTCATGCGCAATCGCTGGTTCATTCGGCGTGTGCTGGTGATCGGGTCCGAACCGGCCATCGCACGGATGCAGCGGCTCGGGTCCGAGGGACGCGGACGGCTGTTCGATCAGGTCCCCGCCGGCGACCACCTGGAAGAGGATGCGAAGCCGACGCTGTCGCTCGAAGCGCTGCGGCGCCAACGCATCTGGGGCATCGTCTTGGCAGACGCGGCCGAACCCGCGCTCCCTATCGCCGCGTTGGTGGACTGCAAGCTGCGTGGCATCCCGGTGTTCGATGAGGCAAGCTTCAGCGAACAGCATCTCGGCCGCATCGATCTCGCCATCGTAAAGCCGGAGTGGCTGCTGCTGGCCGATGGGTTCGCGAGCAGCCGGGTTGGCAATGCGGTGAAGCGCATGATCGATATCGGTGTCAGCCTTGCTCTTCTGCTGCTCACGCTGCCGCTGATGCTGCTGATCGCGCTGCTGGTGCGGCTGGACAGTCCGGGCCCGATCCTCTACCGGCAGGAACGCGTCGGGCTGTACGGCGTGCCGTTCACCTTGCTGAAGTTCCGCAGCATGACGGCGGACGCCGAAAAGGCGGGCGGCCCGACCTGGGCCAAGAAGCAGGATGCCAGGATCACTCGGGTCGGCGGCTTCATCCGGCGGCTGCGCATCGACGAACTGCCGCAGGTGATCAACATACTGCTTGGCCACATGAGCATGATCGGTCCGCGCCCGGAGCGGCCGCAATTCGTCGAACAACTTGCCGCGGCCATCCCGCACTACAAAGAACGACACTATGTGCGACCGGGACTGACCGGCTGGGCACAGGTGAATTACCCATACGGCGCCTCGATCGAGGACGCGCGCCAGAAGCTGTCATACGACCTCTACTATGTGAAGAATCGCAACCTGCTGCTCGACATGCTGATCCTGCTGGCGACGATCCGCGTCATCCTGTTCGGCGAAGGGGTGCGCTGACCGCCATTCGCGGAGGCTGGATGGACAACCCGCCATGATCGCCTCGCTCGACGCGCTGGTCGTGCTGCACGCGATCTGCGCAGTGCTTTACGCTGCTCTGGCCGCGCTCGTGCTGCTTGCACGTTCGTCGGGGCGTTCGGCGATGTGGTTGGGCGGCGCAAGCCTGGCGACTGCCGCCTGGGCCAGCGCCGTTGCCCTGACCGCAGCAGGCGATTCGACTGCCGGCGCTGCCGGCTGGCTCGAGCTGGTACGGTCGGCGGCGTGGTATGGTTTCATCCTGCATCTTTACCGGCGCACCGTCGCAACACAGCGACAGCTGCGCCAGTTCTTCACCACGATGGGCCTCTTGGCGCTGCTGCTGGTCGGCGCGCTGCCGCTGATCGACACACTGCTGGGTCAGCACGAAGCTTCGCTCTGGTCCGCCGGCACCGCCATCCGGCTTGGCTTTGCCGTCGGCAATATCCTGCTGCTTGAGAACCTGTATTTCAGCACGCCGGCTGACGCGCGCTGGCACATCAACCTGATCTGCATCGCGCTCGCCGGGCTGTCGCTGTATGACTTCGTGCTCTACGCCGATGCGGCGCTGTTTCACCGCGTGTCGCCCATACTGTTCGCGGGCCGCGCCAGTGCCGTCGCGCTCGCCATGCCGCTGATCGCGCTCGGTGCCGTCCGTTATCGCCGCTGGTCGATCGATATCCACGTTTCGCGTGACGTCGTGTTCCACACCGCGACCCGGGCGGGAAGCGGCGTGTTCCTGCTGGGGCTCGCGGCAACCGGTGAGATCTTCCGCCGCAGCGGCGCGCAATGGAGCAATGTCGCTGAAGCCTCGCTCATTTTCGCCGGCATCCTGACAGTCGCGGTGCTGCTGACGTCCGGTTCGGCGCGTTCCCGCATCCGGTCGATGCTGGTCGATCATTTCTTCAGTGCCCGCTACGACTACCGACGCGAATGGATGCGCTGCATCGACCTGCTGACCGCACCCGCGGGCCATGTCAGCCTGCCCGTACGGGCCATCCGTGCCGTGGCTGAAGTGGTGGACAGCCCCGCCGGCGTGCTGTTCCTGCGCGCGCCGCAGGAGACCGCGTTCCAGTGGGCCGGCTCCTGGAACATGCCAGCCGCGACGCAGCCGATCCCGCCTGGACATGCCTTGATCGATGCGCTGCGTGCCGGCGGTTGGATCGTCGAACTGGACAACGCCGCACCCGTCCCTGAATGGGCAGGCGAGCTTGCCCGTACCTGGCTTGCCGTGCCGCTGCCGCACCAGGGGGGGCTGATCGGCTTCGTCGTCCTCGCCCGCTCGCGCGCTCCGTTCAAGCTGGACCGTGAGGTCTTTGATCTGCTACGGGTCATCGGGCGCGAGGTAGCCAGCCGCGTCGCCGAACAGTTGGCTGCCCAGGTGCTGTCGCAGACACAGCAGCTGCGCGAATACAGCCAGCGCTTCGCCTTCGTCGTTCACGACATCAAGAACGTATCCGGCCAGCTATCGATGTTGCTCACCAATGCTGAAGTCCACGCCGACAACCCCGAGTTCCAGCGCGACATGCTGGCGACGGTCCGCGCTTCGTTGAGCAAGATCACACGCCTGCTGGCGCGATTGCAGGCGGACCGGCAGGAGCGCAGCCACGCGCTGATCCAGCCGCTGCAGCGGTTGCGCGACATCGTAACGGCGCGGCGACGAGACACCGGCGAGGCCGTCGAGCTGGTCGATGACGGCGCCAGCGCAGGCGTCGCGATCGATCCCGACGCGTTCGATGCGGTCATCCAGCATCTGCTCGACAATGCGATCGAGGCCAGTGACGGTGCCAGGCCGGTGCAGCTTATACTGCGCCACGAAGCGCTGAGCGTTGTCTTGGATGTGGTCGACGCCGGACCCGGCATGGCACCGGAATTCATCCGTGACGAATTGTTTCGTCCGTTCGCCACGACCAAGGGCGGCGGACACGGCATCGGCGCCTATCAGGCACGGGAGTTGCTGCGCAGGGCAGGAGGCGACCTGCTGGTGCTCAGTCGCCAGCCGGGCGGCACGACGATGCGTGTTCTGCTGCCTTTGGTGCGTCTTGCCGCAGCCGACGCTGCGGCATTGTCGGTCTGACCGCATCATGGCCGCGAAGCCAAAGCTGCTGGTGGTCGAGGATGACGAGGGCCTGCGGTCGCAGTATCGCTGGTCGTTCCCTGCTTTCGACGTGACGCTCACCGGTGACCGGCGCGCTGCCATTGCGGCGATCCGCAAGGATCGCCCGCCGGTGGCGATCGTGGACCTGGGCCTGCCGCCCGATCCAGACGGCGTCTCGGAAGGTTTCGCCGTTGTGGGCGATGCACTCGGCATCGCGCCGGAGACCAAGGTCATCGTGGTCACCGGCAATGGCGAACAGAGGAACGCGCTGAAGGCAGTGAGCCTTGGCGCCTATGACTTCTGCGAAAAACCGGTTGAGCTCGACGTATTGCGCACGATCATCGACCGTGCTTTCGGCCTGCACCAGCTGGAGGACGAGAACCGCCGCCTTGCCGCAATGCCGAAGGGCTCGCCGATTGAGCGCATCGTCACTGCCAGCGAGGCGATGCTGAAGGTTTGCCGCGACGTCGAGAAGCTCGCGACGACGAATGTGCCGGTGCTGCTGCTGGGCGAGAGCGGCACGGGCAAGGAGGCGCTGGCCCAGGCGCTGCACGACCTCGGACCGCGCGCCAAGCAGCCGTTCGTGCCGATCAACTGCGGCGCGATACCGGAGAACCTGCTGGAATCGGAACTGTTCGGCCATGAGCGCGGCGCGTTCACCGGTGCCGTGAAGCAGACCATCGGCAAGATCGAGAGCGCCAATCGCGGTACGCTGTTCCTCGACGAGATCGGCGATCTGCCGCATCCGCTGCAGGTCAAGCTGCTGCGCTTCCTGCAGGACCAGGTGGTCGAACGGATCGGCGGGCGGCAGCGCATCCAGGTTGACGTGCGCGTCGTGTCGGCGACCAACGCGAATCTGGAACAGCAGGTCAGCAGCGGCGCATTTCGCGAAGACCTGTTCTATCGCATGAATGCGGTCACCGTGCGTATTCCGCCGCTGCGCGAACGAGGCGGGGATGCGATCCTGCTGGCGAACTTCTTCCTGTCGCGCTTCAACCGCGAATTCACGCGCAACGTCCGCGGCTTCACCGATGCCGCCGCATCGGCGCTGACCGCGCACGCCTGGCCAGGCAATGTGCGCGAACTGGAAAATCGCATGAAGCGGGCGGTGATCATGGCGGAGGGGCGTCTGATCGATGCCGCCGACCTCGAACTTGCGCCCGCAGCGTATGCCGCGCCGACACTTGACCTGCGTGCGGCAAGGCTGCGTGCCGAGCGCGAAGTGTTGCAGCTTGCCCTGGCGCG
>DASSRN010000419.1:0-15871 GCA_035701785.1 Acetobacteraceae bacterium | reverse complement strand
CGCCCACCGAAGTTCGCGCCGCACTCGCCGCCGGCGCCGATGCGGTGAAGGTGTTCCCGGCGGCCTCGATCGGCGGCCCGGCGCATATCCGCGCGCTGGCGAGCGTGCTGCCCGACGTGGCGTTCTGCCCGACCGGCGGCGTCGAGCCGGGCAACGTCACCGCGTATCTCGCCGCTGGCGCAGCCTTCGTCGGCATGGGTGGCGCGCTGGTGGACGAGAGGCGCATCGCCACCGGCGACCGTGCGGCGATCGAGGCAGCCGCGCAGCAGGTGCTGGCCGCGTGATGACGGTGGATCTGCTGTGCATGGGCGAGCCGATGCTGGAGTTCAACCAGCTGCCGCCGCAGCCCGATGGCAGCCGCCACTACCTGGAAGGTCATGGCGGCGACACCTCGAATGCGGCGATCGCCGCCGCACGCCAGGGTGCCCGCGTCGGCTACATCACCGCACTCGGCTGCGACATGCCCGGCGACAGTTTCGTGGCGCTGTGGGCGCGCGAGGGCGTCGATGCCTCGACCGTGCGGCGTACCGATCGCTGGCTCACCGGGGTCTATTTCGTGACCCACGATGCGACGGGGCATCAGTTCCTGCACTACCGCGCCAACTCGGCCGCGGCGATGTATACCGCTGCCGATCTGCCTGAGGCGGCGATCGCCGCGGCGCGCATGTTCTATATCTCCGGCATCAGCCAGGGCATCTCCACCATGGCAGCCGATGCGGTATTCGCCGCGATCGACATTGCCCAGCGCCACGGCGTGAAGGTTGCGTACGATACCAACTACCGTCCGCGCCTCTGGCCGCCGGCGCGTGCCGCCGCAGTGATGCACGCGGCGATGGCGTACGCTGACTACGCGCTGCCCGGTATCGAGGACGTGCACATCCTGACCGGCCTGACCGAGCCCGAGGCGATGCTGGACTTCTACCTGCGGCTCGGGCCGAAAGTGGTGGTGCTGAAGATGGGCGAGGCTGGCGCGTGGCTGGCCACGCCTGAGCAGCGTGTGCACATTCCGCGTCATGAGGTGCAGGCGGTCGATGCCACCGGCGCGGGCGATGCGTTCTGCGGCGCATTCCTTGCGCGCATCCTGGCCGGCGATGCTCCCGCGCCGGCGGCGCGCTATGCCAGCGTGGCCGCGGCGCTGAAATGCACTGGCTATGGCGCGGTCGCGCCGATCCCGTATGCATGCGATGTCATGGCGGCATTGAAGAGGACCGATAATCATGTGTGAACGCTGTGCCGGACTGCCGCGTCGCGGGCTGCTTGCGGCAGCGGCGACCATGCTGATGGCGGCGACCAGTGCGGAGTTTCCCGCCGCCATCACCGGCGAGGATGCGCTGCACCGGCTGATGGAGGGCAACGCGCGCTACCGCGCCAATAAGGCACATGCCCGCGACTTCTCTGCCGGTCGTGCCGCCCGCGTCGCAACGCACCGGCCGATCGCCGCGGTGCTGAGCTGTTCGGATGCGCGCGTCGGTCCCGAATTCCTGTTCGACCAGGGACCGGGCGATCTGTTCGTGGTGCGCGTTGCCGGCAACGTGCTGCTTGACGAAGGCCTTGCCAGCATCGAGTACGCTGCGCAGTTCCTTGGCGCGCCGCTGGTGTTCGTGCTCGGGCACAGCGGCTGCGGCGCAGTCGAGGCGGCGATCAAGGTGGTGAAGGACAATGCGACTCTGCCCGGCCATCTGCCGGGGCTGATCGATCAGTTGAAGCCGGCGGTGAGTGCTGCGCAGTCGGCGCAGCCCGCAAACCTGCTGAACGCCGCCATAGCCGAGAACGTGCGGCGGACCATGCAGGCGGTCACCAACGCGCAGCCGGTGATCGCGCCGATGGTCGCCGGCGGCAAGGTCACGGTCGCCGGCGGCGTCTATGACATCGCCACCGGGGCGGTGAACCAGATCCACTGAAGCAAGGGGAGAACTGACATGGCGATCAAGGTCGAACGGTTCCAGCCGGAAGGCATGAACGTGCGGATGTCGGCCGGCAAGCCGTCCTACTCGCATGCCGTGACGGTGAGCGGCACCGGCAAGCTGGTGTTCACGGCCGGCCAGCTTGCGCGCGACATAGACGGCAACTGCGTGGGCAAGGGCGACATGCGCGCGCAGATGGAGCAGACCTTCCAGAACCTCGACAAGTGCCTGAAGGCGGCGGGCGCGACATGGGCCGATGTGGTGAAGACCAACACCTACGTCACCGACTTCGACGAGTTCCAGAAATGCGCCGACGTTCGGATGCGCTATCTGGGCGTTGCGACGCCGACCAGCACGACGGTAGGCGTCACACGGCTCGCCGGTCCTGACTTCATGGTGGAGATCGAGGCGATTGCGGTAGTCAACGAGTAGGCCGACTTTCACCAGATTTGCTTCGCCGCTACGCTCCTCCCAATGACCGTGGGAGGAGCGCAATGAACCTCAGCCTCGACGGCGTACGCGTCCTCGAACTGGCGCGCTATCAGGCCGGACCGCGCGGCGGGATGATTCTATCGGACCTGGGCGCGGAGGTGATCAAACTTGAACGCCTGGGCGGCGAGGAGACGCGCAATCATGCACCGATGGTGCGCGGGCAGAGCATCTACTTCACGGTGTACAACCGCGGCAAGAAGAGCGTCTGCCTCGATCTGCGGCAGCCGCGCGGCAAGGAGATCTTCGCCGCGTTGGTGAAGACCGCCGACATCGTGCTGGAGAACTTCCGTCCGGGCACGATGCAGGCGATGGGCTTCGAGTACGAGAAGCTGCGCTCGCTCAACCCCGGCATCATCCTGGTGTCGGTGTCGGGCTTCGGGCAGTACGGTCCGTACACCGACCGCCCGGCGTTCGATCCGCTGGGTCAGGCGATGAGCGGGCTGATGTCGCTGACCGGCAAGCCGGTGGGGCAGCCGCTGGGCACCGCATCCTCGGTGGTCGATCGCTACACCGCCCTGCACGCAACGATTGGCGCGCTGGCCGCGCTGCGCCATCGCGACCGTACCGGCGAGGGACAGCTGGTCGACGTGTGCCTGCTCGATTCGGCGCTGACCATGGTGGAGATTCCCACGTCATACTATCTCGCCACCGGCGAGGAAGGCGGCGAAGGCGGTCGCCCGCCGTACCGCGCCAAGGATGGCCACGTGGTGATCTCGGCCGGCGGTCGCGAGATGGCGGCACGGTTGGCAAAGCTGGTTTCAGGTGCAGCGTTCAGCGGCGAGCCGATCACTGCCGGCCAGGGCAACGCCGATGCACGCCGCGCGCTGGAGGCGTGGTGCGCGGAACGAACTGTTGATACGATTGTATCGTCGCTGTTGGAGATCGGCGTGCCGGTGGCACCGGTGCGCACCATCCCGGAGGTCGCCAAGGACCCGCACCTGTGGGAACGCGAGATGCTGGTGAAGATGGAGGACGCGGTTGCCGGCGAACTCTACGTGCCGGGCGTGACGGTAAAGATGGCGAAGACGCCGGGTCGCGTCGGACCGGTGCCGACGCCGGGTCAGCACACCGACGAGGTGCTGGGTCGGCTGCTGGGCTACGACAGCGACACGCTGGGCACACTGCGGCGCGACAAGGTCATCGCATGACCACGGTCGCGATCATCGGCGCCGGCATTGGCGGCGTCTATCTGGTCGCAGAGCTTGGCCTCGCCGGTCACCGGCTGCGCCTGCACGATCTCGACGACACGCGGTTGGCCGAGATCCGCGTGCATGGCGGCATCGATGTGGAAGGGCACGGGCTGGCCGCGGTGGAGCATGCGACCACCGATCTCGCTCGGGCGGTGGATGGCGCCGAGGTCATTGTCGTGGTGACCGGCGGCAATGCGCAGGAGACGGTGGCGCGCTCGCTGGCGTCGCTGCTGCACGAGGGGCAGATCATCCTGCTGATCCAGGGCAACACCGGTGGGTCGCTGGTGGTGCGGCGCGCGCTGGGCCGCAGCGACATCGATGTCGCCGAGATGGACAACTACCCGTACTCCAACTGGCGGCTCGGTCCGACGCGCATCCGGCCAATCGTGAAAAAGCGATGGCTGCAGATCGCGACGTTCCCCAGCGACCGCATCGGCCCGGTGTTCGCCCGGCTGGCACCGCTGTTCCCGCATGCGGTCGCCGCACTGGACGTGATCCACACCGGCTTCACCAATGCGAATGCTATGCTGCACGTAGCCAACTGCGTGGCCAACGCCGGCAAGATCGATCGCGGCGAAGGTTATCGGTTCTATGCCGACGGCGTCACGCCTTCCGTTGCGCGCCTGTATCAGGCGATCAATGCCGAACGCGTCGCGGTTGCAGCGGCGTTTGGCGCGACGGTGCCGACGCTGGAGGACTGGTTTGACCGAACCTATGGCGTGCGCGGCGCCGACCTGACCGAGACATGTCAACTGCTCACCACCAACAGCGATGGCCCGTATCAGGCGACCGGCACACCGACCTCGTTCGCGCACAAGTACATCACCGAGGATGTGCCCGTGGGACTGGTGCCGATGAGCGCGCTGGGTGCAGCGGCCCGCATTGCGACTCCGGCGATCGATGCGCTGATCACGCTGGTGCACGCGATGACCGGGCGTGACTTCGCAGCCGAGGGCCGCACGCTGGAGCGCATGGGACTGGCCGGCATGAACGCCGGCGAAATTCGACGTTATGCGGCGACGGGGAGGACGTAGATGCTGTTCAGTTGCCTGCCATCCGGTACCCGCATCCCCGGACGCTTTCCCGGGCCGCCGCATCCCCGTGGCAGGCACTTCACCGTCGATATCCACTGCCACGTGCTGACCGAATCAGCCGAGACGATGTTCCGTGCCGCCTGCGCGGTCGATCGCCGGCCACGCGAGGTGTTCGCCAACGCGCGCACGCGCGAGGTCAACCGACAGCAGGTGGAGCGGACGCGCGTGCAGTTCACCTCGGTGGAGAAACGTCTGGCCGACATGGACGTGATGGGCATCGACATCCAGGCGCTGACGCCGGCGCCGAACCAGACGTATTACGATACGCCGTCCGATCTCGGCATCGCCACCGCGCGCGCGGTCAACGACAACATCGCCGATATCGTCGCGCGCCATCCGGATCGATTCGTCGGGCTCGGCACCGTGCCGTTCCAGGCGCCGGAGCTTGCGGTTGCCGAACTCGATCGGCTGCATCGTTCGCTGGGGCTGCGCGGCATCGAGATCGCCACCAATGTCGCGGGCGAGGACCTGTCGGCCGACCGCTTCCGCCCGATCTTCGCAAAGGCGGAGGAACTCGGGCTCACGCTGTTCATGCATCCGACCGGCTTCACCGAGGCGCGTCGCTTCGGCGATCACTACTTCACCAACGTGATCGGCAATCCGCTCGATACCACGGTCGCAGTGCATCACCTGATCTTCGGCGGCGTGCTGGAAGCGTGCCCGAAGCTGAAGCTGGTGCTGGCGCATGGCGGCGGATATCTGCCGGCATATTCTGGCCGCATCGATCATGCGGCGAGCGCGCGGCCCGACTGCTGCGAGCAGATCAGCGCGATGCCGACCGAGTATCTGAGGCGGCTGTATTTCGACTCGCTGGTCTACACCCACCCGCAGCTTGAGTATCTGGTGCGGCAGTATGGCGCCGACCACGTGCTGGTGGGCACGGATTATCCGGCGGACATGGGCGAGATCGATCCGATCGGGTTCATCGAAGGCACGCCTGGCCTGAGCGCAGAAGAGCGCGCAGCGATCCTGGGGCTGAATGCCGCGCGGCTGCTGGGGATTTCAGTGCCGGCTCAGAACCCCATCGCCTCGTCGTAGGCGCGCCGGACCGCATCGGGCTGGCCCACCAGGAACGGGAACTCACGGCGGGGCGGCGCAGTGCCTTCGACGAAGTGCTGCCGCCCGATGATCGGCAGTTCGATGCAGCGGTTCACCTCGGGATCACGCACAATCGCCCTCGGCTCACCGCCGCCCGCGACAGTTTCAAGGTCCTTGAAGAAGCGCTGGCGCATCATGATGATGCCGCGGTCGCTTCGGCCGAGGTGCTCGCGCCTGCGGTCGGTGATCGCACCCTGGCCGACCCAGCCCACGAAGTCCTGGTTCATGATGTGGCTGGTGATCCAGCGCCCGGTCTTCTCGTCCACGATCGGCGAATACCAGTACGGGATGCGGTTCTGCACATAGGGTTCACGTTCGCGCGGCACGCGGCTGAAGAACCAGCCGACGCTCAGCGTGGTCGTGTCATCGATCGGCACGCGCCACTCGAAGTGATTGCCGGTGAACAGCGCGTTCGGCCAAAGGCACACGCGCCCGACGGTCCACAGTTCGCTGGATTCGTCGGAACCCTCGCGCACCCGTCGATAGGTCAGGCCGTAGTCGAATTCGTCGAACGCCAGCTTGAGATGGCGCGGTGCATAGTCATGGCACCCCTTCAGACGGGCGCCCCAGTTGTCGTGCATCCACTCGAAATGCACCGGATCGATCGAGTTCTCCTGGCATTGGAACCAGTTGCACGGCACAGTCGCGAACACGATCTGCACGAAGCCGTTGCCCCAGGTGAACGGCTCCCAGTTCGGCACCAGCGGTGCAGGCTCGGGGCCGAGATACGCCCACAGCAACCCCGCTTTTGCCTCCACCCGATAGGCACGAATTCGAATTTGTTCGCGGAAGCGGATCTCGGGTGCGTCGATGTCCTCGAACGGCTGTTCGCGACAGGCGCCGGTCGCGTCGAACATCCAGCCATGATAGTTGCAGCGCAGGCCGCACTGCTCGACGATGCCGTAGCTGAGGTCGGCGCTGCGATGCGGACAATGCCGCTCCAACAGTCCGTAGTTGCCGGAGAGATCCTTGTACAGCACAAGGTCTTCGCCAAACAGCCGCACCGGTTTGGTCGGTGTGTCGTCAAGCTCGGCCACTGCCGCGACCGGCTGCCAGTAGCGACGCAGCAGTGTGCCCATCGGCGTGCCGGGGCTAACTTCGGTCAGCAGCCGGTTGCGTTCCTCGCTGAGCATCAGGCGAGCTTCACCAGCTTCTGCATGCAGCGGATGTCCTCAGTCGGCGCGAGCGGCGTGCCGCGGTTGCGCATCGCGGTACGCGACACCTCGCCCACGTAGATGTCGCCGCGCGAGTCGATTGCCACGCCGTGCGGCGCGATGAACTGGCTGGGCCGCTCGCGGGTCGCGTCGCCCAGCCGCGCGATCGGCTTGCCCTCGTGCGTCACGATCGACACGCGTGGGCCGATGCCGGGCGACTTGGCATTCACCGCCATGCCGGGACCGCTCTCGCCGATATAGGCGATCGGGTTCTTGCCGCGCGTCATGCACAGACCGCACGGTCGGTGCAGGTTGTTCCACTGGCCGCTGTACTTGCCCTTGCCGTCGAACACCTGCACGCGGTGATTTTCGCGATCTGCCACGTATACCCAGCCGTCCTCGTCGCAGCAGATATTGTGCACGATGTTGAATGCGCCGGGATCGGTGCCCGGCTCTCCCCAGGAGAACTGCAACTTGCCGTTCGGAGAGTATTTGTGCACGCGCGCATTGCCGTAGCCGTCGGCAACGTAAAGGTCGCCCTCTGGAGATAACGCGGTGTGAGTGCAGCGGTTGAACGGGTCGCCGCCGTACATCGGCGCCGGTTCACCCGGCACGCCGATCTCCAGCAGCAGCTTGCCCTCCAGCGTCAACCGCCGCACCGTATGGTCGCCATCGTCGGTGCAGTAGATCGTGTCGTCGGGCGCGAGATGCACACCGTGCGGACGCCTGAACAGGCCCTCGCCCCAGGAGCGCAGGAAGTTGCCGTCGCGATCGAACACCATCATCGGGTGTTCGCTGCGCGCGAACACATAGACGTTGTCCTTGCTGTCCACGCCGACTGCGGCGACCTCGCCGTAGTGCCAACCATCGGGCAGCTTTCCCCAGTTCTCGATCACCTCGTAGCGGTGCTCGCCGGAGCCGACGATGATGGCCATGTGTGGTCTCCTCTCCTGGGGGTTTTGCGCTAGCCTATCACCGGGAGCGGAGAGAGCCAGCATGAGCGACACGCAGCACGGGACTTTCACCTTCAGCGACTTCCGCCTGCAGAGCGGCGATGTGCTGCCCGAGGTCACCCTCGCCTACTGCACGCGCGGCAGGCTTGCGGCGGATGGCGGCAACGCGGTGCTGGTCACGCACGGCTATACCAGCGGGCATCGCATGATCGAGTCCGGCGCCGGATCCTCGGAGGGTTCATGGGGCCTGCTGGTCGGTCCCGCTGCACCGATCGACACCGAGCGCTGCTTCGTCGTGTGCTCCAATATGCTCGGCTCCAGCTACGGCTCGACCAACGCCGCGTCGCGCGATCCGCGTACGGGCAAGCCGTACGGATCGCGCTTTCCGCATATCACGGTGCCCGACATCGTGACCGCGCAGCGCCGCCTGCTGCAGCACCTCGGCGTGCGTCATCTGCGCGCCGTGGTCGGGCCGTCCTATGGCGGCTTTCAGGCGTTCCAGTGGGCGGTGACGTTCCCCGACGACATGGACGGCGTCGTGCCGGTGGTGTCTTCGCCGCGTGCGCCGAGTAGCGACCGCGTGGCAACGCTGCTGGCGCGATTCGAGCGTGATCCCAACTGGCACGGCGGCGACTACTACGACACGCCTGGCATGGCAGCGACGCTGCTGGCACTGCGGGTTGAGACGCTGAAGCGCTACGGCATGGACGCATCGGATGCCGAGATCACCCGGCTGGCATCGATATGGGCCGACGAGTTTGACGCCAATTCGCTGCTGATCCTGGCACGTGCGATGGAGGCATATGACGTGGTGGCGGACCTGCACCGCATTCGCGTGCCGCTGCTCTACGTGCTTTCGCGCACCGACGGGTTATTCCCGCCCAGCCTGGCGCCAGGCCTGATGGACGCGCTGCGCAAAGCCGGTGTTGATGCCAGCTATTTCGAGATCGACAGCGACAAGGGCCACCTCGCATCGGGCGCCGATGCCGCGAAATGGGCACCGGCGCTGCGCGACTTCATGGCACGGCTATAGACTACGCCTGCGGCGCGACGCCGACGTATTTATACTGGTGGATCAGGTCGTCCACCGGATGCGCGGTGTCGTGCTTCACCTGGAACACCGCGACCACCTTCTGCTTCACGTCACCATTGTCGTCGAAGCTGATGTCACCTTGCAGCGTCTTCACCTTGGCGTCAGCGATGGCGTCGCGGATGGTGTTGCGATCGACCGTCTTACCCGACTGCGCCACCCGCTCGATCGCATCGATCACGACCAATACGGCGTCATAGGCGGTGATCGAATAGTCGGACGGCTGACGTCCGGTCTTGTCGACGAAGCGCTTCACCCAGGGCGCCAACTCGGCATCCTCCATCATGTGCGGACAGGCGACAGTTGCATACCATCCGTCTGCGGCCGGGAAGCCGGCGCCTTGCAGGATCGATGGGCCGTACATGCCGTCACCGCCTGCCTTGATGAGGTTTGGCACCAGGTCATACGACTGCTTCGCCAGCTTGACGCCGGCCTGCGCGTCGCCGCCATAGTAGATCGCCTGCGCGCCGAGTGCCTTGATCTTGGTAAGCGCCGGCGTGTAATCGGCCGCCTTCGGGTCGAGCCGGTCGTGTCCTAGCACCTCGATGCCGCGCTTCTTCGCCTGCGCCTCGAATGCGGTGGCGATGCCGATGCCATAGGCGCCGCTGTCGTCCAGGCCATACACGCTCTTCACCTTGAGCGTATCGGCGAAGTAGTTCGCCATGTTGGGACCCTGGTAGGCGTCCGTGGTGACGGTGCGGAAGTAGATCGCCTTGCCGGCAGGGCGGTACAGCGAGGCGAACTTCGGATCGGTGATGTCCGGGTTTGTCGAGGTCGGCGTGATGGTCGCGAGATTGCCTTGGCTGAAGATCGGCGACATCGCCTTGCCGGGCGTGCTGCTCATCGGTCCCAGTGCTGCGACCACCGTGTGATCCGCCACCATCTTGCGTGCGTTGGTGGCACCTTGCGCCGGGTCATACTGGCCCGCCGTAGCAGTGCCGTCGTCCAACAGCAGCACGTTCAGATGAAAGCCGCCGGCGCCGCCTTTGGCGTTGCATTCGTCGATCGCCAGCATGAAGCCGTCGCGGATGCGCACCGCAGTCTCGGCATCGGCGCCGGTCAGCGACAAATTGATGCCGAGTGTGACGGCCTTGTCCGCGGCGTAGCCTCGCACCGGTCGCAACGCGCCGCCCGCAGCAGTTGCGCCTGCGAGACGAATAAGCGAACGGCGGGTGGTGGTCCAGGTCATGTGCATCTCCCCTTTGTCGTTCAGTCCTCGGTCAACGTTGGCCACAACGCGTCGGCGCCGCGCCCACACACATAGGCGCCGACCCGTGCAGCCCATTCGGTGTCGCCACCGAATTCGTCGCGCCACGACCAGAGCCGGCGCGTGCTGAGTTGGAGCGAATAGTCTTTGGTGAAGCCGATTGCGCCGTGTACCTGGTGCGCGATCTCGGCGGCCAGCGTCGCCGCATCGCCGACGCGCGTCTTGGCGATAGCGACCAGGAACTCCTGTCGCGCAGGATCGTCGATCGACAGCGCTTCAATTCCGGCATCGGCTGCCGCACCGGCCGCCGCTACCTGGCCGGCCATCACCGCGAGGTTCTGCTGCACCGCCTGGAACTTGCCGATCGGCCGGCCGAACTGCTTGCGCTCACCGGCATAGGTCACCGCGGTGTCCAGCGCACGCTCCATCGCGCCGGCCATCAGCACCGCGCGCGCCAATGCGCCGCGGCGATACAGCGCAGCGCGGACGACGCCCGGTGCCGCCGGCGCCACTGCATCGCCAGCAACGCGCAGCGAGGCGAAGTCGAGCGTGTCACGTGGTTCACCTGCCATGTTGCGGCCGGCGGTGACATCCGCTCCACCTGGCCCGTCCAACGCCACCGCCATCTCGCCATCGGGTCCGTCGGCGAGCAGCACGATGCGGCCGGCAGCGGTGCCCCACGGCAGCCGGCTGGCACGGCCGGACAGCCGCCAGCCGTTGCCGTCGCGTTCCAGCGTCAGCCGATCATCGGCGCGCACCGGTCCGACGCTCATCGCCGCATCGCCGACATCGAGACCAGCCGATGAAGCGATCCACGCCGCCAGCATCGTCTCGGCCAGCGGGATCGGTGCGGCGAACCGTCCGGCGACGCGCAGCGCGGCGTAGAGGTCTGACCATTCGACCTCGGATCCCGCGACGCCGGCCAGCGGCACTCCGGTCCCGCTCACCACCTGCCACAGCGCGGCAGGGAAGATGCCAGTCTCGGCCGCATCGGCGACCGCCTTGGTGCAGTGGTCCTCGAACAGGCGGCCCATGCTCTCCAGCAGCATGCGGGTTTCGTCGCGCATGTCCGCCTCCCTCAGCGCAGGCCCAGGCCGCGGGCAATGATGCCGCGCAGGATCTCGCGCGTTCCGCCCTGGATCGAGAGCCGCGGCGCGTTCATCGTGGCGCGCGCCAGCATGGATACGTACGTATCGACAGCCAACAGCTCCGGTTCGGCCGCGAACAGCTGGCGTGCGATCACCGGCAGGTCCTGCTCGTAACGCGTGCCGAGGTCCTTGGTCACCGCCGCCTCGTTCAGCGGCTGCAAGCCGTCCTGCAGCATGCCCGCGATCGACAGCGACATGCGCCGCAACGTGGCAAGCTGCGAGACCAGACGGCCGAGCGCGGCCGCCGTGGCACGGTCCGGGTTGGGTCCGGCCACGCGCACCATCTCGATCAACAGCTTGAACAGCACCAGGAAGCGGTCGGGTCCACTGCGCTCGAAGGCCAGTTCGCTCGACACCTGGCGCCAGCCGTTGCCGATCTCACCGAACAGCCGATTGTCGGGCACGAACAGGTCGGTGAGGAACAGTTGGTTGAAGTGATGCTCACCGAGCAGGTTGACCACCGGCCGGATCTCGATGCCCGGCGAGTTCTTCAGGTCCACGAGGAACTGCGTCGCACCGGCGTGGCGATCCACCTCCTCCTGTCCGTCGCTCGCCATCTTGCAGAACAGGATCATATAGTCGGCACGATGCGCATTCGAGGTCCACAGCTTGCTGCCGTTGATGCGGAAGCCGCCATCGACCTTCACCGCCCGCGTGCGCGTGCCGGCAAGGTCGGAGCCTGAATCGGGCTCGCTCATGCCGATACAGAACGACAGTTCGGCGCGTACGATGCGCGGCAGGAAGTAATCCTTCTGCTCGTCGGTGCCGTAGCGCAGGATGTTCGGGCCGCTCTGCCGGTCGGCGGTCCAGTGAAAGCCCACGGGGGCGCCGGCGGCCAGCATCTCCTCGATCAGCACGTAGCGCTCGAACGCGGTGCGCTCGTGTCCGCCATACTGTTTCGGCCAGGTCATGCCGATCCAGCCGTGCTCCGCCATCTTGCGGCTGAATGCCTGGTCGTGATCGCGGCGGTTCCCGAGTGAGGCGCGGTTCTCGTCAAGAAACGCGCGCACCTCCTGGCGCAGTGCCTTCGCCGCCGGCGGCAGCTCGACAGGATCGAAGCGGAATGCCTGCTGAAGCATCGGCGCGGGCCCTCTCGGCGACGGAGCGCAACGATAGTCCGGGCAACTGCGGCTTGTCACCTCGACCAGGCAAGACATAACGCAACGATGACGGTTGACGCAGATCAATGCAGATTGACAATCGCTTGGTAATCATCCGCGGCGAACCCTGCGGAGTGCTCCATGGCCGAGCCCAGCAAATCGCGTTCGAACCATCGGGGTCTGTGGTCCTCGGTGGTGCTTCAGGCGCTGGAGGACATCGAAAGCCAGCCCATCACGTCGGTTGCCTTCGCTGACGCGGAAGCCTTCTTCACGCGTTCGGGCCCTTGGGGGGAATCGCGGGCGATCGTTGCCGACTTCCTGGACGTCCACCGGGACGAACTGGAGACGATCGGGCGCCGCTTCATTGCGGCACGCCACGCCAAAGAGGCGCAGGATGCCTCGCGGCTTACCGATGCCAAGTGGGTATCACCGCTGAAGCTGGCACGGCTGGTCGCCAGGCGGCAGGGCGGCAGATTGCCCCATATGCCGAAGGCTCTGTTGCCGGCGGGCTTGCCTGGGGAAAGCCTGCCGCCGAACACCTACACCGGCAGCGAGAGCCGCCCGGTGCTGTAATCTGGGCAGTGCTTCGCGCTCAGGGGCTTTCGAGCACCGCCTCGTGCGCGGTCTCCGGCACCCCCGCGAGGCGCAGGCCCTCGGCCAGGTGATCACGGTCCTGGGTACGGTCGAAAGCTGAGCGCGCGACAAACCGCTGCACGCAGAAGCCTGGCTCGATCACCAGCAGTCGCCGCAGCACCGATGCTGCCTCAGCGTGTTGGCGGAGATGACCGAGCGCCGAGAGGTAGGGCTTGTAGTTCGCCGAAAATGCCGGGTTGATCTCGGCCACCTTACGCCCGACCGCCGCGGCGGCAGCATGATCGCGCTGCAACAGCGGGACCAGGATGAACCCGCCATCGAGCAGGAAGGCGTACGGATCGTGCGGCGACAGCCGCTTGTAGTGTTCCATGCGCCGTTTGGCCTCGTCGGCATCGCCGGTATAGGCGGCTGCGACTGCCGACAGCGCCCACGCTATGGCGAGGTTGGGGTTGAGCGAGAGCGCGCGCTCGTGCAGCGCGAGCGCCTCGCGCAGCCGGTGCTGCAGGTGGGCGCGCACGTGACCGGCGATGGTGAGGCCACGCGCGCCGAACGGATCAAGCACCACGGCTCTCTCGGCTTGGCTGGCGGCATTTTCGATGGCCGCCGTCGGGACGTCCGCCCAGCCTTGGCTGACCAGCAGCAGTTGCCAGAAGGCGGACCACGCGAAGGCGGCGGCGCGATCCGGCTCAAGCTCCATTGCATTGAGCAGGAATTCCCCGGCTCGCATGAACGCATCGCGCTCCAATCGCCCGATCAGCGGGATCGAGCGCAGCATCAGCTGATGCGCGGTAACGGGCTCTGCCGTGCCGGCGGCGCTGCGCTTCGCCTCGATCTGCAGGATCTCGGCGTCGATCCGTGCGACGACCTCCTGGGCGATTTCGTCCTGGATCTCCAGCAGGTCGGTCGGCTCCCGGTCGAACCGATGGGCCCACACGACCTGCGCGCCGGCGCGCAGGTCGAGCAGGCGCAACGTGATGCGTAGCCGGTCCGGCGCCCGGCGGATCGTGCCGTCCAGCAGGTAGTCGAGGCCGAATGTCTGGCGGATCGCTGTCTCGTCGCGGGTGCCGGCGGCGAAGCGCGCCAGAGCATTGGATGCCACCACCACCATCCAACGGAAGCGCGCGAGCGCCGTTGTAATCTCTTCGGCAAGGCCCGATGCCAGCTGCGCCTCTTCCTCGTTGGTGCCGAGTAGCTGGAGTGGGATGACGCCGACATGCGGCCCGTCGCGACCAGGATGGGCGTCGCGCCCAGGCGGCTCGGGCGCCGGCTGAGGGTCGTGCCTGGCAACTGCTGGCTCGGGGGGCGGTGCCGGCGGCGGCCGCGGTACCGGGCGGTTGCCCGATGGCCCGCGGATTTCTGCCAGCAGCCTCTGCGTTTCGGTTGACGGCGAGGTGTCCAACAGGTCGGCCAGTACCGCGCGGCAGCGATCGTATGCCTGGATTGCCATCCCACGCTCGCCGCGCGCGGCATGGGCCCGCATCATCGCTCGCCAGGCGCCCTCGTGCGAGCGGTCGATCTGCAGCAGCCGCTGTGCCGCCGGGATCAGGGCCTCGGGGTCCTCCTGCTCACGCAGGAGGGCCTCGGCGACGGTGCGGGCCCGGTCGCGCACCCGTTCGCGTTCTGTATTCAGCCAGCTGTCGAAGGTGGGATCGATACCGTCCAAATCCTCGAGAAGTTCGCCGTCCAGCAGGGCGAGCGACGCAGGCTCCGACGTGCTAGCCCGCATCACCTGCTCGACATCCACCCAGACCATGCCCGGAGTGAGCCTGATGTGGTCGCGGTTCACCGCCAGCACCTCGGCCTCTGCCGGGGACAGCGCCTCAAGCAGACGATGGATCTCCTGGCGCAGCGAGGCTCGGGCCTGCTCTTCGGGCCGCCGGCTCCACAGCAGTTCGGCCAACCGTCCGCGCAAGGCCGGACGCGGCGCCGACAGCGCGACCACAGCGAGTAAAGCCCTGGTCTTGCGCCCGGTCGGCAGGAGGCTCTCGCCGGTCTGGGTCCATGCCGCCATCTGACCAATCAGTCTCAGGCGGACGACGGCCTGACCCGCATCCTTGGGCGGCGTCATGTGCGGGGAAGGTCGGTGTGCCGCGCCGGCCATCATCGTATCGTCAGTCCGATGGCTTGGCATCCGGCTAGGGTAATCACGGTTGTTTCCTCTCAGATGGCAGCGTCCGCGAATATATGGCGGACGTCACCCTGCCATGCCTGATTGTATCGCGCCAGCCAATACTCCGCCTGGGTTGGTTCCCCGCCGACAATCGCATGCAGCGGATCCAGGTACGTGGACTCATCCGAGCCCGCCCCGTTGCGCCGGTTCCTGGCGCGCAGGCCGTCACGGGAAATCGCCACAGCTTCGCGGGCAATGTCGCGCAGCAGGTGGTTGCGCCATGGTGCGGCCAGCCCTTCCCGCGGCACGGCTGCCCGTGCGGCCACTGCATCCTCCCAGGTGGCGTCGCGCAACAGCGCTTCGGCTGCGGCGAGCGCCGGGTCGTTATACAGCAGGCCGATCCAGAATGCTGACTGCGCTACCATCATGTCGGCGCGGCCGGCGTCGGCCCCGCGCATCTCCAGGAAGCGCTTGATCCGCACGTCGGTGAATACGGTGGTGAAGTGATCGGCGAAGTCGCCGACGGTCGGCGTGACCCCGGCGAGGTTGTGCAACCGGCCATTCATGAAGTCTCGGAACGATGCGCCGGCCACATCGGTATAGCGGCCGTCGCGGTACACGAAATACATCGGCACATGATCGACCAGCCACTCGACGTAGCGTTCGAAGCCAAACCCGGGGTCAAGCATGACTTTTGGGATACCAGAACGGTGGTTGTCGGTATCGGTCCAGACATG
>DASSRN010000418.1:0-5995 GCA_035701785.1 Acetobacteraceae bacterium | reverse complement strand
TGTACCCGGATGGTCGGCTGCCATCTGATCGCGGGCGCCGGCCATTGGGTGCAACAGGAACAGGCGGAGCAGGTAAGCGCTCTGCTGGTGGAGTTTCTGGGCATGCCGTCATTGCGAGGAGCCTAACCGAACGAAGCAATCTCCAGCGGCAGGGCGCACTTCGATCGGGATTGCTTCGTCGCCTTCGCCTCTTCGCAATGACACCGGGAGCAAGGGTGGACGCCGCCGCACCGTCCCTCTACCAATGCGCCCAATCAGGGAGGCTACAGATCCATGCGCGCCAAGCTTCGTCGCCGTTCATTCCTGGCGGGCACCGTCACCGCGGCCTTGCCGATGCCGGCGATCGCGCAGAACAAGCCGATCCGCATCGGCCTGCTGACCGTGAAGACCGGACCGCTGGCGCAGGGCGGCATCCAGATGGAGCAGGGCGCCAACCTGTTCCTCAAGGACCGCGACAACACGCTGGCCGGACGCAAGGTGGAACTGCTGGTCGGTGACACCGGCGGCAACCCTGCCGGCACCAAGACCAAGGCGCAGGAGCTGATCGAGCGCGACAATGTTGACATGATCTTCGGCCCGCTCGCCGCGTTCGAGCTGCTGGCGATCAGCGACTACGTGGCTGCGCACAAGACGCCGATCCTGAGCCTGGCAGCAGCCGAGGACATGTCGCAGCGCAAGCCCAATCCGTATTTCGTGCGCGCCTCAGGCACTTCAGCACAGAACATGCACGTATTGGCTTACTATGCGGCGAAAGAGCTGAAGTACAAAAGCGTCATTACGATCAGCGAGGACTTTGCCTACGGCTACGAGCAGATGGGCGGATTCCAGCGCGTGTTCGAAGGCGCCGGCGGCCGCGTGCTGAAGAAGCTGTGGCCGCCGATCGTGACGCCGGACTACACGCCGTATATCGCGCAGCTCACCGATGCGGATGCCGTGGTGCAGGGCTTCGCGGGCTCCAACCCGCTGAAGTTCATGAAGCAGTACAAGGACGCCGGCGCCACGCTGCCGGTGATCGGCGGCGGCACCGCCGCGGATGATGCGCTATTGAAGAGCTTCGGCGACGAGGCGATCGGGCTGGTCAGCGCGTCGGTGTTCACCTCGGACCTCGACACGCCGGTGTGCAAGCAGTTCATTGCCGGGATGGTGCGCGACACGGGTGCCATTCCGGGGCTGTACGCCGCGGGCCTCTACATCAATGGCATGGTCGCCGAGGCGGCGCTGAAAGCGACCGGCGGCAACACCGACGACAAGGAGGCGCTGGTGAAGGCGCTGCGCGCGGTGTCGCTGGACGACTCGCCGCGCGGGCCGTTCCACTTCGACCATTTCGGCAATGTCGTGGGCAACGTCTACATCCGCCGCCTGGAGCGCAAGGACGGCAAGCTGGTGCAGACGACGCTGAAGACCTATCCGAACGTTAGCCAGTTCTGGACGTTCGACGAGAAGTGGTTTCTTGAGCAACCAGTGTATTCGCGCGACTATCCCGCGCTGAAGAGCTGACGCACCGCGCGTGACGCTCTGGGTCATCCTGTCCGTCAACAGCATCACGCTGGGTGGGCTGTTGTTCCTGCTGTCCGCCGGCTTCTCGCTGATCTTCGGGCTGATGCGGATCCCCAACCTGACGCATGGCTCGATGTTCATGCTGGGCGCCTATCTCGGCGTGACCTGCATCGCGGTGGGGTTCGGGTTCTGGTCCGCGGCGCTGATTGCGGCGCTGGGGGTCGCCGCATTCGGCGCGGTGATCGAACGCTTCGTCCTGCGGCGGCTGGTCGGCGCCGAGTTGGCGCAGGTGCTGGTGACGCTGGGGCTGTCGTTCATGGTGGCCGATGTGTGCCTGATGCAATGGGGCGGCGATCCGATCTCGGTGGAGACGCCGCCGGCGCTGCGCGGCGCGACGCGGCTGCTGGGCCTTGCGTTCCCGACCTACCGCCTGGCGATCATCCTGATCGCGGTGGTGATCGCCGCGGCGCTGTGGCTGCTGCTGGACCGCACCAGGCTCGGGGCGATGATCCGCGCCGCGGTGGACGACCCGGCGATGGCGCGCGTGGTCGGCATCCGCGTGTCGCACCTGTTCACCATTGTGTTTGCACTCGGTGCGGGACTGGCGGGCTTCGCCGGCGTGATCGGCGGCCCGATTCTGTCGGTGTATCCGGGCATCGACCAGGACATGCTGCCGCTGGCGCTGGTGGTGGTGATCCTGGGCGGCACCGGACGACTGGCGGGGTCGCTGGTGGGCAGCTTTGTCGTGGGCTTCCTGTATAATTTCGGCCAGGCGGTGTTCCCGGAACTCGCCTATGTCGTGCTGTTCCTGCCGATGCTCGTCGTGCTGGTGCTGCGGCCGCAGGGTCTGTTCGGCCGGGTCGCGCTGTGAGGCGCGTTGCACTCGCGCTGGCGCTGCTGGCGCTGGCGACGCTGCCGTGGTGGGTCGGCAACAGCTACTACATCAACGTTGCGGCGCAGATGCTGATCTTCGCGATCCTGGCACTGGGGCTGAATGTGCTGGTGGGTTATGCGGGGCTGGTGACGCTGGGCCACGCCGGCCTGTTCGGCATCGCCGCCTATGCCGGCGCGACGCTGATCAACGCCGGGCATGCGCATGTGGTGGCGGATATCGGCGCGCTGCTGGTCACGCTGGTGGCGACCGCGATGTTCGCGGTGCTGGCGCTGCGCGGCACCGGCCTTGGCTTCGTCATGATCACCGTCGCGCTGGGGCAGATCGTCTGGGGCATCGCCTATCGATGGATCAGCCTGACCAACGGCGATAACGGCGTATCGATCACCACGCGCCCTGCCCCGTTCGGCGTGGCGCTGACCTCGGCCGACGCATTTTACTGGGCGACGCTCGTGGTGTTCCTGGTCACCGTCGGTGCGATGGCGGTGTTCGTCGCCTCGCCGTTCGGGGCGGCGCTTCGCGGCACGCGCGATCAGCCGCGACGGATGACGGCGTTGGGCTACAACGTGTGGCTGACGCGCTTTCTGGCCTTCCTGTTCTCTGGCTTCTGGAGCGGCGTCGCCGGGCTGCTGTACCTCTATTACAACCAGTTCGTCAGTCCGCAGACGGTGGCGCTGAGTGCTTCGGCCGAGGCGCTGCTGATGGTGATCGCCGGCGGCACGGCGACGCTGCTGGGGCCGATCGCCGGCGCGGTGCTGGTCATCCTGATGAAGGACATCGCCAGCGCGTATATCGAGCGCTGGAACTTCCTGCTGGGCGCGATCTTCGTGCTCATCGTGGTGTTCATGCCGGAAGGGCTGGTGCCGGGCTCGGTGCGGCTGTGGCGCTGGGCGCTCGCGCTGCGGCGACCGCGACCGCAAGCGGTGCTGGGCCGCGAAGGCAGCCGATGAACGCGCTGGAGGTGCGCGACGTCAACAAGGCATTCGGCGGGCTGCGCGTGACGTCGGCAGTGAACCTCGCGGTCGCGCCTGGCGAGCGGCGGTTGATCATCGGTCCGAACGGCGCCGGCAAGACCACGCTGTTCAACCTGATCACCGGCGAGCTCAGCGTGGACTCGGGTGCGGTGATGCTGTTCGGCCACGATCTGACGCGCGTGCCGACGCGGCGCCGCGCGCATCTGGGGCTGGCACGGACCTATCAGATCATCACGCTGTTCCCCGGCGAGACGCTGGTGCGCAACGTGTCGCTCTCGCTGCTGGGTCTGTCGAAGCTGCGGTGGAACCCGGTCGTGCGGCTGGATCGGCAGCGCGATCTGCTGGACACGGCGCACGCGACGTTGGCGCGCGTCGGGCTGGATCATCTGGCCGGCAGGCCGGTCGCCCAGACCTCGTATGGCGAGCGCCGCCGTGTCGAGATCGCAATGGCGCTGGCGCAGAGCCCGAAGGTGCTGCTGCTGGACGAACCGTTCGCAGGGCTGTCGGTGGAGGAGCGACGCGACGTGCTGGCGCTGATCGCGGGCATTCCGCGCGACGTCACCATCGTGATGATCGAACACGACATGGACGTTGCTCTGGAATTCGCCGAGCGCATCACTGTGCTGCATTTCGGCCGGGTCGAGGTGGAAGGCACGCGCGCCGAAGTGGTGCAGCATCCGCGCACGCGGGAGATCTATCTTGGCGAATGACGCACTCACGCTGAGCGACATCGACGCGTATTACGGCGACAGCCACGTGCTGCATCGCGTGTCGCTGCGCCTGACGGAAGGGCGCCTGCTGGGCCTGCTGGGTCGCAACGGCGCCGGCAAATCTACCTGCATGAACGTCGCGGTCGGCCTGCTGCCGCCACGCCGGGGTGCGGTGGCGGTGCATGGCACGCCGGTGACCGGCCGCCCGCCTGAGGCGATCGCGGCGCGCGGCGTGGCGCTGGTGCCGCAGGGGCGGCGTATCTTTCGCAGTCTGACGGTGCGCGAGAACCTTGTTGTTGCGGCACGCCGCGCGCGCAGCAATGGCGCCGAGCCGTGGACGTTCGATCGCGTGTGCGCGACGTTTCCGCGGTTGAGCGAGCGGCGCGACCAGTATGCGGGCTATCTGTCAGGCGGCGAGCAGCAGATGCTGGCGATCGGGCGCGCGCTGATGTCGAACCCTCGTGTGCTGCTGATGGATGAGCCGTCGGAAGGGCTGGCGCCACAGATCGTGGCCGAGGTGATGGCGACGATCCGGCAGCTCAAGCAGCACGGGCTTTCGATCCTGCTGGTGGAGCAGAACGCCAAGCTGGTGTTCGATGTGGCGGACGACATCGTGATCCTGAACAGCGGGCGCGTGGTGGTGGACGACACGGCGCGGGCGCTGCAACAGGCTGGTGTCGATCTGCACCAGCACCTGGGGATTTACTAAGCGCGAACTCAGCCCGCTAAGCTGCGCCAGCGATAGCGCAAATAGCTTCCCCAGCTAGTTCCGGTGCTGTAGCACGCCTGAGAGTGGCCCAGGGTAGATGATCGCCAGCGCTTCCGCGAGCGAATGCAGCGTCTGCGAAACCGACCCCTCTGCGCAGAATGCAACAGCCCACGCGCCATTGTGGCCAATGACCAACCAAGGGGCAGTCTCCGACCCGGCGCGGAACACACCAATAACAGTATCAGCAACCGGACAAGGCCACGGTCGCGACGCGAGGTCCTCAACCGCGTCGATGCCGATCCTACCGGCTGCACTTTGCCACTCCCGGAGGTGACGCCGTTCGTCGGGACTGAGCCCACTGAAGGTATGGGCGGCATCGGAGCGCGTCGCTTGCAAGATGGAGCTTTCCACGTCAGCAACCAGGCCCGTTTCCAGTGTCAGTATTTTTGGCAGTAATGCAAACACTGCGCCAAGCGCTGGGATTCTTGTGATTCCCACAGATCAGTCGAAATTCCAAGAGGCCTGGGCCAACTTCGCGCGAGCCAGATACAAGGGGTTCACGTGACAGGCGACATTCCAGCAATCCCAGAGCAGCGGGGACGTCAGCGAAACAGTTCGGCCAGCGGTTCCAGGGCTTCGCTTTTGCTGGGCCTTCGCGGATTGCAATGCCAAGTCGTACAAGCCGGGATCGAGCACGAAATATCAGTGTGCACCGCGCTGCAGGAACACGGCAGGAATAGTCTTGAACAGAATTGCGATGTCGTGCCAGAGAGACCAGTTGCGGACGTACCAGACATCGAGCTGCACGCGTTGCGCGTAGGACATACTGCTGCGGCCACTGACCTGCCACAGTCCTGTCAGCCCTGGCTTGGCCGCGTAATAGTGCTCAATGTTGCTGCCATACCGCGCCACCTCGGCACGCACAATCGGGCGCGGACCAACCAGACTCATTTCGCCCCGCAGCACGTTCAGCAGCTGCGGGAGTTCGTCAAGGCTGGAGGCGCGGAGGAAACGTCCGACGCGAGTGATGCGTGGATCGTTCCGCAATTTCTGAGTGGCCGCCCATTCTGCCGCAGCGGCGGGATCCGCGGCCAGCAATCGGCGCAGCGCGCCGTCGGCGTCGACCACCATCGAGCGGAACTTCAGACAACTGAACATCCGCCCACCGGCCCCAATGCGTCGATGACTGTAGAGCGCCGGTCCGCCATCCGCA
>DASSRN010000417.1:0-2040 GCA_035701785.1 Acetobacteraceae bacterium | reverse complement strand
GACGTCGTCCAGGCGGCGCAAAACTGCTGCATTCGGCAGGCCAGCCCGCATCAGATTGATCGCGAGCCGGCTCAGGTCGCGCGCGGTCGCATCAACGGGTTCCAACTTTGGATTCGCATCAACGCGCCACGCGTCAATTCGCCGTCGCAGTTCCGCGCTGGCGGTCCTGTCGAACGAATTCGGTATGGCGTGCAGCGTCTCAGCCCACACCGTCCAGATCCCTGTCAGGCGTGCGTGGGTCATGTCCCTGGACGTGGTGTAGGAGGCGGCCACCGCGGTGAACCTGGTTAGGGTTGGGTTGGTACACGCAACTCTGACCCAAGGACCCCACGATGACCGACCAAGAGACTGCCCTGCGCGAGTTGCTGGCGAAAGGCAGCGATGCCGGCATGTTGCGCGAGATGATCGGCTTTGCCGCCGAGCGCCTGATGGAGCTGGAAGTCGGCGGCATGACCGGCGCGGCACATGGCGAACGCAGCGCTGACCGGCTGGCACAACGCAACGGCTATCGCGACCGGGACTGGGAGACGCGCGCCGGGACCGTCGAGCTGCGCATCCCCAAGCTGCGCCGCGGCAGCTACTTCCCGTCCTTTCTCGAGCCCCGTCGCACGGCCGAGAAGGCGCTGACGGCGGTGATCCAGGAAGCCTACGTCCATGGCGTCTCGACCCGCGCTGTCGACGATCTGGTGCAGGCCATGGGGGCGTCCGGCGTCAGCAAGAGCCAGGTGTCGCGGCTCTGCGGCGAGATCGACGAACGCGTGAATGCCTTCCTTTCCCGGCCGATCGAGGGCGAATGGCCGTATCTCTGGCTCGACGCGACCTACGTCAAAGTGCGCCAGGCCGGACGCATCGTCTCGGTCGCCGCCACGATCGCGGTGGCGGTCAACACCGACGGCCGTCGGGAGGTGCTCGGCATGGCCACCGGCGCCAGCGAGGCCGAAACGTTCTGGACCGACTTCCTGCGCTCGCTTGCCCGGCGCGGCCTGCGCGGCGTGAAGCTGGTCATCTCGGACAGCCACGAGGGCCTCAAGGCCGCTGTCAGCCGTGTGCTGCACGCCTCTTGGCAACGTTGCCGCGTCCACTTCATGCGCAACGTCCTGGCGCACGCCGGCAAGGGGCATCGACGCCTCGTCTCGGCCTGGATCGGCACTGCCTTCGCCGAGGCAGACGCCGATGCCGCCCGCAAACAGTGGCGCTGCGTCGCCGATCAGCTCCGCCCCCGGGTGCCCAAACTCGCCGCCCTCATGGACGCCGCCGAGGCCGATGTGCTGGCGTTCATGACGTTCCCCAAGGAGCACAGGGCCAAGATCCACAGCACCAACCCGCTGGAGCGCGTCAACGGCGAGATCAAGCGCCGCACCGACGTCGTCGGCATCTTCCCCAACGAGGCCGCCGTCACACGGCTGGTCGGAGCCATCCTGCTCGAGCAGAATGACGAGTGGGCCATTCAGCGGCGCTACGTGAGCCTTGAGACGCTCGCGCCGATCAGCGATGTTCCAACCGTCAGCCTGCCCGCCGTGGCAGCCTGACAGCGGCTCAACCCCGCTAAGGAACCGATGCCGTTCCTACACCACGCAAGGGGACACGACCCGAAGCACGGCGATGTCGCGATGTGGCAGCACCTCGCCAAGCCGCCACGCATACATCCGTCGTGCCACCGCCATCCTGGCGCCCTTGTCGTCGGCCCAAGCGCGCACCTGCGCCCGCGCCAGAGCCGAAGAATCCGGTAACAGGGGATGGGCGGTATACAGCCGCACGCCATCCTCGCCGACTGCCGACAATCCCGTGCCATGCCGTGCCAGCAGGCGCAGCGCATCGTGGCTGACCGTGGCGCCAGGGCCGAGCAGCACCAGCGACAGCGACTGGTGCGGGATGCGATAATCCCCGGCCGCCAGCAGATCACTGCCAGCGGCGATAAACCGCAGGCAGCCGTCCTCGACTGATAGTGCGCCGCGCTCCAGGTAGATCAGTCCGTGGCGGTCGGCATGGGGCAGCCGAGCCTGTTCCAACCCCAGCCGCCCCTTCAGCACGGCGCTACTC
>DASSRN010000416.1:0-2224 GCA_035701785.1 Acetobacteraceae bacterium | reverse complement strand
GGTCCAGCAGCACGTAGTAGTTCGCCACGACCTTGCGATAGGCCGTGTATCTGGCCTCGTCGGCAGCCAGTGTCGGCGAATGCCGAATACCGAGCCGGGCTTCAGTATCAGTGGTCAGGGTGTTGAAGACGGCTGGTGTTGCGTCACGCAGGGCGATGATCAGATTGCTCACCGCCTGCTGGCTCTGAAGAATCAGTTGCCGAGCCTCGTGCGCCGAAAGCTGGTTCACGACATCGTTCAGCAGCGGGTCCAGCGCCGCGAGCGCCGCGCCAAGGCCTGGAGCCGCCGGCCCACCAGCCAGCGTCACGAGGTCGCGCACCTTTAGCAGCAGAGCATCGGCCTGCGCGACGGTGTCCGCCGTCGCCTTCCCGTCGGCAAGTCCGACCAGAAGGTCGATATAGCGCTGCAGCACGGCGAACCCTTCGCGCAGCCGCTTGGTATCCGGTGGATCGCCGATATCGGAGAAAAACGGTGCGTCGCGCGTGCACAAGCCCAGCACCGCCCCAGTGCTGCGCATTTGGGTATACCCGCACCCATCCTTGGCCACGCTTGGTGCAAGCCGTGTTCCCAGGCTGCGCTCTGAAATCGAGAGGTCGTCCAATAGCGGCTGGCCCGCGGCATTCACCGTGTCGAACGCCTTGGAGAACTGGTGTATCTGGTCGACCGGTGCGGTCGCGCACGCGCCAAGCCAGGCGACCGACACCAAACCGATGCTACAGAGCCACGTCGGATGAGATCTCTGGCCCGTCCCACCCAGTCGGTGCTGTCGGTTCATTGTTGCCACTTTCGGATCTGGTGCGCCGTCGAATGTTGCACAGGTTCCATTGCGACCTGTGAATGGCGTCACAGCCGGTGCACATTGTTTCCCGACCACGCTCCGGCGCCGTTGACCAGCGCGTGCGGGCAGTCGATGACTGGAGTGAATCAGGGAGGCTGCCATGCCAGCAAAGCCGCGCGTCATCACGATCGAGGAGCACTACCAGGACCCCGACATCGTGCGCGCCTATGCGCCGGAGGATCAGCGGCAGCTCCCGGCCATCGCGGAGAGGCTCAACGACCTCACCAACCTGCGCATCAAGGAAATGGACGAGGCGGGCATCGACATGCAGGTGCTGTCGCATGGCAATCCCGGCCTGCAGAAGATGGATGCCGAGACTGCGGTGCGCCTCGCACGCGCCGCCAACGACCGGCTGGCCGGGACAGTGCGCGCGCATCCCGATCGCTTCGCCGCCTTCGCCGCCATCCCCACGCCCGATCCAAACGCGGCGGCAGATGAACTGGAACGCGCGGTGACGCGCCTCGGCTTCAAGGGCGCGCTGATCAACGGCACCACCAACGGCGTGTTCTTCGACGACACGCGCTTCTGGCCCGTCTGCGAGCGTGCCGCCGCGCTGGATGTGCCGTTGTATCTACATCCGACCATGCCGCATGCTGCGGTGATCGACACCTACTACAAGGACTATGCGCAGGACTGGCCGATGATCCTGCGCGCCGCCTGGGGCTTCACGGTGGAGACCGCGACGCAGGGCGTACGCATGGTGCTGTCCGGCGTATTCGACAAATACCCGAACCTGAAGATCATCCTGGGCCATCTGGGCGAGGGCCTGCCGTTCCTGCTGTGGCGCATCGACATGGGGTTCGCGCGCGGCGGCGGCAGCCGCTCGTTCCGCGATGTGTTCTGCCAGCATTTCTACATCACCACCAGCGGCTTCTTCTCCAATCCCGCGCTGCTGTGCTGCGTGCAGGAGATGGGCGTCGACCGCATCATATTCTCGATCGACTACCCGTTCGTCGCCAACAAGCCCGGCGCCGACTGGCTGCCCACCATCCCGCTCTGCGCCGAGGACAAGGGGAAGATCGCCGGCGACAACGCGACGCGGCTGCTGAAGCTGTGAGCGATCCGTTCGTTCGTCCCGAGGAACCCACCGCCGCCGATGCCATCGCCGCGATCGACGACGAACTGGCGGAGTTCGACGACTGGATGGATCGCTATCAGTTCATCATCGAACTCGGCCGCAAGCTGCCGCCGTTCCCCGAAGCGTGGATGGACGATGCGCATCGCGTGCCGGGCTGCCAGAGCCGGGTGTGGATGGAGGGCACACTGCGAGACGGCCGCCTGTTCCTCGCCGGCGTGTCGGATGCGGCGATCGTGTCGGGGCTGATCGCTCTGCTGCTGCGCGTCTATTCCGGCCGCACATTGCAGGAGATCATCGCGACCGATCCG
>DASSRN010000415.1:0-4513 GCA_035701785.1 Acetobacteraceae bacterium | reverse complement strand
TTCACACTTCAGGCAGTGGCGCCCCCGTCCACCGGCAGCGCTACGCCGGTGACGTAGGACGCTTCGTCTGAGATCAGGAACAGCGCCGCGTTGGCGATCTCCTCGGGCCGCGCCGGGCGTCCCATCGGCACCTGGCCGCCGCGCTTCACCACCAGCGTCTCCGGCGTTTCGCCGGGCGGCAGCTGGCTGTCGGGGCGCGCGACGAACACGCGCAGCATAGGCGTGTCGGTCGGTCCCGGGCACACTGCGTTCACCCGGATCTTCTCCCGCGCGTAGCGCTTGGCGAGGCCGTGCACCAGGCCGACCACGCCGAACTTGGCGATATTGTAGACTGGGCTGAACTGCGATCCGGTCAGCCCCGACGTGGACGCGGTGTAGAGCAGCGCGCCGCCGCCGCGGGCGCGCAGTTCCGGGATCGCTGCCTCGGTGGTCACCAGCACCGTGCGCAGGTTGAGGTCCATGGCCAGCTCGTAGTCCTTCCAGTCGATGCCCTCGATCGCCGCGGGACCGGGATGGCCGACATGGTTCCAGACGAAGTCGAGCCCGCCGAACGCATTCGCGGTGCGCCGCACAATTTCGCGCGCAAAGCCGTCCTGGCGCAGGTCGCCGGCCAGCGCGATCGCCTTGCCGCCGGCGTCGGTGATCTGCTTCGCCACTGCGCTGGCGCGCGCCTCGTCGAGGTCCACGACGCCGACCGACGCACCCTCCTGCGCGAAACGCAGCGCGCCGGCCCGACCCATGCCGGAGGCCGCCGCGGTGACGATGCCGATCTTGTTTGCCAGACGCATGGTTGGCTCCTTCAGCGCTGCGCGTTCAGCCAGCCCAGCATGATGCGGTTGAACGTGTCGGGATGCTCGACATTGGGGAAGTGCCGCGCATTGGCAATCTCCTCGTAGCGCCCGCCGGGCACCAGGCTGGCGATCTGCCGATTGCCCTCGGGCGGCGTGCCGGCATCCTGGTCGCCGCACACGACGAGGACCGGCAGCTTCAGCGACGGCAGGCGTGCGACGAAGTCGAAGTTGCGGATCGCCGCGACGCAGCCGAGATAGCCGGCGGGCGTGGTGCCGATGATGGTGTCGCGGATCTGCTTCCAGCGTCCCGGCCGCTCCTGCTGCACCGCATCGGTGAGCCAGCGCTCGATGGTCGGATCGGCCAGCGGCGTCAGGGAGCTGGCGCCACGGACGGTATCGACGCGCTGCTGCCACACCGCATCGCCGCCGCCCGGCGTGGATGGCAGCGTGTCGCACCACATCGCCGAGGCGAGCCTGTTGCCGTGCTCCAGCGCAAATGCCTGGCCAAGCATGCCGCCGATGGAGAGGCCGATATAGTGCACGCGGGTGATCGAGAGCGCGTCGAGCACCGCGGCGACATCGCCTGCAAGCGCGCTCATCGTGTAGTCGCCGGCGACCGGCCCGCTGCCGCCATGGCCGCGCATGTCGATCCGCAGCACGCGGAAGCCAGCGGCGAGCAGCGGCGGCACCTGTTCGGTCCACATCCCGCCGTCCGAGGCCAGCGAGTGCGTCATGCAGACGACCGGCGCGTTCTCCGGTCCCGCCAGGTCATAGGCGATGTTGCGCCCGTTCAGTGGCAGCAGCATGGGTGTTCCCTCCGCAGATCAACCGGTTTCCATCGGCAGCGCCGGATCCTTTGCCCACTCCGACAGCGAGGCGTCGTACAGCTTCACGTCCTTGTGCCCCAGCATGATCAGCGCCAGTGCATCGGCGCTCGCCGCGATCCCGCCGCCGCAGTAGTTGATCACCCGCTTGTCCATCGCGCCTACGGCCTCGAACCGACTGCGCAGTTCATCGGCCGGCAGGAAGGCGTTGGTCGCGGGATCGAGCAGGTGCGACGCGGGCAGATTGACACTGCCGGCGATGCGGCCCGGCCGGCCGTAGGCGTTGCCGCCGGTGCCCGCGTGCTGCTGCGGCTGCAACGCGTTGATCGTGCAGACCGCGCCATCGCCGATCGCGCGCAGCACCTCGTCCTTGCCGACCATCAGGTTGCGCACCTGGCGCACAGTGAAGTCGCCGGCATTGCGTGCCTTCGCCGGGCCGGACTCCACGGCGCGGCCCTCGTGCTGCCACTTCTGCCAACCGCCGTTCAGCACGGCTGCATTGTCATGGCCGAACTCGTGCAGCAGCCACCACAGCCGCGTCGCCCACTGCACATTGGCCGTGCTGTAGCTGACCACCCGCGTGCGGTTGCTGACGCCGAACCGGCGCATCGCCGCGGCGAAGTCCTCCGGCGACTGCCGCATGAAGCGAAGCTGCTGCGAGGTGTCCGACACGTCGCGCAGCATGTCGACGAACTGCGCGTTGGGGATGTGCCCCGCTTCGAAGCCATCACGGTCCGGCTTCACCTGGTAGGTGATCTTCGGGTCCGGGATCAGGTGCGTGGTGCAGTCCAGCACCACCACATCGGGATTGTTCACGTTCTGCGCGAGCCAGTCGGTCTCGACCAGGTATTCGGGATGCACGAAGCCGGTCATGCGTGCGCTCCGTGCCCGGCGGGCAGTTCCGCCAGTTCGATCAGCACGTTGCCGGTGGATGCAGGATCGATGAACGCGATGCGCGCGCCGCCATGGCCGATGCGCGGCGTCTCGTCGCGCAGCTTCACACCCTTCGCCTTCAGCTCCGACAGCGCGCCGTCGATGTCCTCGACCTCGAAGCAGATATGGAACAGGCCCTCGCCCTTGTCGGCGATCCAATTGTTCACGCCGGAGTCGGCGGCCTTGCTCTCGAGCAGTTCGATATAGGTCTCGCCCACCGGCAGCATCGCCAGCCGCGTGGCACCGATCTGTTCCTCGTACTCCAGCGGAATGCCAAAGGTGTTCTGCAGCATGTCCATCGACTGCTTCAGCGAATTGACCGCGATGGCGATGTGCTCCACGCGCTTGATCTTCATGGTTTCCTCCTCAGGAAATCGTCACGCCGCTGTCCACCGGGTACACGTGGCCGGTGACCATGCGCGATTCATCCGACGCCAGGAACAGCGCCATGTCGGCGATGTCCTGCGGTTCGATCAGCCCCAGCAGATGCGCATCCGCCAGCCTGGTGAGCGCGGCGTTGCCCGCGACCAGTCGTCGCACCCGATCGGTCATCGTCGCCGACGGCGCGATCGCGTTGACCCTTACCTTCTGCGGCGCGAATTCCACCGCCATCGAGCGCGTGATCGCGGCGACCGCACCCTTCGCCGCGGTGTAGCAGTCGCGCCCGGCGATGCCCATCAGTGCGACGTTCGACGACATATTGATCACCGATCCACCGCCAGACTGGACGATGGCGGGGATGCCGCAGCGGCAGCCCAGGAACGTGCCGAACAGGTCGAGCCTGATCACGCGCCAGAACTCTTCCAGCGGCGCGTCGACCACGGTGTTGTCCTGCGGCGTCGAGCCGCCGGCATTGTTGTGCAGCACGTGCAGCGCACCGAATTGCTGCACTGTGGTGCGCACAGCCGCCTGCATGCTGGTCTCGTCCGTCACGTCGGTGCGGATGAAGATCGCGCCGTTGCCGGCGAGATGGGCAGCCTCCTCGCCCGCCACAGTGTCGATCTCGGCGATCGCCACTCGAGCACCTTCACGCGCAAACAGGAGCGCGGTCGCGCGGCCGATTCCGGTTCCCGCGCCGGTGATCAGCGCTACCTTGCCTGCAAGCCGCGTCAATGACTCAGCTCGCGCGACATCTCGTCGATGCCGTTCACCGTCAGCGGATACATGCGGCCTTCCATCAGCTCGCTGATCATGCCGATCGAACGCACATGCTGCCACGCACCGCGCGGCGTCGGATTGAGCCAGGCCGCGCGCGAGTAGTGCGAGGTCAGCCGGTCGAGCCAGACCTTGCCCGGTTCGTCGTTCATGTGCTCGACGCTGCCGCCCGACATAGTGATCTCGTACGGCGACATCGCGCCGTCACCGACGAAGATCAGCTTGTAGTCCGGCCCGTATTTGCGGATGACCTCCAGCGTCGGAATCCGTTCGTCATGCCGCCGACGGTTGTTCTTCCACACGCGCTCGTAAGGGAAGTTGTGGAAGTAGAAATACTCCAGATGCTTGAACTCCGAGCGCGCGGCTGAGAACAGCTCCGCCGACAGCTTGACGAAATCATCCATCGACCCGCCGACATCGAGGAACAGCAGCACCTTCACCGCGTTGTGCCGCTCCGGCACCAGCTTCAGGTCCAGCGTGCCGGCGTTCTTCGCGGTCGAGCGGATCGTGTCGGGCAGATCGAGCTCGGTCGCCGCGCCCTGGCGCGCGAATTTCCGCAGCCGTCGCAGCGCGAGCTTCAGGTTGCGCGTGCCCTGCTCCACCGTGTCGTCGAGGTCGCGGAAGTCGCGCCGGTCCCACACCTTCACCGCGCGCCGGTGCCGCGACTCGTGCTGGCCGATGCGCACGCCTTCGGGGTTGTAGCCATAGGCGCCGAATGGTGACGTGCCGGCGGTGCCGATCCACTTCGATCCGCCCTGGTGACGCTCCTTCTGTTCGGCGAGCAGTTCTGCCAGGCGCTGCATCAGCGCG
>DASSRN010000414.1:0-15574 GCA_035701785.1 Acetobacteraceae bacterium | reverse complement strand
AAGTTGACGAACTCGCCGTCGTACTCGGCGGTGTCCTCGGTCCAGATCAGCTTCATCGCCTCGATCCGTTCGCGCGACAGCCTGTGGCGCGTCTCGAATGCCGTGCCGTGATGCTCCATCTCCTCCTTGTTCCAGCCATTGCCGACACCGAACAGGAAGCGCCCGCCGGAGAGTTGATCCAGCGAGGCGACCAGCTTCGCGGTCTGAATCGGATCGCGCTGGTTGATCAGGCAGACACCGGTACCGACCTTCAGCGTTTTCGTCGCCACCGCTGCTGCGGTGAGCACGAGGAACGGGTCCATGATGTCGTAGTATGGCCGTGGCAGTTCGGTGCCGCCGGGGAACGCCTTGGTGCGCACCAATGGGATGTGCGAGTGCTCCGGCACCCACAGCGATTCGAACCCACGCTCCTCCAGCAGCGGCCCGAGTTCCTGCGGCGTCATCGACGCGTCAGTGAAGAACATCGCAGCACCGAATTGCATGCGGTCAGGCTCCTCGTCCCTGAACCTTCGCCCAGGTGTCGCGGAGCCCGACGGTGCGGTTGAACACCGGACGTCCCGGCGTGCTGTCAGGGTCGGCGCAGAAATAGCCGAGACGCTCGAACTGCACCGCTTCGCCCGTCGGTGCGGCGGCGAGCGCCGGCTCCAGAAGGCAGTCGTGGATCACCTCGAGCGAGTCGGGATTAAGATCTGCCACGATGTCGCCGCCCGCGCCCGGATCGGGTCGCACGAACAAGTGGCTGTAGAGCCGCACTTCCGCTTTGATGGCATCGGCGGCGGCGACCCAGTGCAGCGTTGCTTGCACCTTGCGTCCATCCGGTGGCGCATTGCCGCCGCGTGTCGCAGGATCATAGGTGCAGCGCAGTTCGACGACTTCGCCGGCAGCGTTCTTCACCACCTCGCGGCAGGTGACGAAGTAGCCGTAGCGCAAGCGCACCTCGCGGCCTGGGGCGAGGCGGAAGAACTTCTTTGGCGGATCCTCCATGAAGTCGTCACGCTCGATGTAGATTTCGCGGCCGAAGTTGATCGGGCGTGTGCCGGCGGACGCATCTTCAGGATTGTTGATCGCTTCCAGGGTTTCGGTGCGGCCCTCCGGCCAGTTCTCCAGCACGAGCTTCAGCGGACGCAGCACCGCCATCCGTCGCAGCGCGGTGCGGTTCAGCAGTTCGCGGATCGCGAACTCCCATGCCGAATACTCCACCACGCTGTTCGATTTGGTGATGCCGCTGCGACGGACGAACTCGCGCAACGCTGCAGCGGGAATGCCGCGCCGGCGCACACCAGCGAGCGTCGGCATGCGCGGATCGTCCCACCCGGCGACGCGACCTTCGCTCACCAGCCGCGTCAGGATGCGCTTCGACATCACCATGTAGGCGATGTTGAGCCGCGCGAACTCGTACTGGTGCGGGCGCGCCGGCACCGGGAGGTTGTCGATGAACCAGTCGTACAGCGGCCGGTGGTCCTCGAACTCCAGCGTGCAGAGCGAGTGCGTGATGCCCTCGATCGCGTCCGACTGGCCGTGCGCGTAGTCGTATGTGGGATAGATGCACCACGCGTTGCCGGTCCGCGGATGTTCGGCGTGCAGGATGCGGTACAGCACAGGATCGCGCAGGTTCATGTTGGGCGACGCCATGTCGATCTTTGCGCGCAGCACGCGGGCGCCGTTGGGGAACTCGCCGGCGCGCATGCGGCGGAGCAGGTCGAGGTTCTCCTCAACCGAGCGATAGCGGAATGGCGAGTTCTGTCCGGGCTCGGTCAACGTGCCTCGCTGGCTGCGCATCTGGTCGGGCGGCGTGTCGTCTACGTAGGCCTTGCCTTCGCGGATCAGGTACTCGGCCCATTCGTACAGCTGCTCGAAATAGTCCGACGCGTGATACAGGTGCTTGCCCCAGTCAAAGCCCAGCCAGTGCACGTCGCGCTGGATGGCGTCGATGAACTCCTGCTCTTCCTTGGTCGGATTGGTGTCGTCGAAGCGCAAGTGACAGCGACCACGGTACTCTTCCGCGGCGCCGAAGTTCAGGCAGATCGCCTTGGCATGCCCGATGTGGAGGTAGCCGTTGGGTTCCGGCGGGAAGCGGGTCACGACGCCGGTCACCCGTCCCGCATCCAGGTCGGACTGGATGATGTCGCGAATGAAATCGCGGCCAGCTTCCGTGGTTGCGGGTTCGGTCACACTCATGGATGGGCTCCGGGTGGCAGCAAGGAAGGATCACCACAGAGACGCAGAGAACACCGAGAAACTCTGTGATCTCTGTGTCTCTGTAGTGAATCTCCTTCGCTAGGCTACACCAGTCACCGCCATATCGGAAAACTGCTCCTTCAGCCGCGGATAGAGTTCCCGCGCGAAGGTGCGGATCCCCAGCACCGTCTCCTCATGCTCTAGGAACCCGGCCTGGCCCATGATCAGCAGGTGGCCGAAGCCGCCGACATGGTCGTAGAGGCGCTTCATCTGGCGATGCACCTGGTCGGGCGTGCCGGCGAACATGATGCCGGCCTCGATCGCACCATCCACCGTCGCGGCCTTGCGGAATGCGCTCAGCGGGTGCTCGGCGCCGCGCAGCATCGCGACGTTGGCGGCAACCGGCACGTAGCCGGGCGGATTGGCGAAGTGCGGCGGCACCTTGTTGGACGTGATGTACCACAGCAGCTTCTCCGCCCCGGCGCGCGCCTCCGCCTCAGTGGGCGCCGTGTAGACCATTGCCGCATAGGCCAGCCGATGCGCCGGCACGTCGCTGCCGCGCCCGGCCTCGCGCCAGCCACGACGATAGGCATCGAACACCGCGCGCGTGCCGTCGAAGCCGGTGAGGAACGTCGCCTGCACGAAGCCGCGCGCACCGACCCGTGCGGCGCCACCAGGACTTGTGGTGCTGATCCACACCGGCGGATGCGGCTGCTGATAGCAGCGCGGCCAGATGTTCACCGCGCGATAGTGGAAGAAGCGGCCTTCGTGGCTGAACGGCCCGTCATGCGTGGTCCACGTCTTGATGATGAGGTCGAGCGCCTCCCATTCGCGCTCGTTCATCCGCACCGGATTGCTGTTCGCCGGCAGCACCTCATACGGCACGCCGCGCACGAAGCCGGCCTCGAGGCGGCCGCGCGACAGCACGTCGATCATCGCCATCTCTTCCGCGACGCGCACCGGCTGGCGGCGGTTGGCGATCGGGTTGCCCAGGATCAGCAGCCGCGCCTTCTTCGACAGCCGTGCCAGTGCCGCCAACACCAGAGGTGCGGCCGGATCGACGCAGGTCGCCGTCTGGTGGTGCTCGTTGAGCATGATGTCCATACCCTCGTCTTCCGCGATGAGCCACTCGTCGAGGAAGCGGTCGTACAGCGCGGCGCCCTTCTCCGGGTCGTACACCCGGTTGGGCAGGCTGACGCGGATCGACTCGTACTCGTCAGCCGGCGGCAGGTAGGGATAGGCGTTCTCGCTGAAATGCCAGGCCCTCATCGCAGATCTCCTGCATCCAGGAACGCCAGCACGCGATTCACGAAGGAATCTGGCTGCTCGATCTGCGGTGCGTGGCCGGCGTGCGCGATCGTGTCGGTGCGCGCGTCTGGTAGCAGCCGCGCAAAACCGGCGAGATAGTCGGCCGATACCAGCCCGTCGCTCTCGCCGCGCAGCAGCAGCGTCGGCGTGGTGACGCGATGCAGCCGATGGCGAAGCTTCGGATTGTGCATGTACGGCTCCCAGGTCAGCAGTGCCAGCGTCTCGCGATTGCGCATCATCATCGACAGCTGCTCATCGCTCAGCCGACCAGGATCGGTGCGCATGCGCTCGGGGTCGTGGAACAGGAGCCTTTCCAGCGCAGTCTGCGGCAGCGCGAAGATGTCCGGCACGTCGAGCCGATCCATCGGTCCAGTTTTCACCCCGACCGGCCCGACCAGCACCAGGCGGTGGAACCGCGCCGGCACTTTGGTTGCCATCTCGGCGGCGATCCAACCGCCCAGCGAGCAGCCGATCACGTCCACCCGATCGAGCTGGAGCTGATCGAGCAGCTCGAGATGCACATAGGCGATGTCGTCCACTGCATCTATCCAGTCTGGCAGTGCCGATTTGCCGAACCCCGGGTGCGACGGCGCGATCAGGCGATGCCGCGCGGCCAGCGGCGCCACATAGGGATGGTCGGGCGCAAAGCCGTTCGCGCCGTGCAGGAACAGAACCGGCGGACCGTCACCTGCCTCGAATACGTCGATCTCCATGCCGGCAAGCTTGCGCATGGGACGTCCTCCTTCGGCTTGCGGGCAGGCTAGACGCGATCTGTGGGGAGGTCACGCGAGCCGCGCTGCGGTGCGATCTCGCGAAGCACATGCGAGGGGCGGCCGCTCAGCATCACGATGCGATCGGCAAGCTTCTCTGCCTCCGGCAGGTCGTGCGTGACCAGCAGTACCGCGGTCGGTCGTGCGTGCCACGCCGCCAGCAGCAGTTCCTGCGTGCGTGCGGTCATCGCCGCATCGAGTGACACGAACGGCTCGTCCAGCAGCATGAGCTCTGGCTCGATCGCGAAGGCGCGGGCGATCGCGACGCGACGTGCCATGCCGAGTGACAGCGTGCGAGGAAACGCATCGCGAAACGCCGCCAGGTCCAGCGACTGCAACAGGTCGTCCGCCAAGCCCGGGTTTGGCGTTTGCTGCGCCAGCAGCAGGTTCTCGCGTACCGTGCGCCACGGCAGCAGGCGCGGTTCCTGGAACACCGTGCCGATGCGCGCCATGATGCCGCCACGCCATTCCAGCGTGCCTTCGAAGTCGCGGTCCAGGCAGCCGGCGATGCGTAGCAGCGTGGTCTTGCCGCAGCCCGATGGACCTACCAAGGCGACGATCTCGCGCGTGCCCAGCGCGAGATCGATGTGGTCGAGCACCGGCAGCTCGCGTCCACTGGCGCGATATGTTTTGCCCTCTATGCGTGCGCGCAGGATCAGGTCCATCGGCGGCTCGGCTCTAGCCGCCAAGCTGCCCGATCCCGGCGACCCCCAATTGGAAACTCAGCGAGCGAAGCCTTCCAGTTCGTCCTGCGCCCAGGCGATCACCTGCGGGATCGTCTGGCCGTCCTTGAGCCGCGCCATCATCTGGTTGTGAATCGCGCGGTTGTAGATCTGCACGGCGATCTCCGGTGCCGCTTCGGCGGCAGCCAGACTGGGCTGCTGGTTGTGCCAGGGCCGGATCGGATAGTTATAGACCGTGCCCTTCGGCGGCTCGACCTCTTCCCATACCTTGAAGCCCAGCAGTCCGGCATAGGGGGGGATGTCGTAACCCGAGGTCGCGACGCAGCGCGGCTCGACCTGCTCGGGTTGCATCAGGTATTCGATCAGATCCTTCGCCGCCGATTTGTTCTGGCTGAAACCATAGACGCCCCAGAAGTAGCTCAGCGTCGGCAGGAACCGGCCCTTGGGACCGGAAGGCGCGGGGAAAGTCCAGCAGTCGGCCGCCACCTGCGGCGCGTCACGCTTCGCCACCGCCCAGGCGGACGGCGGATTGAAGATCAGCGCACTCTTGCCGGAGATCAGCGCGCGATTGTTCGACGCATCGTCGAAGCTCACCGCGTCGGCCGGGTAGGCCTTCACCAGGCGCTGCGCGAATTCGAGCACCTGGCGCATCGCGTCGGACTTGAGCTGGATGTTGCCGTCCTTGTCGATCAGCGTCGCGCCGTACGCCTTGAACAGCGCGCCGTGCATGTCGGTCGCGTCGGTGTTGCCGCCGCCGCCCATGCCGAGGGCGAAGGTGTTGCCGTCCTTTGCGGCTGCTTCCGCGTATTTGGCGAACGCGTCCCAGGTCCAGGCGTCCTGCATCGCGTTGTGTTCGGACTTCACCGGATACATCGCCTGCAGGTCGAGGCCCTGCTGCTTGAACCAGCCGATGCGCGCACAGGGCGGCTTGGTCTGCGTGCCGGAACTGGTTGGCACCGCGACCCAGTGGCCCTTGGCCTTCGCCAGGTACTCGCAGTTGGCGTCCACTGCGCCGTTCTTCGCGACCAGCCGGCCCATCACATCGTCGATCGGCTCCAGCGCATCGGCAACGTTGAACACGTCCCAATTGAAGAACGCGAGTGCGTCGTGTCCGGCCTTGGCCTGCGCCTCTGCCACTCCGGTCAGCTGCAGCTTGTTGCCGGTGCTGGTGATGAAGTCACAATGCGCCTCGACTTTGTTCTTCTCGGCCCAGGCGTCGACCTGCTTCTGCATCACGTCATTGCCGCCGGGCACCCAATGGTCCCAGAAGCCGATCGAGACCTTGCCGGCAGCGCCGGCGGTCCGGATGTGGACCAGCGGCAGCGCACCTGCCGCGGCGCCGATGCGCAGCGCCTGGCGGCGCGTGACCCGGTACTGTGTGGCCATAGCCTATTCTCCCTGTTGCCGCGCGCGGCGGCTGCCGTTCAGATACGTCAACAGGCCGCCCCCAGGTATCCCCAGGTGGCAGCCTGCTTGTGGCCGACGCCGGAACGGCGGCCGAGAGGTCGGCGGAGGACGGTATCCGGCGCGCCAGAAATCGCTCGCCGGACCCTTCGCCGATCAGTTCATCAGCGGACGAAGCCTTCCAGTTCGTCCTGTGCCCAGTCCTGCACCTGCTGGATCGACTGGCCGCTCTGCAGCTTGGCCAGCATGGTCGGCAAGGTGCCGCGATTGTAGATTTGCACCGCAATCTCGGGCGGCGCCGGCGCCACCGCGATCCAGTTCTCGGCCTTGTGCGACTTGCGGATCGGGTAGTGGTACACCGTGCCCTTTGGCGGCTCGACCTCGTCCCAGATCTTGAAGTCGGTCATGCTGGCGAACGGCGGCAGGTCGTAGCCGAGTGACGCATTGGCGCGCGCCTCTACCTGTTCGCGCTGCGACAGGTATTCGATCAGCTCCTTGGCCGCCGATTTGTTGGGCGCGAAATTCCACACGCCCCACGAGAATGCGCCCAGCGGCACGTAGCGGCCCTTGGGGCCCTTCGGTGCGGGGAAGGTCCAGCAGTCGGCAGCGACGGTCGGCGCATCGCGCTTGGCCACTGCCCAGGCGGACGGCGGGTTCCAGATCAGCGCCGAAGCGCCCGAGATCAGCGCGCGGTTGTTCGACGCATCGTCCCAGCTCACCGCATCGGCAGGCAGGAACTTCACCAGTTTCTGCGCATATTCCAGTGCCTGGCGCACCGCATCCGACTTCACCGTGACGTCGCCCTTGGCGCTGACCAGTTCAGCGCCGAACGCGGCGAACATCGAGCCGGCGGTGTCCACGGAGTCGGCGGTGACGCCGAGTCCAATCCCGACCGGCTTGCCCATCTTCTGGCAGGCCTCGGCCACCTGAAGCATCTTGTCATAAGTCCAGTCCTCGGCGGCGGGCGTGGCGTCGGCCGACGCCGGATACATCGCCAGCACGTCGAGCCCGGCCTGCTTCAGCAGCGAGATGCGGCCACACGGACCCTTGTTCTGGTTGCCGGCGCTGGACGGCACCGCGAGCCAGTGGCCCTTCACCTTGAACAGGTATTCGCTCGCCTGGCTGGTTGGGCCGTACTTGGCGGTCAGCCGCTGCATCACGTCATCGATCGGCTCAAGCTGGTCGGCGTGATTCTGCACCTCCCAACCGGGGAACTGCTGCACGTCGTGCCCGGTCTTCGCCTGGCCTTCGGCGGCAATGGTCAGGATGTTCTTCGACCCGACGGAGGTGATGAAGTCAGCCTGCACATCGACCTGGTGCGCCTTGGCGAACGCCTCGCACTGCGACTTCATCACGTCGTTGGCCGCGGGAACCCAGTGATCCCAGAAGCCGATCGCGACCTTGCCGGCCGCATGGCCGGTGCGGATGTGCACCAGCGGCAACGCCGTGGCGGCCGCACCGAGCTTTAATGCGGTGCGGCGTGAAACTCTGTGATTGCGAGGCATGTCCATACTCCTGGTCGTGGCCGCGCGTGTGCGACCGCCAAATCCGCGCCGGCTCCTGCAAGGCGCAATATCGTCCGCAGGGCAGTCCGTCACGGCACGGCGTCGCCGACCAGCAAGGAGAGATCCCGCCAACTTGGCCCTGAACCTAGAACCAAGCCGTTGTCAGTGCAAATCAGCCGCTAATTCGAGCACGCGATCAATGAATACGTCGGTGCTGCCGAGATAATGGGCAGGATCGGTCAGCTGCTCGATCGCCGCACGGTCAAGCCGGGCGGCAACCGTCGGTTCGCGCATCAGCGCGTCGGCGAGCGGCAGCCCCTCCTCCAGCACGACGTCGCAGGCGTGCTTCACCACGTGATGCGCCTGCCCACGTCCGATGTGCGGTGCGAGGCCCATCATCACCGCCTCGGCCAGGATCAGCCCGCCGGTGAGATCGAGGTTGCGCCGCATCCTCCCGGCATCGACCACCATCCCCTCGGCAATGGTGACCGCATGCCGCAGCGCGCCGTGGGTGAGCACGAAGGCCTGCGGCAAGGCGAGCAGCTCTGCCTGCCACGGTCCGGTCGCGCGCTCGTGGTCGGCGGCCATAGCGCCCAGCATCACCGGCACCAGAGCGTGCACATTGCGCGCCGCCGCTAGGATGTATTCGCTGGCGATCGGATTGCGCTTCTGCGGCATGGTGGAGGATGATCCGCGGCCGGCGACGTATGGTTCGGTCAACTCGGCCACCTCGGTCTGCGCCAGCAGGATCACGTCAGTGGCGAACTTGGCGAGGCTGCCGCACGACAGGCCAAGCAACGCAACGGCCTCCGCGAAGCCGTCATGTGCGACGTGCCAGGGTGCCGCAGCAGCGCCGAGGTTGAGCTCGCGCGCGAGCCCCTCCATCACCGCGATACCGTCGGCGCCGAGTGATGCGAGCGTGCCAGCAGCACCGGCGAAGCTCACCAGTTCGACGCGGGGTCTGAGCGCATCCAGTCGGCGGATGTGGGCGATAAGCGGCTGCGTCCAGACTGCGCATTTCAGGCCGAACGTGATCGGCAGTGCCTGCTGAAGATGAGTGCGCCCGGCCATCACGGTGTGGCGGTGCTGCTGCGCCCGCGCGGCCAGCGCCGCCACCAGTTGGTGTAACCCGGTGCGAATCAATGCGAGGCCGTCACGCAGCTGGAGCACGGTGGCGGTGTCCATGATGTCCTGCGTCGTCGCTCCCCAGTGCGTCCAACCGCCGGCGTCGCCCGCAGCGCGGGACAGCTCTGCAACCACGCCGACAACCGGGTAGCCGACCTTGCGTGCGCTCGCCGCCAATTCCTGGGTGCTGAGATTGTCGACGCGCGCCGCCCTGGTGATCGCCTGCGCGGCATCCTGAGGAATGATGCCCAGCTGCGCCTGCACACGGGCGAGCGCTGCCTCGACATCCAACATGCGCTGGAAATACGTTTGTTCATCGAACACCGCGCGCATCGCGCTGCTGCCGTAGAGCGTGCCGAGGACCGGGCTGTCGGCGGGGTTTGTGGGCATGGCTATTCTCCTGGCTTCCAGACGGGCAGGCGGGTGGCAGAGTCGGCCGGACTGTCGCAAACCGCAAAGCCGTTCGCAGCTGCGACGGCAGTCCAGGACAGCACGTTCGATATAATTACGTTATCATGATATGTTGTTGCCTGCGCCGCACGAAGGGAGTAGAAGGGTGCGATTAATTGATCTTTCCGTAATTGAGCTGCAACGATGAACTTTGAAAGATGGCTCTGGAGTGGGTTGGCTGACCAGGCGCGTGCGGCTGCCGAGAAGACTGATCATCTAGACATCCAACTGCGGGTGCTGCTCGACGCGGCGCGCTACAAGATGCTTGCCGGACGCGTGCCCGACATGGGCATCGAGAGGAACGGCGACCAGGGCTAATTGCCGCGCACAAATGCAGGTCCCTGAACGGGATGCGTGAGTTCAGGCGTTCGATCCGCAACCCCAGGCTGCGGCGATCCTGTTGAAAAGCCGGCGCCTCGTTCTCGGCGCAATCCGACCATACTCATAGCGGAACGCGAATGACGCGCGGCGATCTGCGTTATTCCGATCAAATTCTCTTGATCACGAAGTTGCGATCTGGCAGGTTTGTCAGGCGAGGACTTTTCCCAGGAGATTATTTTAACATGAAAAAACAAAACGCCGCTCGCAATGAGCGGCAGCGTCCCGACGCGCTCTCGCGTTGGGGCAGGACCCTTCTTGCGTCCACCGCAGCATTGTCACTCGGTTTCCAGGATGTCGCCTGGGCAAAATGCACTGACGGCAGCACCGTCCCGGCCAACGGCTTCGTCATCGGGACGGCCCCTCTCACCAGTGCGGCGAACTGGTCGCCGAACGTTTTCACCGGCACGACCGGTTCGATCTTCATTCCCGACAAATCTGTGCAAGAACACAATGACCCGAGCGAGCCTGCAACGGGAGGGGGACACAATTGGGTGTTCGACCAGGGTTCGACGTTGTGCAAGGTGAGTGATATCGGCAGCGGCAAGAAGAACGTTGTTACCACCTCCTGGGAGATTCCGCCGAACACACCGACGATATGCGTCATCCTGCCGGTCATCAGGAATGGCGTCGTCACCAACCTGGGTGATGTCCCCTTCCAGGGCGATGCGATCACGCCGACCTGCAATCCGGCCCTGCTGAGCACTGCGACCACGCCCAATCCGAACAATACGTACTTCAATCAGCTTGGCTGCTCGATCTCGCACGGGGTGGCCACCACGCCGCAATCAGCGACGTCGTGGCTCTTCGTGACGGGCGTGCAGAGCGGCCTGTTTTCGGTGCAGTTGGACAACGTGTCCAATCCCGTGAGCGGCGGCCAAGCCGGCAAGACCGTTGGGGTGCAGAACTACTATGCGGCAATTCCGGAAGGCTCGCTGCTGACCAGCGCAGCGGTCAGCAAGGATGGCCAGTTCGTCATCGCAACTTCAAGCCGGCGGCTTCAGGCAGTCTGGGCCTGCCTCAATCCGCTCGGCGATCCGGGCGATCCCAGCTTACCGATCAATCCCAACTTCTTTGTGCCGCCGGCAAACGGCATTTCGTGCATGCAGGTCGGCACCAACAACCAGGCAGCAGATCTGACCACGGCGTTCGGTCCGGACAATCAGCCGTATTTCGGCGGCCGGCGTGTGGTCATGAGCTTTGACAGCGAGCCCGGTGGACCGGCAACCACCGCCTGGCCAAACTGCATCTGGCAAGGCAGCGGTGCCTCATCGTTGGCCGCGGCGTTCCAGTTTCCGCTATTCTACTCGAACGGTTGCGGCCCCGCCCAGGAGAACTCCGCCTTCACCTCGGCGCTGGTAACCCAGCCAAACGCTCTGATCAGTCATGGCAATTACATGTACACCGCACCCGTCGGCGGCACACTCCAGCAATTCTACATCACCCTGGACAGTGACGGCTTCACGCATTACGCCTCTCGCACCCTGGTAACCGGCCTGCCCGTCGTCACAGGACTTGGGGTTGCCGAGGATCTACAATCGCTGATGATCTATAGCGATCCCAGTGCCATTGGACTGTCGGCGCAGGAATTCGTCACCAAGATGGCGTTGTGCGAGGATATGGGCCCAACCACTCCGCTACCGCCGACTACGCCCACCCCGACCAAAGGCAACGGGAAGGCGAAGAAAACCAAGTAAAGGCTACGATGGGGGACTTTGGTCCCCCATTTTCGTCGGTTTTGACGCTTCGATTCGAAGAGCTCGTGCCGATTGCTACAGCACGGCTTGCTGCACAATTACAGCTTTGTTCGCTTCGTTCCGCATTCATTCAGTGTAGCGCAATCCAGCCAGCGATTTGAGAGTGGAGGCTTTCCTTGGAACAAAAACGCATCAGTCGCGTCGTGGGCGCGGCGATCGCGGCACTCAGTCTCGGTGCAGGCATTGCTCAGGTGTTCCCGACCGCTGCGGACGCCGGCACCACCATTGCTTCGACGGTGCTGCCGCAGTTTCAGCCGAGGCCGATCAAGCCGCTGACCGGACTGCTGCCGCTGGCGCCGCCGCCGGCCGCCTACAACGCCATCGTCAAGAACCCCGCCGTGCTGCTGGTCCTGGGCAAGGCGCTGTTCTGGGACGCGCAGATGGGCAACGGCAACCACCAGGCCTGTGCGAGCTGCCATTTCCACAGCGGCGCCGACATGCGCACCGTCAACCAGCTCAACCCAGGCGGCAATGTCCAGCCGGTCGGCAACACCACCTTCGGCAACGCGGCCGGCAAGATGGCCGACGGCACTGTGGCCGGCCCGAACATCGCACTGTCAGCGACTGACTTTCCGTTCCACCGGCTGGCGGATCCGACCGACCGCCAGTCGGCCGTGGTGTATGACACCAACAACGTCACCGGCTCGCAGGGCGTGTTTGCCAGCCAGCTGGTGGACCAGCCGGCCAACAACGTCGCCGAACAAAGCATGACATGCGGCTCGCTGGCCAATCCGGTGTTCTCGATCGCGGGCGGCAACGGGCGGCTCAACACGCGCCAGGTCACCGGGCGAAACACGCCCAGCAACATCAACGCGGTGTTCAACTTCCGCAACTTCTGGGACGGCCGCGCCAACAACACGTTCAACGGCGTCAACCCGTTCGGCCTGCGTGCGACCGCGGCGGATCCGACGGCGCGGGTGTACACGACAGATGGCACCACCGCGACACCGCAGGCGCTGCAGCTCAATAACATGAGCGCCGCTTCGCAGGCGGTCGGTCCGATACTCAGCACCGTCGAGATGGCGTGCCAGAACGAGACCTTCGCCAAGCTCGCGCGCAGCATGATGGATGCGCACGTGCTGCAGACGCAGCCGGTCGCAGCTACGGATAGCGTGTTCTCGAGCATGCCGATCGGCGCCATCGCTGCCGGCGGCATGGGGCTGACGGTCACCTACCGGCAGCTGGTTGAAGCGGCATTCCAGCCGGCGTACTGGCAGGATGCGCATTTTTACACGGTTGACTCCACCACTGGTCAGGTCAGTGCGGTTGCTGACGGGAAGACGGGATACCTGATCGACGAACTGAACTTCTCGATGTTCTTCGGCCTGGCGATCGATGCCTATGAACGGACGCTGGTCTCCAATAAGTCGCCGTTCGACACCAATACCATGTCGGGTGCGGCGCAGGCGGGCATGAACCTGTTCGTCAACAACGCCAACTGCGTCGCCTGTCACGACGGTCCGCTGTTCTCCAAAGCGACGAGTTTCCAGGGAGATAGTGCCTACGAGCCGCTCGAGCGCATGCAGCTGGCGGCGCTGGGCACGGCTATTTACGACAACGGCTTCTACAACATCGGCGTTCGTCCGGCCTTCGAGGATCTGGGAGTCGGCGGCCTCGATGCCTATGGCAACCCGCTGTCGTTCACCCGGCAGTTCGTGCTGGCGCCCGGCACCACCAATATCGGCGTCGATCGCTTCACGATCTTTCCCTGCGGGCTGATCATTCCGTTCGATCCGCTGCATTGCAACTCCGTGCCGCCAGCGACGGTGACAAAGAATCAGGAGATTGCGGTGGACGGGTCGTTCAAGGCTCCCAGCCTGCGCAACGTCGCCCTGACGCCGCCGTATTTCCACAACGGTGGGCAGAAGTCGCTTACCGATGTTGTGGCCTTCTACAACCGCGGCGGTGACCGGCGGTCGATCACCGGCGGCGACACGTCGGGCACCGGCGCGCTGGGGCGGCCTGTCCCGACATCGGCACCGGTGACGAGTGGCATGGGCGGCAGCAACGCCGATCTGGACGTCACGGTACTCGGCCTGTCGACACTGCAGCAGGCGTATATCGTCGAGTTCCTCAAGGCGCTCACCGACCCCAGAGTGGCGTGTCACATGGCACCATTCGATCACCCGCAGCTCACCGTCTTCAACGGCCAGCTCGCGCAGGATACGGACGGCGATGGCAATGCAGACGACGCACCCCTTACTCTTCAGGCAGTCGGGGCTGGCGGCTACCAACATTGTAGCACGGTGTTCGACCGCCTGAACTCCGGGGACCTGTTCACTGCTTCGCCAGCCTTCACCACACTGGTGTCGCAGCCGACGGTGCAATGAGCTGATCTTCGCCCGGCGTCGCCTTGCTTTGGTTTGCACGGCGCCGGGCCTCGCTGCTCTCAAGGGATAGTCTGGGTCAATGGTTAACGATCGCCGGCGCCTCGATCGCGACCGGCTTCCGGTTCCCCGGTGGGCACTTGTAGCGGTACGTGCTGGTGGCGATGGGCATTGTGGTGACGCGTAACCCTTGAGTCGACCAAGGGCAGTCGCAGCCCTACTGCCGGCGTCGTCTGGTCGGCGTTGGCGCAGGCGTATCATCGAGCGCCCTCTCGACGTAGTCCCTGAGCAGGGACAGGCAGGCAGGCAAATCCTCTTCTGGCAGCGCGTCCACCAGCGAGTGAAGAACATTGCGAATGCCCTGGGCTTTTTCGATTGCCATACCTGCATGTCCGCGTATTTCAAATGAAAAGGGCGGCGCTAGCGAGACAGCGCCGCCCCAAGCTAACTGAAACGGAAGAGAGAACGGGGAGGCGGGGAGCCGTCTCCCGATCGTAATAATGCCTTGCGGCGCTATACTGTGCATTGATTTGGATCACCCTGCGTGACCATCCCGGTTCCAGGCCGGTCGCCCGCTGTAGCGTCAGGTCACCGCCCAGTCGGTGAGCCGACTGCCGCATCGGCATCGGTATTTGAGGTGAATGAGCGGTGTGTCGCCGCGGCCACACCTGCACGTCGAGATAGCCGGCGCGCGGTGTGAAGCGCGGAGTCGGCAGGTCGTGGCAATCGGCGCCGTCCGTCACGCCCATGCTCGCGGCGATCGAGGTCGCAATCATTTCCTTCGCCGCACCGGCTGTCAGTGGGTTATTCTGTCGCTCCCTGGTGAAATCGGTGAAAATCTGTGTCGGCTAACCTGTGCGGGACCTGCTCGCTCTGCTGCAAGATCAAGGCCATCGCTGAACTCGGGAAGCCGATGTACACGTGGTGCGTGAATTGCGAAAAGAGCAAGGGATGCCGGGTGCACAGTACGCCGGCCATGCCGCCGTCCTGCGCCGAGTACAACTGCCTCTGGCACGCGACTCAGTTGCTCGAGGATCCGAGCCGGCGGCTGCCGCTGGAGTTTCGGCCCGACCATACCAAGGTCGTCGTCGACGTCGTTTCCAACCTTGGATACAAGGCAGCGTGCTTCTGGGTCGATCCCTCCGCTCCCGAAGCGATGCGCTCCAAACAGAATCGAATCCTGGTGCAGATGCTCAGCCACGAATATCTGGTCGTCGAGGCGCGCGGGCGTAAGCGCAAGATCCTCTCATGCGATCCGGCCAATGCTCAGAAGCTCGTTGAGATGGGCCGCGACATGTCGATCACCGAGTGGGAAGTCTCGCCGGAACCACTCGCGCCATAACGGCGGATGAGTTTCTCCGGTGTGATGTCGAGATCGCTGTGCCTTCGACCGCATGATGACGATGGCGCTGGCGTGCCGATGTTCAGCACCATGTTGAACTCGTCGATGAACGCCGCAGTGTCGTGCCCGTTCAGCATCTGGCAGGTAAAGACACGCGCGTTCTTACCCACAGAAGCGCCTGACCCCCGCCCAGCACTGATCAACGGCTTGTTGACATGCATTAGGAACAGCTAACGGTTGCGAGCACCAGAAGATGCCGCAACACGACGGCCCACGGCTACAACTACTGGCGTTCTCTGCGAGGCATCGCTGCCGCGCAGCAACATCAGCCATCGCACCGCCAGCCG
>DASSRN010000413.1:0-4586 GCA_035701785.1 Acetobacteraceae bacterium | reverse complement strand
TGATCGCAGTCGCGGCACAGTCCTCTTTTTTGATCAGCCATCGTTATGTCCCCTGTTTAGGGGGTAAAGCTGTGAGCAAGCCTCTGGGTAAGTGGCGCTCGTCGGCCGTCACGTTGGCCGCTCCTCACATCCAAGTGGCAGCCGAAATCACTCCCCTAGAAGGCGCGGTTGCGATAACCAGCGCAGCTCCAAGTGGCTGGTCCAGTTGTGGACGACGTCCGTGTTGGTTCTGCATCCGAGGGTCTCGCAGTAGCGGCTTCGGTTGGGTCCGGCACCGAGCGCGCGGCAACTCGCGCGTGCTTCGGCGTTTGGGACGATCCCGCATAGTAGAATTGAAAGCTCGCAAGGGGGTAATCGCCGCGCTGCGCCCGCCTCCGGTTCGGATACTGTAATTATTGCCGGCTTGTTAGCGGTCGGCGGTGGCCTAGGTTGTTGCTGGTCCCGCTGGGTTGGCACCGGGCGGGCCCGACGTGCGTGGCCGGTGCGTGCGGCATGGTGGTTAGGACACCGTGCCGCATCGCTCAGGTATTACGGCCCGCGCCCAGGGGCTCCGGCTGTGCTTGCGGGATTTGGAATGGCACTTTCGACGACACCAGCAGAGTGGCTTGCCTTGGCGACAGAGACCCGAGAGATGGCGCTCCGAATGACCAACCCCAACGCCCGTGCGACCATGCTCGAGGCGGCCGATGGATACGAGACGCTGGCAGCGTATGCGGGCAACCAGTGGCGGGTGCGGTCCGCCACGCGCGGCCGGGATGATGCCGGCCAGCGCGATACCCTTCCCCGCCTCTCATCTGGCAGCCCTAGGCGACTGATAATACCGGCCGCCCTATGTGGTGACCGCTTCTGCCCAGGCGCGGGAGGCGATTGATCGGATCGTGTCGGGCGCTGCGACGAGTGCATTCCATGCATCGCAGCAAGCGTCGACGATCATCTCATAGGTTTCGTAGACGGTGTTCGCCAGGTAGTTGTGACGGAGGAATTCCCAGATATTCTCGACCGGGTTTAGCTCCGGCGAATAACGCGGCAACGGCAGCAAACTGACGTTATCGGGAACTTGCAGCCTGCCGCCGATCGTGTGCCAGCCGGCGCCGTCGAGGTTCACGACCGCATGCGCGCCAGGTGCGACGCAGCGGCTGATCTCGGCGAGATGCAGGTTCATGGCTTCGGTGTTGATCTCAGGCAGCACCAGTGCGGCACCGATCCCGCGCGCGGGGCAGACCGCGCCGAACAGATAGGCCCACTCGTAGCGCTGATCGCGCGGCGCTCGAGGACGACTGCCCTTCTCAGCCCAAACGTAGGTCAGGCTGCCTTGCTGACCGATCCGCGCCTCATCCTGCCACCACAGCTCAATCGGCTTGTCACGTGCATCCTGTGGAATGACAGCGGCGACCAGTTCGGGATAGTTTTTTTGTGTGCTTCCTGGGCAGCGCCATCCTGCTCAGGATGGCGCGGACGCACCGAGACGTGCGCGAAGTTCAGCCGCACCAATAGCTTACCCACCGTGCGTTCGTGCAACTGCACGCCGAACGCCTGAGCGATCTCGTCGCGCAGATCGACGCAGCGCCAGCGGACGATCTTGTGTTCCGGTGTCCGCCCTCGACGCACCCATGCCGCCACCGTCGCCTCCTGCTCAGGCGTCAACTTGCGCGGCGGCCTGCCGCGCTCAGGGGCATTGTGCAGACCAGCAAGTCCGTCCTCGTTGTAGCGATGCACCCAATCGCGCAGCGTCTGCCGATCCATGCCAGCGGCGCTTGCCGCTTCGCTCCGACCGTAGCCTTCCATCACCAACGCAAGTGCGAGCATCCGACGCGCCGCTGCCGTGTCTTTGCTGCGCGTCGCCGCCGCACGAAGATCTGCCGCCGCCAGCTCCGTCCGCGTGATCGCCACCGTCATCCTCGCCTCCTCCTCACCCGAGCAGGCGAATCAGACCCTTTCGAGCCCGACCAACTCACATTCGAGTCAACCCAACTGGCCGCTGGTATTACACCGCGGCCATGCTACACCCGCTCCCACCGGCAGTGAGCCTCGCTCGACATGAAGAGGAGCGCGACCGCCGAGGCGATGCAGCCGGAGGTGGCCCGTCAGGCCAGGACCAGCGCCTCATCTTCCCAAGAACCGGGCTTCATCGAGACCAGACCCGTCCAGCCGTCCGCATTCCATTCGAAGCTGAGCACTTTGCTGCCGCTGCGCCAGACATCGAGGCCGTAACCGAGTGCTGCCTCCTTCGCGCTCTGCCTACCAACGGCTCGGGCATAGCCTGCAGCCGGCCTGCGGTGCACCTGCCAGTTGGCAAACGGCGACCACAGGTCGAACACAAGTGGGCTCTGTGCCCAGCGAGTGGTGATGATGAAGCGCTCCCCGACCCGGGAACGGTGCAGCTTGCCTCTCACACGGATCAACGGCAGCACGTGATCGCGTATCTCGATTGCCCGACATAGTCGGGTGGCTTTCGGATGGTTCACTATCAGGAACCTCTTGGTGCAGCTGACCCGGGGGGCTGGTGCGCGTCGATCTGGCCGGCTCGGTTCGTCACTCCCGCAGAGGCAAGCCGCCCGGTATCGCCACCATAAGAAGGCTTAATCAGAACGACACGCGTACGCCGCCGAAGCCGCCAATTGGCGCAGCAGGGGATAGGCTGCGCGGATTGGTCGCCCCGGGCGCCTGTGCGAGGAACACCGAACTGGTCGGCGAGAACGTGCCGAACGTGTCGTAATGCGCGTTGGTGACGTTCTGCACCCAGGCGAACAGCTGCACATTTTCGGTCACCTGATAGGTCGTCGCCAGGTTCAGCGTGAAGTAGGGCGACAGCGGTGGATTGAGGTTGGCCTCGTCGCCAAACAGAAAAGCGCTACTGGCAAAGATGGCCGAGGCGTTGATGGTCCACTTGTCGGTCACCCGGTAGCCACCGCCGAACTTCACCTGGTTCGCGGGAATGCCTGGTAGGCGGTTGCCCTTGCGGACGGCGATGTTGCCGTCGGCATCGGCCGCCGGATTGCTGCCTGCTGCCTCGATGAAGCCGCTCTGGAACGTGGCGTCGATATGGGTGTAGCCGACATAGGCGAACCAGCGATCGGTCTTCAGTTGCACGCCGACATCAACCCCCTGCCGGCGGGTCTGGCCGATATTGGCGAAGAAGGCGCGGCCCAGCGTGGGGCTGTTGATGAACGCGATGTCGTTGTCGAGATTGCTGCGGAACAACGCCACGCTGTAGCTGAGCCGGGCGTCGTCGAACGCGGCAAATGAGCCACGCACGCCGGCCTCCACTGTGTGCGACACGACCTGCTGGAGGTCGGGGTCGCCCACGAAGAAGTTCGCGAGACTGCATGAATTGGTCGGACCGGCGCAAGACAGTTCGGCCGGCGTCGGCGCGCGGTTGGCCACCGCGTAGCCAGCGTAGGCGGTGAGCCATGGCGTGAACTGATAGGTCACGCCTGCGGCCGGGTTGAAATGGGTGTAGCTGTGGTTGCCGGTCAGGTCGCCGCCGTTCTCATCGTGCAGATCGACCAACGCGGCGTTGAAACGGCCGGACAGCGTCAGCGCGAGGCGCGGCGTGAAGTTCAGCGTATCGGCGAGGTATGCGCCATAAGTCGCATTCGAAATGCCGACGCGCACCGGCGAGTTGGAACCAGGCTCATCGATCACCACAGCCGGACCGCCGAACACGCGATCTAGCGGCGATAGTCCTCCGACGAAGGACACCGCGCTGAATGTGGTCTGCGCTCCATCGAAGCTCATGCCGGCGACAAAGTGATTCTGTAGCCCGAACAGCTCGCTGGTATTGGTCACCTGCGCGGAGACACCATAGGCGTTGGTGTTGGTGGTCTGGTTGTCGAGCTCGCCGTATTGCGTCACCCCGTTCAGGAAGTCGGGGATGAAGGCGCCGCCCAGCGTGGTGCTGAAGCCGGAGTCCGTGCACAGGAGCCCCGACCCATCGTTGCACGGCGTGTCGTTTGCCGCATTTCCATTGGTCCCGCGCTGCAGGAAATAGCGGTAATAGACCAGCGCCTGGACCGAGGTGGTGTCAGAGACATCGACGTTCCCGGTGAGGCTGATCGCGGCGTACTGATTGTTGATGCGGTTCGGCGCGGTGAATTGTGCACTCGGGGACACCGCCAGTAGCTGGATCGGCGTGGTGCCGGGACCGTTGAGCACGGAATGCGCCGCGGTGATGTTCAGATGCAGCTCCGCGCGATCGCTCCGCCAGCCGATATCGCCGAAGATGTTCTGCAGGTCGGATGACTGGAGATCGCGCCAACCGTTCTGGTGCAGAACACTGCCGGCGACATAGGTCGAGACGTTGTCTGCCTGCCTGCCATACTGGAAGTCGCCCTGGATCTGGCCAAACGAACCGCCGGAGACGCTTGCCTCCGCGCCCTGCCAGGTGAAGCCGTTCTTCATCTGCACATTGACCGACCCGCCGAGCGCGTTGAGGCCGAACACCGGATTGGAGCCTTCCAGATTGATCCGGTCGATGGCGTTGTCGGGGATCAGGTCCCAGTCCACGGTGTCGCCGAAAGGCTGGTTGAAGCGGACGCCGTTGATATAGACGGCAAGCCCCTGCGGGGTGCCCTGCAACCCTGACG
>DASSRN010000412.1:0-6459 GCA_035701785.1 Acetobacteraceae bacterium | reverse complement strand
GGCGATCTCGTGCGGCTCGGGCACCGCGTACAGCGCGCTCCGCCGCATGCGCCTGTCCGGCAACGACACACTCGCGATCTTTGGCCAGGGCCCGGTCGGGCTGGCCGGCACGCAGTTCGCCAAGGCAATGGGCGCGCGCGTCATCGCGCTCGACGTCAACCCGCAGCGTTTGGAACGCGCCAAGGAGTTCGGCGCCGATGAAGTGGTTGATCCGGGCTCGAATGATCCAGTGGCAGCGATCAAGGACCTGACGCACGGACGCTACGCGGACTGCACGCTGGACACCTCCAGCAATCCGGAGGCCCGCGCGAACGCGATCCGCAGCACCAAGGTATGGGGCACCATGTGCTTCGTTGGCGAAGGTGGCGACGTGCACATCGAGGTCAGCCCGATGCTGCTGCGTCGGCAGCTGACGCTGATCGGCTCGTGGACCTTCTCCAACATCATCCAGGCTGAGTGCGCGACCTTCTGCGTCGAGCGCAAGATCGACGTCGACGCGCTGTTCACCCATCGCTGGAAGCTCGACCAGGCGGAGGAAGCCTACAAGCTGTTCGACAATCAGGCGGACGGCAAGGGCGTGTTCCTGATGTGAGCGACGCTCAGGCGCGCAAGGATGTCGTGGCGGCCTATCGCGAAATCGGTCGCCGCGGCCTGATCGCTGGCAGCTCCGGCAATGTCAGTCATCGGATGCGCGCCGGCATGATCATCACGCCGTCCGGTTGTTCGGACGAAACGGTGGACGTCGGCAGCCTGGTCGCAATGACGTTGGCCGGCGACGTCAAGGGCAATCATGCACCGTCGAGCGAATGGGCGATGCATGCAGCGATCTATCTCGCGTATCCCGCAGCGCAGTGCGTGGTGCATACCCATGCCGATGCCTGCACCGCGCTTGCGTGCCTTAATGAGGGACTGCCGGCGTTCCACTACATGGTGGCCAACTTCGGCGGCGATGATGTGCGCTGCGCCCCCTACGTGACGTTCGGCACGCCGGAACTGGCGCGGCTTGCCGTGGCGGCATTGACCGGACGCACCGCTTGCCTGCTCGCAAACCATGGTATGATCGTTCACGCGTCGAGCATGCAGCGGGCGCTGTCGTCCGCCCTGGTGCTGGAGACGTTGTGCCGGCAGTACCTGCTGGCGAGGGCAGCCGGCCCAGTGCGGCTGCTGACGCCGGACGAGATGCGGGCAGCGCATGAACGCTACCGGACCTATGGGCAACCGGCATCAGGCCGCCAATAGCGTCTCCGCCGCCGCGAATGGCAGGTTGAGGTCCTGTGCCACCGCCTCATAGGTCACCTTCCCTGCGTGCACGTTCAGCCCGTGCAGCAGATGGGGGTCATCCGCCAGCGCCTTGCGCCACCCCTTTTCGGCCAGGGCAAGCACGAACGGCAGCGTGGCATTGGTAAGCGCAAAGGTGGATGAGCGTGCGACGGCGCCGGGCATGTTGGTGACGCAGTAGTGCACTACGCCGTCCTCGACATAGGTGGGCTCCGAGTGCGTTGTCGGACGGCTGGTGGCGAAGCAGCCGCCCTGGTCGATCGCGATGTCCACCAGCACCGAGCCTGGGCGCATCGCCTGCACCATCTCGCGTGACACCAGCTTTGGCGCTGCAGCACCCGGCACCAGCACCGCGCCGATCACGAGGTCGGCCGCAAGCACCTGCTGCTCGATCGTTTCAGCGGTCGCGAACAGTGTCGTAGCGCGCGGGCCGAACTGCAGATCGAGCTCCTTCAGCCGCGGCAGCGACTTGTCGATGATGGTGACCGACGACTCCAATCCGACTGCCATGCGCGCCGCATTGGTGCCGGACACGCCTCCTCCCAGCACCACCACTTTGGCAGGTGCCACACCGGGCACGCCGCCGAGTAGCACGCCAGCGCCGCCTTGCTCCTTTTCCAGGCAATGGGCGCCTACCTGCACCGACATGCGCCCGGCAACCTCGCTCATCGGCGCAAGCAGTGGCAAAGTGCCCAGCCGGTCGGTGACTGTCTCGTAGGCAATGCACGTGGCGCCGGTATGCATCAGTCCGACTGTCTGCGCCTTGTCGGCCGCGAGATGCAGGTAGGTGAACAGCACCTGTCCCTGTCGCAGCATGGCGATCTCGGACGGCTGCGGCTCTTTCACCTTCACGATCAGGTCGGCAGTCGCGAATACCTCGGCGGCACTGTCGAGCACCACGGCGCCGGCGGTGCGATAGGCGTCATCGCCGATGCCGATACCCAGGGCCAAATTATGCTCGACAGTCACCTGGTGCCCGTGGATGACGAGTTCGCGGACGCCGGCCGGTGTCAGCCCGACGCGGTACTCGTGCGTCTTGATCTCCTTGGGAACGCCGATCTTCACGCGAACCTCCTGTCAGGCGGGCAACGGAAATTGCCGCAGATAAGGCATATAGTCATCTTCCACGTCGATCTGCAGAGTAGCCAATACGCGCACGACGGCATTGTAGAACGCTATGGTTATCGTCAGATCAACGACCTGCTCGTTGCCGAGCTTCTGTTGCAACGCCGCGAAGGTCGTGTCCGACATAGCCCCATCCTGCGTCATCTCGCGTGCTGCGCGTAGCACCGCCTTTGCCATGTCGTCGAGTTGCGTCGCGCGGCCGGCGGTGTCGTCGATCAGCGCCCGGATGTCGTCGTCGGTTACTCCGAAGTCATGGCCGAGTTTGACGTGATGCGACCATTCGTAGGGCGAGCGCGCCAGCCAACCGACCTGCAGGATCGCCAGTTCGCGCAGTCGCGGATCGAGCTTGCTGCCGTAGCGGATGAACTGGCCGAGGCCACTGAACGCCCTTGCAGCATTGGGCGAGTTGACCAGCGCCTGGAACAGGCTGATCCGACGCTTGAGCAGATCCTGATCCTCGGGCGAGAGATCGGACGCCTCGAGATATGGCACACGCGCCATGCGCTTCCTCCATGCAGCTTGCTCGCCATGCTAGCGTAACAGCATGCCCGCCACGGTCCACATCATCGGCGCCTCAGGGCGCAGCGGCGTCGCGCTGTGTCGCTCGCTGGCCGCCGACGACGTGCCTTTCGTGCCGGTGGTTCGCGACGCGGCGAAATGGCGTGCGACGGGCCTGGGCGAGATGCCGCGCGTTGCCGACCTCGGCGATGCCGCGCGCCTGCGCGACGCGCTTGCCGATGCAACGTGGATCGTGAACTGTGCGCACGCCCGCCACACGCCAGCGGTGCTGGCAGCTGCGCCTGCCGGCGCGAGCCTTGTGTTGTTGGGCAGCACCCGCAAGTTCACCCGCTGGCCGGACCCTCACGGCAATGGAGTGCTGGCAGGTGAGGCAGCGTTTCTTGCCTCGGGCCGACGTGGCGTGATGCTGCACCCGACCATGATCTATGGTGCGCAGGGCGAGGACAACGTGCAGCGGCTGGCTGCGGTGCTGCGCCGCCTGCCAGCGGTACCCTTACCGGATGGCGGGAGCGCCTTGGTGCAGCCTATCCACCAGGATGACGTGACCCGAGCCATTCGCGCATCGCTTGATCGGGCCTGGGATGGTGCGCAGACGCTGGTCATCGCCGGCCCGGCTCCATTGTCCTATGCCGAGTTTGTGCGCACGGTCGCAGTGTCTTCCGGCCAACGATCGCCTCGAATTTTGACAATATCGCCTGCCGTATCGATGGTCCTGGCCCACGTCCTTTGTTACATTCCGCTGCTGCCCCGGCTTCGTGCCGAGGAAGTCCGTCGCTTGATGGAAGACAAGAACTTTGATGTGCATCCGATGATCGATACACTTGGCTTTACGCCAATGTCGCTGGCCGACGGTCTTTCCCGTACGTTTGGGTACAGGAGCTGAGCATGCCTGTCATTAATCGCATTGCCGAATTCCATCGCGAGATGACCGAATGGCGCCACGACCTGCATGCGCATCCCGAGCTTGCGCTGCAAGAGGCCCGCACCAGCGGTGTCGTTCAAGCGAAGCTACGGGATTTCGGCGTGGACGAGGTCATCACCGGCATGGCGCGGACCGGCGTGGTCGGCGTGATCCGTGGCCGCGGTGTCTCCGAGCGGGCGGTCGGGCTGCGCGCTGACATGGACGCGCTGCCGATTGTCGAGGAGACCGGTGCACCCTATGCCTCGCGCCACCCTGGCGTGATGCACGCCTGTGGTCATGACGGGCACACCACGATGCTGCTGGGAGCGGCGAAGTACCTGGCCGAAACGCGCAACTTCGACGGCACTGTCTACTGCATCTTCCAGCCTGCCGAGGAGAACCTGGCGGGCGGCGAGATCATGGTGAACGAAGGTCTGTTCGAGCGCTGCAAGATGGACATGGTGTTCGGCATGCACAACTGGCCGCAGATGCCTGCGGGCAGCTTTGCCTGGCGCGATGGTCCGGTCATGGCGGCGGTGGCGAATATCGAGATCACCATCACCGGCAAGGGCGCGCACGGCGCGATGCCGCATTTCGGCATCGATCCGGTGCTGATCGCCAGCCATATCGTCACAGCGCTGCAGTCGATCGTCGCGCGGACCGTAGAGCCGCTGGAAAGCGGCGTGGTGACGATCGGCCATATCAATGGCGGCCACACCTATAATGTGATTCCCGAAACGGTCCGCATGCTCGGCACCGCACGTTGGTTCGAGCCCAAGGTCGGCGATCAATTGGAGAATGGCGTTCGCCGGATCGCGACAGGCGTTGCGGAAAGCTTTGGCGCGCGTGCCGAGGTCGTGTTCAGCCGCGACTATCCGGCGACGGTCAACGATCCTGAGGCGACAGCACTCTCCCGACGCGCGGCGGCCGCTGTTGCCGGTGAAACACGTGTGCTGCACATGAGCAAGCCGACTATGGGTGGCGAGGACTTCTCGTTCATGCTGAACGCCAAGCAGGGCAGCTACATCATGCTGGGCGGCGGTCGTGCCGAGGACGACGCGATGGTGCATCACCCGCGCTACGACTTCAATGACGACATCCTGCCCGTAGGCGCTTCCTATTGGGCCACATTGGCGGAGCAGCTACTGCCCCGGAAGGAATAGGTCATCGGCCCCGCGCCAGGCGGCGCTCATATGCTTGCGCCAGTAACGTGCTGGGGAACAGCATGGCGAAGTAGATCAGCGCCACCACGGTGTAGACCTCGAGCGGACGATAGGTATCCGCGGTGATCAGCGTGCCCTGGTACAGCAGGTCGGGCACTGCTATCGTCGAAACCAGCGACGTATTCTTCAGTTGGGTGATCGACTGGTTGACGAAAGGTGGGACCATCCGCTTGACCGCCTGCGGCAGGATCACCTTGCGCATCATCGGCCACGACCGCAGGCCCAGAGCGCGTGCCGCGTCCCATTGGCCCTGTTCTATGGAGACAATGCCGCCTCGGAAGATCTCGGCGTAGAACGCGCCCGTGTAGCACGACAGCACCAGCACTGCCGCGGTCGTTGCGGGTATCTGGATGCCCAGCAGCACCGGCAACGCGTAGTAGAACCACACGATCTGCACCAGCAGCGGCGTGCAACGAAACGCCTCGATGAAGCCGATCAGCGGAATGTTGAGCAGTCTCGAACGCGACAGACGACCGAGACCGATCAGAAGCCCGATGAGCAGCCCAAGCAAGATGGTCGCCACCGTGTAGGCCAGCGTGACCAGCACGCCTTTCCAGAACAGCGGCGCGTAGCGCAGCAGGAAGGCGAAATCCCACTGATAGAACATCGCCCGGGCGGATCAGAAACTCAGCGTCGCCGGGACCTGGTCCCGTGTCACGCCGAACTTCGCCAGCCCGTCGAGCAGCCATTCGCGGATCTGGCCTGTGCCGCGATTGAAGTCGATCCATGCATTGATCACGTCCGCGAAGCGGGGATCGGGTTCCCGCTGAATGCCCAGGCAGCTAGGCAGCGCCACGGTCGGTCCGGTGAGCAGATGATAGCTCCCAAGCGCCGGGTTCCTGCCGATCGCCGACAACCCCAGAATGGCTGCGAGAATGTGTGCGTCGGCGCGGCCCGACTGCAAGGCCAGCGTGCATTCGTCGCGTGTCTTATATCCGGTCAGCTGTGCCTTCGGGCAGTAGCGCTTTGCCGCCGTCTCATGCAGCGACCCGATGTCGTACACCACCTTCACGTCCGGCTTGTTGAGGTCGTCCCATGTGTTCGGATCCAGCCCCTTGCGGGCCACACAGCCGAACGGGTGCACGATCATCGGGTGGGTGAAGCCGATCGACAGCGCGCGCGCCGGGGTAGGATTGAGTGCGAACGCCAGGTCCACCTTGTTCGACTGGAGGTCGAGTACGGAGTTGCCATAGGTCGATTCGACGTAGGCCAGTTGTGCGTCGAAGACCTTGGCGATGTCCTGTGCCATCTCGATGCACGCGCCACTCCACTCGCCACTGGCGAGGTCCTTCTGGAAGTATGGCAGCTCGCCTGGCAGTGCCGCGATTCGCAGCGTCTTGCTGCGCCGGATCCGGTCGAAAGTGGATTCGCCGGCCGCCTGTGCCTGCGCCGACTGGATAAAGGTGATGGCTG
>DASSRN010000411.1:0-8166 GCA_035701785.1 Acetobacteraceae bacterium | reverse complement strand
TCGGCGGATGGTGTCGCGTGCCGGCAGGCTTGCGCAAGGGTGGCGGATCAGCATGCTGGTCCCCTGAGCCCGAAGGACCGTTGCATGCCACTCGATGCCAATTCCGCCCCGCCTGGAACCATGCCGCGGGAGACGCGCCTGGCGGATTACCGGCCGCCGAACTTCCTGGTGGATACTGTCGAGCTTGCGTTCGATCTGGACGAAGCGGCGACCCGGGTGCGCTCCCGGCTGGCACTGCGGCGCCATCCAGCATCCACCGATACCACGGCGCCGCTGGTGCTGGACGGCGAGGCGCTGACCTTGCTGCGCGTGGCGCTGAACGGAGAAGAGCTCGGCGCCAATCGCTACGTGCTCGAGGACGGCCGGCTGCTGATCCCGGACATGCCGGATGCTGCGACGCTGGAGATAGAGACCCGCATCGCGCCGAAGGACAACACCGAGCTGTCCGGCCTCTACACATCGAACGGCAGCTACTTCACGCAATGCGAGGCGGAAGGCTTCCGTCGCATCACCTACTTTCCCGACCGTCCCGACGTGATGGCGAAATTCAGCGCCACGATAATTGCCAACAAGGCGCGGGTGCCGGTGATGCTGTCCAATGGCAATCCCGGTGCGGTGGAGGACGCAGGCGATGGGCGGCATCGCATCACCTGGGTCGACCCACACCCCAAGCCTTCCTACCTGTTCGCACTTGTCGCCGGCGATCTGGTCGCGGTGAAGGACCACTTCGTCACGCGTTCGGGGCGGCGCGTCGAACTCGGCATCTGGGTACGGCGTGGCGACGAGGATCGCTGCGCGCATGCGATGCGCTCGCTGAAGACTTCGATGAAGTGGGACGAGGACGTGTTCGGGCTGGAATACGATCTCGATGTGTTCAACATCGCCGCGGTGTCCGATTTCAACATGGGCGCGATGGAGAACAAGGGGCTCAATGTCTTCAACACGAAATACGTGCTGGCCAAGCCGGAGACTGCGACGGACGGCGACTACCAGGGGATCGAGACCGTCATCGCGCATGAGTATTTCCACAACTGGACCGGCAATCGGGTGACCTGCCGTGACTGGTTCCAGCTGTCGCTGAAGGAAGGGCTGACGGTCTATCGCGACCAGGAGTTCTCGGCCGATCAGGGCAGCCGCGTGGTGAAGCGGATCGGCGACGTCCGCGCTCTGCGGGCGGGGCAGTTCCGCGAGGATGCCGGCCCGCTGGCGCACCCGGTGCAGCCCGACCACTACATCACGATCGACAACTTCTATACCGCGACGGTGTACAACAAGGGCGCCGAGGTGATCCGCATGATGGCGACGATCATCGGGCGCGAGGCGTTCCGCCGCGGCATGGGTCTATATTTTGCGCGACACGACAATAACGCTGTCACCATCGACGACTTCGCGCAGGCGATGCAGGACGCGTCCGGCGTCGATCTGACACGCTTCAAGCGGTGGTATCACCAGGCTGGCACGCCCGAGATCAGCGTCTCGCACAGCCACGACGCGGCTGCGCGCCGCTACACGCTGACGCTGAAGCAGCGCACGCCCGCGACCCCGGGACAACCGGACAAGCAGCCGCTGACGGTGCCGGTGGTGATGGGGCTGCTCGAGCCTGCGGGCCGCGAGATCGCAGCGCGGACGCTGCTGTTCGGCGAGGCGGAGCAGAGCTTCGTGTTCGACGACGTGGCGGAACGCCCGGTGCCGTCGTTGCTGCGCGGGTTCTCGGCGCCCGTGAAGCTGTCGGGGCTTGCGCCGGCACAGCTGCAGTTCCTTGCCGCGCACGACACCGATCCGTTCGTGCGGTGGGAGTCGGGACAGCAATACGCAACGCAACTGCTGCTGGGGATGGCTGCTGCGTGGCGACGGGGCGAGACGCAGGCGCTGGAGCAAGGCCTGGTCGACGCGTTGGCGGCGACACTTCGGGGCGCCGATGCCGATCCGGCGTTCGCCGCCGAGGCGCTGACGCTGCCGACGGAGTCCTTCCTCGCCGACCAGATGGCGGTGGTGGATGTCGATGCGATCCACGCTGCTCGCAACGCTGCCCGCATCGCGATCGGCAACGCGCTTCGCAGTGAGCTGAGGGCGACCTACGAGCGACTGACCGACAGCGGCCCGTATCGCATCGACGGTGCGTCGATCGGGCGGCGTGCGCTGCGCAACGCGTGTCTGGCGTATCTTGCCGCGGGCGGCGGCGCCGATGGCATAGCGCGGGCGAAGGCACAGTTCGACGCGGGACAGAACATGACCGACGTGCTGGCAGCACTCGCGGTGCTGTCGGCGATCGACTGTGCCGAGAGGCGTGCTGCGCTCGATGCATTCCATGCGAAGTGGCAGGCCGACGACCTGGTGCTCGACAAGTGGTTCGCGATCCAGGCGATGTCGCCGCTGCCGGACACGGCGAATGCCGTGCGCGCGCTGGCCAGGCATGCCGACTTCGATCTGCGCAATCCAAACCGGGTGCGCGCGCTGGTGGCGAGCTTCGCCTCCGGCAACCAGGTGCGCTTCCATGCGGCGGACGGTGGCGGATACCGTTTCCTGGCCGACACCATCGTCGCGCTCGACCCGATGAACAGTCAGGTCGCCGCGCGGCTGGTGCCGCCGCTCGGGCAGTGGCGTCGCTTCGATGCGGCGCGGCAGGCGTTGATGAAGCAGGAGCTGCAACGTGTCCTGGATGCGCCCAACCTCAGCAAGGGCACGTTCGAGATGGCGACGCGCAGCATCGCCTGATGTCGGACATCAGCCTGTTCGAGGCGATCCACACCGCGCGGTCACAGCGCCGGCTGAAGCCAGACCCGGTGCCCGAGGCCCTGATTACACGGGTGCTGGACGCGGCGATCCGCGCATCGTCTGCCGGCAATGCGCAGAACTGGGCCTTCCTGGTTGTGCGCGATACCGCGCTGCGGCGCCAGCTGGGGGCGGTATACCGCAAGGCGTCCGACATCGCTTCAGCGATGTATGCCGCGAAGGGGCGGCCGGCGCATCTGTCGGAAGCGCAGTACGGCCGCCTGATGACGACCGGCGCGCATCTGTGGGACCACATGGGCGATGCGCCGGTGATCCTGATCCCCTGCCTTCGCCGGCCCGACGTACCGCCGGTGTCGGGCGTGCAGCATGACGCCGAGCTGGCGTATGCCAACCGGATCCGCGGGTCGAGCATCTATCCGGCGGTGCAGAACATCATCCTGGCGTGCCGGGCGCTTGGGCTGGGCACCACGATCACCACCAATCACCTGCGCTGCGAGGACGAAGTTCGCGCGCTGCTGGGCCTGCCGGATGATGTGGACAGCTTCGCGATGATGCCGATCGGCTGGCCAATCGATCCGTTCGGTCCGCTGTCGCGCAAGCCGCTGTCCGCGGTGGCGCACGCCGATCGCTGGGGGAACGCCTGGCCGGGCTGAACCGGTCAGGCCACCGCGAATGCCGGCAAGCGGGCCCAGGCCGGCTGCCGCAGATCACCACGCAGCCGCGCGCCGTGCTCCGGCGACAGCGCGTTCGCCACGGCCATCCACGGGATGCCGCGCGCACGGAACGTGTCGGCCAGTGCCGCCATTGTCGAGTCGTCACACCATGCCCAAAGTCGTTCGATCAGCGGCTCGAAGCTGCGCGTCCAATCCGGGCCGGCGGAACGCGCGGGCGAAAACGTCTCGATCAGCGCGACCAGTTGTTCGACGCTGGCATCGGCGACGGCGCGGCACATCTGCTCTTCGCTGAGCGCCAGGGCCGTGGCAGCGGCGTTGCGCAGCCGCCAGGCCTGCGTGAGTTCGATGCGCCCGCTCATGCGTCGTTCGCCTGCTGGAAGTGCTGCACGTAGAGCTGGTAGCAGTCATGCGTCGGTGCGCGCTTCACATAGCGCGACTGGTGCTTGACGAAACCGCGGATGATGTCGTCGCGCCGCGTGGTGCGGTTGTGGCGGTACTCCTCCAGCGATGAGGCGCAGTTGCGCATGACATGCGGGTCGTTCTGCCAATGGCAGGCGGCGTAGGTGATCGTGTCCAGCAGGTCGTTGCGTTCGGCGGTGCGGTCCAGATAGGAGTCGACCAACGCGCAGGAGCGTGGCGCGTCCTGCGCCAGCACGTATTGCTTCAGCATCGGCAGCAGCCGATCGATCGCGATGTCGTCGGCCCAGGCGCGATAGGCGCTGCGCGGCTCCAGCGCGAAGCTCGGGTCCCGCGGGAAGCTGGCGTTCGAGCGGATGGTGTCGTTCATGAAGCGGGCACCCAGGAACACGCCCTTCAGCTGATGCGGATTGTCGTGGTTGCGCGTCCATGACTGCACGACGTTCATGTAGTCGAGCGCGTGCGTCGGGTGCAGGAAGGCGTTGGGATGCTCCAGCACGTCGATCAGGTAGCGCTGGAAGCACACCATCACCGCATCGCCGATATCGAGGATGCCGGCGCCGCGGCGGAACAGCGCCGTGATCCCAGCATTGACCTCGAACGGTCCGCCCCACAGCAGGGTCTCGGTCAGCACATCCAGTTCCTGCTCGGTGAGCGGCTTGTCGGAGCGCTTTGGGATGGCGGCCTGGTCCGGCAATTCGATGCGGCAGATATTGCTGATCTCGTTCCACAGCCCGTGCAGGTGTGGCGAGCAGCCGAGGTCGGGCACCACGGTGTACATCAGTTCGTGCGCATCGTCCCAGCCCAGGTAGTCGGCGATGTCCACCAGCGCACGGGCGCGCAGCGCCTTGTGGCCGATGTTCTGATAGCCGCCACGATTGATGATGGTGTCCTGCAGGTCGATGATGCCGGAGAACAGGATGGCGTCCTTCAGGCGCTCGCGATGTTCCGGCTGCTTCGCGAGACCCAGGAACAGCCCATACGCCTCGGCCTTGTCGCCTTCAGCGATCGCCCAGTTCATGCGGGCGAGGCGGTCGTCCACAGAACCGTCCTCGATTGGGTCGTGGTCCCGGAAGTAGATCTTCGGCACGTTCCATGCCGGCCCGTCGAAACGGTTCACGTGGTCATCCGGTCCGGGGAACTTGCGATTGCACTGCTCGCCATCGCGCGCGTAGTGGCCGGGGAACTGGCAGATCACCTGCTCCCAGACGTTCAGCCCCTGCGGCACGTACCACATCGCCTGTACGTTCGGCAGGATGCCGCGGGTGCCGCCGAGTTCGTTCATCAGCGAGATCGCGCCGCGCCAGCCCAGGATGGTGTGGTCGTAGTTGACGCCGCGCATCTCGCCGGAGGGCAGGCGCATCATGTGCGAGGGCACCTGAACATAAGGCGCGGCCGCGGCGATGGCTTCTTTGATCATCGCCCGGAGCGGTCTGGCCTGCTCGCTGACCAGGCGGCAGAAGGTGGTTGTCGCCTCGCGGTAGCGCACCTCGCGGATCTCGTCGTGCAGACGAGCGACCGTCGCAACCCCGGCCAGTGCCATTCCGCCTGTCCTCCTCCCAGTGAAAGGGCGGAGCTTTCAGAACGGATTGTCGGCCGTCATTGATCCAGATCAAATCGGGAAGAAAAGGGTGCGGCCGGTGGGCCGCACCGTCCCTACTGGTTCGTGCCGGTGTTCGGCCGGAACCATGGTATCGTTACGTTGGAGCAGCTTACCGGACCGGTTATATTGGCAACCAGCCAGCCATCCTGGCGCACCTGCCCGCTGATCTGTGCCGTCCTGTTCTGGCCGCCGACCTCTTTGGCCTCCATCTTGAAGGTGTGATTGACCGGGTCGAACGGGCCTTCTGCCCGCGCCAGGTTCTGCATGTGATCACCCCAGGTGATCACTCCGCTCAGCATGTGGGTCTGATCATCGACGCCGATGTGCCAGTCCAGCGCTGGACATTGGCCGGTCGGCCTGGAGTGCAACATGTAGACACGATCGGGTGGCATCGTCTGAGCGATAGCGGCGTAGCTGATAAGCCCAAACGTCAACGCCAAGGCGGTGCTTGCGAATCGCATTTTCCCTCCCTTTGTGTTTTAGGAGTAGCACGGTACGCACAGTCACTTCAGGCAGTCAATAAATGGCACGATGACTGTAGCTACATGTGATGCTCGCGCCAAATGCTGATCCGCGCCGCGCCGTGCATGCGCTCGGCCAGTAGCGGTACAGCAATCGGCACGGGCTCGTCGCGCGCGGTCTCGGCGATCAGCAGAGCGTTTGGTGCGATCCAATGAGCTGAGCGCAGTTGCTCGATGACACGCGCCACGAGACCCTGCCGGTAGGGCGGGTCCAGGAACAGAAGATTCGCCGGTCCCCCGGCCGCGAGTGTCAGCGCGTCGACCGCCAGGACGGTGGCGCGGGTGTCCGCACGACATGCGGCGATGTTGGCGCGAAGAGCGGCGAGCGCGGCGCGATCGTGCTCGACGAATGTCGCGTGCGCCGCCCCGCGCGACAGCGCTTCCAGACCCAGCGCGCCCGTGCCGGCGAACACGTCGAGCACACGCACGCCTTCCACTGCCTCCCTCCCGCCCCATGGTGCGTGAAGCAGCATGTCGAACAGCGCCTGGCGCACACGGTCCGAGGTGGGCCGCGTCGTGATGCCGGATGGCACCGTCAGCGTCCGCCCGCGCCAGGCGCCGGCTACGATCCTCAAGTCGATTGAGCGCTGGCTGTCAGCCGGGCTCCTGCACGTGCGCCTCGAGGAACCATAGCGCCTTGTCGACATCGCGCGACGCGGCGGTGAAGATATCCGCAGTGTCGGCATCGCCGGCCTCAGCCGCTTCATCGATGTTCTTGCGCAGCGTATTGGCCACCTTGCCGTAGCGCTCGATCAGCGCGGCCAGATGGTCTTTGATCGCATAGATATCCGTGGGATACGCAGGGATCGAGCTGTGCTGCGCTACCGCCTGCGTCGTTCCGAGTGCCGTGCCGCCCAGTTGCACCACCCTCTCGGCCATCGTGTCCACATGTCCGTCCAACTGGGTGCGGAAGCCGTCGAGCATCTCGTGCACGGCGATGAACTGCGGCCCCTTCAGGTTCCAGTGCGCCTGCTTGGTTAGGAGCCCCAGGTCGATACCTTCGGCCACACGTGCGTTGAGCAGTTCGATTGCGGTGTTCTTGGCGTTCGCGTTCAGATCGTTGACGGTCTTGTGCATGCGCGTCGGCATGTTTCCCTCCGCTGGTTGGGGCAGTCGGTCTAGCACATGGTGTGTGCCAACCCCGCAGCATTACGTTCACACTGGCGCGCGCGGCGTGCACCAGCCTATGCTCAGCATGGCTGGGCGCTGGAGTGGCCTGCATGTCGACTGGGCACTTGGTCGATATCACCGTCGATCCTGCGGACGAGAGTAGGCGCCGTCGACGTGCCCTGTTGCGGATCGGACTGCCGATCGGCGGCGTGGCGCTGATCATCGCGGTGATCCTGGGGATCGCACTCTATTCCCATCAGGCCAACCGCGCCGGTGTGCTGCGCCTGTCCGATGGACTGCTGCGGGAAATGCAGGGGCGCATCGCGCTGCAGGTCGTCAGCTATCTCGAGCCGGCGACCCGTGCGGCGCAGTTCGTGCGGGCGCTGGCCGCCGATTCGGCGCTACGCGAGCGAATCGACATGGCACAGGCATTCGCGGCGACCGCACTGACCCAACTGCCGCAGGTCGATGCGTTCGATTTCGCTGATGCCGAGGGCAACTTCATGATGGTGCGCCATGGCGATGGCGGCGGCATCGACACCAAGCTGATCCGCAACAGCCCAGGCGCGCGGCAGGTAACATGGATACGGCGCGATGCCGCCGGGCGGGAGATCGCGCGACAGCCCGATCCGACCGACAGCTTCGATCCGCGCACGCGCACATGGTTCACCGGCGCCAGCAATACCGACGGCGTATTCTGGAGCGACGTCTATGTGTTCTATACCTCGGAAAGCCCGGGCGTGACCGCCGCGGTGCGGTATCTGGACCAGCAGGGCCGCGTATCTGTGTTCGGCGTGGATATCGCGCTGAAGGCGCTTTCGGAGTTCCTGGCCTCACTCCGGATCGGCCGCAGCGGTCGTGCGGTGATCATGGACGGTCGCGGCACAATGGTCGCAATGGGCGACATGCAGCGCATGCTGCGGCAGGACGGCTCGGAGTTCGTGCCGGCAAGGATCGATCAGGTCGGCGATGCCGAGCTCACTGCGGCATATGATCGCTATCGCGTCACAGGTTATGGCCGCAATCTCATCACTGTCGGCGATCGTCACATCGTATCGATCGTCGCTCCGCTGCGAAGCACGGACCACGACTGGTCGATGGTCATCGT
>DASSRN010000410.1:0-2245 GCA_035701785.1 Acetobacteraceae bacterium | reverse complement strand
GGTCGCCACCGGATTCGTCAGCCTGGCCGCGACGACGGATCGCGCCGGTGCCAGCGGGTTGTATCTCGCCTGCTATTTCACCGGTGGACTGGCCGGCAGTGTCATCCCCAACTTTCCCACCATTTCGGTTTTGGTAGCCTGAGAGTGGCGGAATTCCGCCATTCTGTGAGTGCTCTGCTGATTTGTGGTGCTAAATTGGTCTGACTTCTGCGATAGGCAGCCGCATAAAATCTTGACTTGTCGCGATTCGACGTAGTGACCTGTCTGCAACCAGGTTCGGCACCATGTTCATCCGTGTCAAGAAGATCGGGCCGTATGAATACCTCTACCTCGTGGAGAACGCCCGCGAGGGTGGCCGTCACGTCCAGCGCGTCATCAAGGCGCTTGGCCGCCGCGATGCCGTTGAGAACTCTGACCTGCTCGACGGTCTGATCGCTTCCGCGGCGCGCCACTCCCGCCGGTCGATCGTGCTGTCCAGTTTTTATCGCGGGGAACTGCCCGAACTGCGGCGGCGCAGTATCGGCCCTGACCTGGTGTTCGGGCGGCTATGGCAGGAGATCGGCTGCCGCGACGTATTGGGCAGCCTGCTGGCCGATCGGGACTTCGGCTTCGATGTCGAGCGGGTCGTCTACGTGACCGTGCTGCACCGGCTGATGGTGTCGGGTTCGGATCGCCACGCCGCGGGCTGGCACCAACGCCTGCGCATTCCCGGGGCGGAAGCACTGACCCTGAAGCAAGCCTACAAAGCCATGGCCTGGCTCGGCGAAGAGGTCGAACCGGGCCGCTGCATCACCGATGCCATCGAGGAGGCGCTCTACCGTCATCGCCAGCCGCTGTTCGGCGAGTTGTCGGTGGCGTTCTTCGACACCACCTCGCTGTATTTCGAGGGCCAGGGTGGCGCCACGCTGGGGCAGCGCGGCTTCTCCAAAGATTATCGGCCGCAGTTGCACCAGGTGGTGCTGGGCATTGTGCTCGACGGTCAGGACCGCCCGGTCGCCTCCTTCCTCTGGCCCGGCAACACCGCCGATGTCACCACGCTGCTGCCGGTCGTAGAGCGGCTGCGCACGCGCTTCGGCATCGGCCGGGCCTGTATCGTCGCCGACCGCGGCATGATCAGCGCCGCCACCATCGCCGGGCTGGAGGCCCGGGGCATCGACTACATCCTTGGGGTGCGCGAGCGCTCGACCGCTGAGGTCCGCAGCACGGTCATCGAGGATGATGGCGTGGCGGTGCCGCTCACCATTCCGCGCCAGAAGGGCGAGACCGATCTTGCCATCAAGGAGGTCGTTCTGGCCGGACGGCGTTACGTGGTCTGCCGCAACGAGGAACAGGCTCGCAAGGATGCCGAGGCCCGCGCGAGCCTGCTGGCCGGGCTGGAACGCAAGCTGGCGCAGGGTGACAAGGCACTGGTTGGCAACACCGGCTACCGCCGCTTCCTGGCCGATCCCAAGGGTGAGGGTTTCACGATCGATCCCGCCAAAGTCGAGGCCGATGCTGAGTTCGACGGGCTCTTCGTCTTGCGCACCAATACCAAGCTGACGCCCTTGCAGATCGTGTTGCGATACCGGAACCTGCTCGCCGTGGAGCAGGGCTTCCTGGCTGCCAAGACACTGTTGGCCACGCGGCCGATCTTTCATCGCACCGATGCCGCCATCCGCGGTCACATCTTCTGCACCTTCCTCGCGCTCGCGCTGCGCAAGGAACCGATGGACCGGCTTGAAGCGCGACATCTCGCATTGCCGGAATGGCAGCAGATCGTTGACGATCTCATCGACCTCAGTGAGGTCGAAGTTGAACAGGACGGGCGACGCGCCCTGCTACGCACCGCGCCCGGACCCACCATCGATCCGCTCTGCCGTGCAGCTGGCGTCGCTCTGCCGCCCGTGTTTCAGGAACTGCCACACGCAGAAGCCGTCGCCTGACTATCCAAACCTGTGGTGCCTAAACCGCAGCAAGGCTGCTTTTGCCTTGCGATCATTCATTATTTTGCCGTCCAGTGGGAAAGTTGGGCCTAAGTGTAGCGGCGTGCAATAATAAACGGCCGGACGCGCAATAGATGGCCATTTCTGGCGCAGATTATTTGAGACGGAAGCGGGCGTCCAACGCACAATAGCTGAGACACAACGCAAATTCGGTGAGACGGACGCGCAATAGATAACCGCCGGCGCACGACTACCGGATCGACCCAAGTCGGTCATAGTTGGGGCGGGTAGCCGTAGCCAATGGCTGTGAGGGCAGCTCTGTC
>DASSRN010000409.1:0-22697 GCA_035701785.1 Acetobacteraceae bacterium | reverse complement strand
GGTGTCCTTAAGGCGCGGTCGCTGCGCTGGCAACCACGTGCGCCTGCCATAGATCGGGACGGCGCTCGCGGGTGATGCGTTCGGCTTCCGCCTGCCGCCAGGCGGCGATTGCTGCGTGGTGTCCGGAGAGCAGGATTTCGGGCACGCGCCGGTCGCGCCACTCCGCAGGGCGTGTGTAGTGCGGGTATTCCAGCAACTGGTGCGAGAAGGATTCGTCGGTCGCGCTGTCGGCTGCGCCCATCACGCCGGGCAGCAGGCGCACCGTCGCGTCGAGCAGCACGAGTGCTGGCAGTTCGCCGCCGGACAGCACGTAGTCGCCGATGCTGACCTCTTCCATGCCGTGGGCGTCGATCACCCGCTGGTCCACGCCCTCGTAGCGGCCGCACAGCAGGATGATGCCGGAGGCTGCCGCGTATCGCGCGGCGTCAGTTTGGCGCAGCGGGCGTCCGCGGGGGGTGAGGAAGATCAGAGGGCGGCCGTCGGATACCGAGCCCAGCGCCGCGTCCACCACGTCAGGCCGTAGCACCATGCCGGCACCGCCGCCGAACGGGGTGTCATCAACCGTGCGGTGGCGGTCGGTGGCGAAGTCGCGGATGTTCACTATCTGGAGCGACCAGATGCCGTCCGCCAATGCCCGCCCGGCGAGGGAGTGGGCGAGCGGCCCGGGGAACATGCCCGGAAACAGCGTCAGCACGGAAGCGCGCCAGGTCATGAGGGTTGCGAGGCGGACGAGGCACAGCTCTCCCCCTCCCCTTGTGGGAGGGGGTTGTGGGGAGGGGGAGTGTTGTTCGACTCCTCGGGTGGGTCGACGACGAGCCGCCCAGCGGCGATCTCGACCACCGGAACGCTCGCGCGGGTGAACGGCACCAGCAGGGGCTGGCCACAGCCGGCGATCTCCAGGCTGGGGCCTGCGCCGTAGTCATGGACGGTGACAACCGTGCCCAGTTCGCGCCCCGAAGTGTCGCGGGCCGACAGCCCGATCAGATCGGCGAGGTAGAACTCGTCCTCCTCCGGCTCGGGCAACTGCGACCGGTCGACGTAGAGCCGCGTGTTGGTCAGCTTCTCGGCCGCCGTGCGATCGCCGATGCGCGCCTCGGCTCCGCCGACCAGTTCGGCGATCTCCGCCACACCCTCGCCGCGCGGCCGCAGCACGAAGCGCCGGCCCTTGTCGTCGGACAGCGGTCCGTAGGCTGCCAGATCCTCGGCGTACGACGTGATCCGCACCAGGCCGCGCACGCCGTGCGGCCGACCGATCACGCCCAGCAGGATGCGGCTCTCCGGCACCTCAGCCCGCCGCGGCCGCGGCCGCCTTGGCGCGCTCCTGCGCCTTCTTCTTGGGCGCCGACTTGACCGGCTGGTCGCCCCAGGCCGGCATCGGTCCGACGCCCTTCTGGCCCAGGAATTTCGCCACGCGATCCGTTGCCACCGCGCCCTGCGACACCCAGTGCTGGATGCGCTCGGCCTGCAGCCGCACGCGGTCCTCGTGCCCGGCGGGCAGCATCGGGTTGTAGCTGCCCAGCTTCTCGATGAAGCGCCCGTCCCGCGGGCTGCGGCTGTCGGCGACCACGATGTGGTAGTACGGGCGCTTCTTCGCGCCGGCGCGGGCAAGGCGGATCTTCAAACCCATCGATCGGTGTCTCCCTGGTGGTTCAGAACGGCCGCCGGTTGGGCACCATGCCCTTCGGCATCAGCGCGGACAGCCCGTGGCGCATCAGGCCCTTCTGCCCAAGCTTGTTCATGCGCTTCATCATCGTCGTCATGTCGTCGAACTGCTTCAGCAGCCGGTTCACCTCCTGCACCGAGGTGCCCGAACCGGCCGCGATCCGCTTCTTGCGGCTCGCCTTGATGATGTCGGGCGTGCGGCGTTCCTTCATCGTCATCGACGATATGATCGCCGCCTGACGCTTCAGGATCGTGGTGTCCAGGTTGGCGTCCTCGATCTGCGCCTTGATCTTCCCCACGCCCGGCAACATGCCCAGGATGCCGGACAGGCTGCCCATCTTGCCGATCTGCCTGAGCTGGCTGGCATAGTCCTCGAGGTCGAACTTGCCGCGCATCATCTTGGCGGCGAGCTTTTCCGCATCCTCGCGGTCGATCGTCTCGGCCGCGCGTTCCACCAGGCCCAGGATGTCGCCCTGGCCCAGGATGCGGCCGGCGACGCGCTCGGGGTGGAAATCCTCCAGCGCGTCCTGCTTCTCGCCGACACCCACCAGCTTGATTGGCGCGCCGGTGATCGCCCGCATCGACAGCGCCGCACCACCGCGGGCGTCGCCGTCCATCCGCGTCATGACAATGCCGGTGACGCCGACCGCGTCGTTGAACGCCTTGGCGGTGTTGACCGCGTCCTGGCCGGTCATCGCATCGACCACCAGCAGCGTCTCCACCGGAGAGGTGGCGGCGCGCACCTGGCGCACCTCCTCCATCAGCGTCTCGTCGATCGCGAGCCGCCCGGCGGTGTCCAGGATGACGATGTCGAAGCCTTCGCGCCGCCCGGTGTCCATGGCGCGGCTGGCGATCTGCACCGGCGTCTGGCCGGCGACGATCGGCAGGCTGGGCACCTGCGCCTGCTCCGCCAACTGCGCCAACTGGAGCTGTGCGGCGGGGCGCTGGGTATCGAGGCTGGCCAGGAGCACGCGCCGACGCAGGCGTTCGCGCAGCCGCAGCGCCAGCTTGCCCGAGGTGGTGGTCTTGCCGGAGCCTTGCAAGCCTACCATCAGGATCGGGATCGGCGCCGGGGCGTTGAGGTTGAGCTGGACGGCGCCCTCGCCGCCCAGCGCCTCGATCATCACGTCGTTGACGATCTTCACCACCTGCTGGCCGGGGGTGACCGAGGCCAGCACCTCGGACCCGATCGCCCGTTCGCGCACCTTGGTGACGAAGTCGCGCACCACGGGGAGCGCCACATCGGCATCCAGCAGCGCGAGGCGGACTTCGCGCAGTGCCTCGGTGACGTCGGCCTCGGACAGCGCGCCGCGACCGCGCAGGCGGTCGAATACGCCAGTCAGCTTGTCGGACAGGGCTTCGAACACGGCGACACTCCAACGAGCAAAGCGCCGCTGCGCGAACCCTCGCGGAGCGGCGGAGCCCCCGCACGGCGCGGGGACCGGGTGGCTAGGTTACCCGGATGGGCCGGGTTATGGGAGCGGGGGTGTGAGGAGTCAATGTTGGAATGGAGAGAGGGAAGGCTCGCCAGCGCGGCGCTACTGTCATCTCGTGTCAGGACGGGGGACATGAATGAGCGCGAGCAGACGCCCCGCGCGGGGCGCGGCGAGCCGCGCGATGAGAGAGTGACGGTCTTGGATTATCCGATCATCCCAATTCTCGGTGCGGCTTTCGCGGCACTTCTTCTGGCCACACTGATCGCCGGCGGTTTGGCGCGGGCGCACTTTCCGCTGCCCGCGGCTGAGGGACGCATCGGATGCATCGACGGGCTGCGCGGCTATCTCGCGCTGACCGTCATGGTGCACCACTTCATCATCTGGGTGCAGATCACCAAGCTGGGCGGCAGTTGGAGCCCACCGAGCTTTCATTTGTTCAACCAGTTGGGCGCCGCCAGTGTGGCGTTGTTCTTCATGATAACCGGCCTGGTGTTCTATCCTCGCATTCTGGCCGGTTTTCGAGCCTGCAACTGGCGAGTGGTCTATACCTCGCGTGTCTTTCGTCTGCTGCCCAGCATCGTCCTGTCGGTGTTGCTGATCACCATTGTGATCATGCTACGGACCGGACACGGGCTGGATGCGAGCTATGTGAGGCCTGCACTGAGGTGGATATCAGCCCAGGGCGAGCCGCCGTTGCTTGGCTATGAGGACAGCGGACGGTTGAACGCTTATGTGCTTTGGTCTCTGCGTATTGAGTGGATTTTCTACCTGGCATTCCTGCCGGTGTGTGCCTTGGCTTCAGATCTCTTGCGCCGCCTGGGCTTGGGTACTTGGTTGGTACCAGTTGGGCTGCTGGCGCTTTCTCAGTTGGACATTCCTGCTGCCGAAGCCGCCTTTGACTGGCATTTCTGCCGTGCTTTTGCCATCGGCATGCTCGGTTACGAATGCCAAAGCCATCCTGTCCTGGCGCAGCGCCTGCGAAGTCCGGTTGCAGCCATCGCTGCGACGTTGTTGCTTCTCCTGGGCATGATGGCATTCGCCACACCTTATACAGCTGGCTTGCCGTTTTTCGGTTTCTTCTTTGTATGTGTTGCCTGCGGCAACGACTTCGGTGGCCTATTGAGCACGCGCGGTGCGTTGGTGTTGGGCGAATGTTCGCACAGTATTTATCTGCTACACGGTCTGGCACTCGATATTCTGTATGTCGATCTCGCTAGGCTGGTTGATCGGGTCTCCGCGTCACAGGTGGCACTATTGTTGCCCGGGGTAGCAACTGGCGTAGTATTGTTCACTGCAGCGAGTTTTCTGCTGGTTGAACGTCCGGCTATTCGCCTGGGCGTGCTCATCACGCGACGTTGGAAGTCGCGACCGATCTTGGTGACCCCACATTGCCCGGCCGATGACCAGCGACCGTTACCAGCTAGTACTGCTGTAAGCCGCCGCCCAAGCGGAAGCGGCGAAAGTTCGCAGAGTTCACTGGCCCGGTGATCGTCATCTCGGTCCTGGTGAGGAAAAGGTCGCCACCCAACGCTTCGAGGTGTAGCGCGGTCAGGCCGAAGGCCGACATCATGTGCAGGAACTGGCGCCGTGACAATCGGCGCATTCTGACACGGCGAATCAGATCGCGAAGTTCCCGCTCTTCCATGGTGCCCCCTGTGGCCGGCGGCAACTCTCTTGACATGGAGTACTGGTGCCGGACCAAACGGCACCAGATCGCATTTCCTGATAGCCGGCAATAGCCGCGGGCTTGGCGCGGTCGGGTTGGCGTCCGCGATTGGATCTGGACGAGAGGGTCTGCTCACCTTCTGGTGGCGTCAGTTTGGCTGGTGCAGGTCGACGGAGGGAAGAAAGTCAGCGCCGGCTGCGTGAGCGTTTGGGCAGCCAACGAGCAATCGGACGGCGGAATGCGATCGCCGCCACCGCCAGTCCGATCGCAAGGACCCAGAGCAACTCAAGAGAGCCGTCCCCATTGTCCGGCGAGATGCCAAACCACTGCTCAATGAAATCCATATAGACTTGCTCCTACTCTCTTCGGACAACTATCATGCCAAGTTTGCCTGGACATTAGGCCTGGATTTGAATATGCGCGACAGCTCTTTCCAAGGCGGACCGATTTAACGCCGCAATATCCTCCCTGATCACGGCGCTCATCTTCGCGATCTCCGCATCGACGCGAGCCATTGTTTCTCGCGACACCGCTATTGTCGACGTTGTGGGTGCCATGTCCGCAATGGCCACGGTATTGATCATGTCCGACAATGTATCGCTCAAGCCAGCCGGATGCCGCAATACGTCGCGTGGGGACTCCCGGTGAATGTCGATGAGAATGCCCTCAATTGCCGTCAGACGCTCGCACGCCGCTCCCGCCGATGCCGCAAGATCGGCATGTTGTTCGCCAAATGGCTCGGTCAACACCACTAGCTGACGCCGAATTGCCCGTATGCGGTTGACCGCCTCGTTCAGCTCCGAGACTTTCGCATAAAGTTCCTGAAGCAGTTCGAACTGTGCTGCATAGTCCTCCGACGAGGTGGCAAGCCGGGGGTCTTTGACGATCCAGAAGTTCGTTGACTGCCGCTCGGAGCCTACGGCCAACTCGACCCGATATTCTCCTGGCACAACCGTCGGGCCCTGCGGTGGTTCAGGCTCTTTTGCCAGCGGCTTGTTCCCGAAAGCCGCCCATGGCGGAGCGAGCCGTACCGGTCCCGGATACCTCATATCCCAGACGAAGCGATTAAGTCCGGCGCGAACCGTCGGCCGGCGTGCCATCGGCAACGCCTCGTCATCGCTGGCCAACGTCACGATATGGGCTCCATCGGCGTGAGAGAAACTCAAAGCCACAGGTCCGATGGCACTGTTGCCAAGCCAGTAATACACGATGACGCCATTCGGGGGATTCTCTCCAACGTCGAGATGCTCCCGCACGGTGAGTCCATCTGGGCGTTCGCTGGTCGCGATGCCGCCGCCGATGCCGAACGTGAGAGCGAATGAGAATGGTATGCGCACCCCGGCCAATGCGCCGAAGTGGAGCTTGGTGCGGACCGTAGTGCGCGGCGCGACCAGCCTGGCTGCGGTATTGCCATCGGCGAGCGCACGAAGGGGAGAAATGTCATCGAGTATCCAGAAGGCGCGGCCGTGGGTCCCCGCCACCAGGTCCGAACCTTTGATCTTGAGATCGTAGACAGGGACGACCGGCAGGCTTCCAGGCATTCGGGTCCAGGTGCCTCCGTCGTCCAAGCTGACGTACACCCCAGTCTCTGTTCCAACGAACAGCAGGCCAGGGCGGATCTGGTCTGAGCGCACAACACGCGTGATCTCGGTTTCAGGAAACCTATCGCTGATGCGTTGCCATGAACGGCCGCCGTCGCGGCTTCGGAAGAGATAGGGCGCGTAGTCAGCGAGCTTGTAGCGCGTTGCAGCCAGATAGACCACGTTCGGATCGTGTGGGGAGATCTCAATGCAGCCGATATAGGCCAGGTCGGGCATCTCTGGCGGCGTCACGTTCTGCCACGATGCGCCATCATCTCGGGTCACGTGCACCAGGCCGTCATCGGTCGAAGCCCAGATCTCACCCTTGCGCTGCGGCGACTCGACGAGGCAAGCGCATGTCGCATGAACCTCGGCACCGGCACTCTCCCGAGTGATGGCGCCCCCAGAGGCCTCCTGCCGAGAGATGTCATTCAGACTGAGGTCGGGCGAGATCAACTCCCAATTCATGCCTTCGTCCCGCGTACGGAAGACATGGTTGCCGCCAGCGTACAGGACGTTGCTGTCATGTGGCGAAAACACGATGGGAAAGGTCCAGGCAAAGCGGTAGCGCATATCTCGCGGCGCGATGCCGGTCGACTCCTCCGGCCAGACGTTCACGAGCTGGATCTGACCGGTTCGGTGATCATAGCGCTGCAGTGCCCCGGCACCGCCGGGGCTTGAGCCGACGGCGCCGCAATAAACGATGTTGGGATCTTCGGGGTGTACTGCGATGAACCCGCTTTCACCCGTTCCGGGGTAGCTGGCGTCGCCCAGTGTGATCGCGCCCCACTGACTTGCACTTGGCACCGAGATCGAGGTGTTGTCCTGCTGCGTTCCATAGACGCGATACGGATAGCGATTATCTGTGTCGATGCGATAGATTTGTGCGGTCGGCTGGTTGTAGATCGACGACCAGGTGAGGCCACCGTTGAATGACACGCAGGCACCGCCATCATTGCCTTGTATCATCCGGTGCGGCTCGGCAGGGTCGATCCATAGGTCATGATTATCGCCGTGCGGCGTAATGATTTCGCTGAAGCTAACTCCGCCATCGGTCGATTTCCACATCTGTAGATTAGCGACGTACACGGTATTGGAATCGCGTGGATCGGCGAATACGTGTGTGTAATACCACGGTCGGTGCATCAGATCCCGATTAGAGGAGACGAGATTCCAACGGGCACCGTAGTCGTCGGACCGATAAAGACCGGTCTTGCCGTCTGAGGCTTCGACCAAAGCCCAGACGCGACCTGCCTTAGCTGGCGAGACCGCAACGCCGAGCTTCCCCAATAGGCCATCCTCCGGCAGACCCGGTGAGCGGGAAATCTCCTCCCACGTATCGCCGCCATCGGTGGAGCGGAACAGCCCGCTTCCTGGCCCGCCGCTGGAGAGATTCCAAAAGCTCCGGCGAGTCTCCCAGAAGGCAGCGAACAGGATCCGCGGGTTATTGCGATCCATCGACAGATCAACGGCCCCAGCATCTGCGCTGCGGTGGAGCACCTTCTCCCAGCTTTGGCCGCCGTCACGTGAGCGGAAAACACCGCGCTCCTCACTCGGACCAAATACATCGCCAAGGGCGGCAACGTACACCAGATCCGGGTTGCTTGGGTGAATGCAGATCCGTCCAATATGTTTCGTTGCGTGCAGGCCAGTATGGCGCCATGTCCGGCCTGCATCGACGGACTTGTACATGCCGTCGCCGTAGGAAACATCGAGACGAATTTCAGTCTCGCCCGTGCCAGCGTAGATTACATTGCGGTCGGAGGGCGCTACTGCGATGGCACCGACAGCAGCGCTCGTGAGGTAACCATCGGATATGCAGCGCCAATAGATACCCCCGTCAATAGTCTTCCAGATCCCACCTGCACATGCGCCGAAGTAGAACTCCATCGGCTGAACAGGGTCACCCGCAACGGCTACCACCCGGCCGCCGCGCGCCGGGCCGATGCAGCGCCACTTCAGAGCTTGGAGTTCCTCGGGGGCAAAATGATGCGACATGCCTGGCAAGTTATGATCCTTTCCGACGGTGCAAATCTTACAGAGCTATTGGATGGTGCGCGAATAGCGCCACCCAGACCAGCCCGCGTTAGCGCGCTGCGCCGCGCAACACGCTCCAGGCAGCTGTCGGTCCGTGCCGGCGATATTTCCCTCCGGCGTTGGCGTTCGGCGCGGTTCCCCGATAACAGTCCAGTGCCTCCCACGCTGGCCTGACGCCCCGTGGCATGGCAACCTGCGGCCATGCCAATACGACGCACGCAGCCATGAACACCAACGCTCGCACCGGCAAAGATACACGGGGTTGAAAGCTCTGATGCGGAATTGAATTCGCCACACCGCATGGACCGGTAGCAACAAAGTCGGCAGGACCTAGGCAAGGAAGCGCGTCGGAAAATGAGAAGCGGGAGAAGCAGTGAATGAAGATGTATCGGCGCTGGAAGTTGGGTATCTTGGTATCTGTCTTTGCCGCCTTTGCTGTGACCGCACCGGGCTGGGTCAATGCGCAACAGACCACCGCTCAGGCTGTGCGGACCGGCGATAACGATCTTGGCGGCGTCGTAACCAGCGCAAATGGGCCGGAAGCGGGGGTCTGGGTCATCGCGGAGACGGCCGATCTTCCGACCAAATTCGCCAAGATCGTCGTCACCGACGACCAAGGGCGGTATCTGGTACCCGATCTGCCCAAGGCGAGATACACTGTGTGGGTTCGCGGTTACGGTCTCGTCGACTCGGCTAAAGTGCAGGCACAGCCCGGCAAGGATGTCGACTTGAAGGCGGTACTGGCCCCAAGTCCGGCAGCGGCAGCGGAATATTATCCGGCAATATACTGGTATTCCTTGCTTGAAATCCCGGACAAGAGCCTGTTTCCCGGAACCGGCGCCAACGGCATGCCGGTCGAGCTGAAAAGCCAGGGCCAATGGCTTGACATCGTCAAAACCGACGGCTGCTACACCTGCCACCAGTTGGGGGACAAGTCGACACGAACATTGCCGGCGAACCTCGGCAAATTTGAGTCGTCGGCAGACGCGTGGGAACGGCGCATTCAATCGGGGCAAGCCGGAACCAATATGGCTGCGACCATAGGCAAGCTCGACACGCGACGCGCGCTAAAGCTGTTTGGAGAATGGACCGACCGCATTGCTGCGGGCGAACGCCCGACGGTCCAGCCACCGCGACCGCAAGGCGCCGAACGCAATGTCGTCGTCACCTTGTGGGATTGGGCCACGCCCAAGGCGTATTTGCATGACGAAATCTCGACCGATCGGCGCAATCCAACTGTCAACGCACACGGTCTGATCTACGGTTCTCCCGAACTGAGCACCGACTTCGTGCCGATCGTTGATCCGATGAAGAATGCAAGGAGCGAGATCAAACTGCCGGTTCTCGACCCAAACACGCCCAATACCGCCGACGATCCGCTCATCGCTTCCTCACCCTATTGGGACACCGAGGCCATCTGGAACGGCCAGGCCAATATCCACAACCCAATGTTCGATGCCAAAGGCCGGGTCTGGTTCACTGCCAGGATTCGCCCGCCAGACGACCCGGCGTTTTGCAAGGCGGGATCAGACCAGCCATCTGCCAAGCTGTTCCCACTGCAGAGATCGGGACGGCAAGCCGCAATGTACGATCCTGAATCTGGAAAATTCACACTGATCGACTTGTGTTTCTCAACGCATCATCTGCAGTTCGCCCGCGATGCCGATGATACACTGTGGTTCAGCAGCGGCGGCGCCAGCGATGTGCTTGGCTGGCTGAATACTAAAATGTTCGATGCCACTGGCGACGCACAGAAATCGCAAGGTTGGACCGCATTCGTCCTGGACACGAACGGAAACGGCAGGCGAGACGAGTATGTCGAGCCCAACCAGGTACTCGATCCGAACAAAGATAAGCGCATTATGGCTGGCTTGTATGGTATCGCCCCCAGTCCGGTCGATGGGTCGATCTGGGGGTCGGTGCTGGGCTTTCCCGGAGCGATTGTGCGCGTGAATCCAGGGCCAAATCCGCCGGCGACCGCATTGACCGAAATCTATCAACCTCCGGCCGACGGGTATTCACCACGCGGTATGGATATCGACAGCCATGGGGTCGTCTGGGTTTCGCTGGCGAGCGGTCATCTCGCTAGCTTTGACCGGGCAAAATGCAAGGGGCCACTGAACGGACCGACGGCCACTGGCAAACATTGCGCCGAGGGTTGGACGCTCTATCCGTATCCTGGACCGCAGTTCAAAGGTGTAACCGATTCAGGGAGCGCCGAAGCCAGCTATTACACCTGGGTCGATCAGTTCAACACGTTCGGCCTCGGTGCCAATGTGCCGATCTCCACCGGCAACGGCAACGACGCGCTGCTGGCACTGGTCGATGGGAAATTCATGGTGCTGCGCGTTCCCTATCCGATGGGCTTCTACGCCAAGGGCATGGACGGCCGCATAGACGATCCGAACGGCGGGTGGAAGGACCGCGGCCTATGGTCGACCTATGGCACACGAACGCCGTTCCATGCCGAGGGAGGGAAGGGCACGACGAGCAAGGTGGTTTACTTTCAAATGCGCTCTGATCCGCTCGCGCGATGAGGTGTGTCGGGAACTGCTAGCGACATTGCGGCAGTCCCGGCGCGTCTGCCAACTTCCCTCAATATTCGCACGAAGTCCTGGGCACCTTCCTGCGAAGCGGCAGTATTGCCCCGGCGAAGGCTGCGTAGCGCCGCGGCGCTTTGAATGCGGCTCCGACGCCTTGTCGCACCGCTCGGCCAGACGGTGCCGTCCACGCCGGCGGGTGCGATGCGCCGATCAATCTACCCTAACAAGCGCGGACCTGTCATGCACGGACCCCGGACGTGTCAGCGCCGCAAGCATCCTCGATAACTTCGGATGCCGTCCTGCACTGCACGGGCGTGCTCAAGTCGAATGCTTCGCACCTCTCTGAGCAACCGCGGCGGCGGGGGTTGAGGCGATACGATGCCATAACTAAGGGAAGCACCATGAGCGCGTTACTTGCCAGCTTGCCCATGTACAATCTGCCGGAGATGGCGGCTGTGAACGCGGCGTTCTGGCGTGCGATGGTCGAGGAGCTCCGACAGGAGGGGATTATCAACACGCCGCATGAGCTCGTGCTGGAAAGCCCGTCGGTGCCGGATGCGATTCCCCCCCGCACCCTCTTTACGCAGACTTGCGGCTATCCGCTGCAGACAATCTACCAGGGACAATATCAGCTGCTCGGCGTCCCGAACTACGACGCGCCGGGCTGTGGCGAGGGCACGCACCGGGCGTTCATCCTCGTGCGCGCCGACTCTTCCGTGGAACAGCTTGAGGATCTTCGTGGCGGCACTTTCGCGCTGAACAGCCGTCATTCAAACACCGGCATGAACCTGCCGCGGGTCATGTTCGCCCGGATCGCCGGAGGACGGCGTTTCTTCAGCCGTGTGGTCGAGACCGGCAGCCATGCCGCGAGTATGCTCCTGGTCGCCTCTAGAGGCGCCGACGCTGCCTCGATTGACTGCCTCACCTACGCGTTTTTCAGCGACTACAGGCCAGAAACGCTCGTGGGATTGCGGCGGCTTGCCGACACGCCAGTGAGCCCGACGATTCCGTTCATCACCGCCGCCTGCACGTCAGCGGAATATGCCGCGGCCCTGCGACGCGCGTTGACACGCGTGGTGGATGCTCCCCAACACCGGCCTCTGCTGAACCGACTTCGGCTCCGCCACATCAGCGCAACAGGCCTAACCGCCTACGCCCGCCTGCTTGAATACGAACGCGAAGCCTTCGCCCTCGGGTACGCGGAACTTGCCTGACCCGGGGTGACGCTCAGGACGAACCGTGGCACTCAGTTTCGACCCACTCGACACCGCTGCCTGCCCAAACGCGTCTTCCCGTCCCTACGGCTGTGGACGCCGCTTCCCGTCTCGAGTCAGGTGTCTCTATAATGACTATGGCGCCGTGCCGTCTGGGAAGTCGAACAAAAGAAAGTGGAGGCTTGCCGCAATGACCATCGCCCGTGAGCACCCCTATCTGCCCGAGCTCCGTAGTGAATTGCAGCGGGGCAGTATCGATCGGCGCGAGTTCCTGCGGACGGCGACGCTGCTCGGCGTCATGGCAGGCAGCGCATATGCGATGGTCGGCCTGACAGTCCCGGCGCGGGCCGAGACCCAGATGCCGAAGGGCGGCAAGATCCGCATCGGCATGCGCGTGCAGGAGGTCAAGGATCCTCAGACCATCTCCTGGGTCGAGCCGAGCAACGTACTTCGGAACACGGTCCAGTACTTGACCCGAACCGATCAGGACAATGTCACGCATCCCGAGTTGCTGAAGAAATGGGAGGCGAGCGAGGATCTGAAGACGTGGACGCTGACGATCCACCCGGACGCGAAGTGGCGGTCCGGGCGGCCGTTCACTGCGGATGACGCGATTTGGAACATCAAGCGTGTGCTCGATCCGAAGACCGGCTCCTCGGTCCTGGGGCTGATGAAGGGCTACATGCTCGAGGCGTATGACACTGCCGAGATCAAGGATGGTAAGGCGGTCAAATCGGTGAGGCTGTGGAGCGACAAGGCGCTTGAGAAGATCAACGACAAGACGTTCCGGCTGAATTGCAAAGAGGCTCAGCTCGCCGTGCCGGAGCACCTGTTCCACTATCCATTCTTCATGCTCGATCCGGCAGAAAATGCTGCATTCAAACCGGGTATGAACGGCACGGGGCCGTTCGAGCTGACCGCCTACAACGTCGGCCAGAATGCCGTGCTGCGCGCCAGCAAGAATTACTGGGGCAAGCCGGTCCTGCTGGACGAGGTCGAGTTCGTTGACCTGGGCGACGACCCCGGAGCGAAGATCGCGGCGCTCGCCTCCATGCAGGTTGACGGGCTCAGCGAAGTCGATTTTGCGCAGCTCGATGCGATCAAGGCGCTGCCTGACGTCGTGATCTACCCGGTCACCACGGCGCAGACTGCCGTGGTCCGCGGCAAGTACGATCAGAAGCCGTTCAACGATGTACGGGTGCGGCAGGCGCTGAAGCTGGCGATCGACCAGCAGAAGGTCATCGATATCGTATTCCGCGGCCAGGGAACGGTGGGCGAACACCACCACGTCGCGCCCGTGCATCCCGAGTACGCCAAGCTGCCGATGGTCAAGCAGGATATCGCCAAGGCGAAACAGCTGCTGGCCGACGCGGGCTACAGCACCGGGCTGACACTGGAGCTTGCCTGCAAAGGTGACCCGGCCTGGGAACTGGCATCGGTGCAGGTCATGGTCGAGATGTGGAAGGCGGCCGGCATCGACGTGAAGATCAACCTCATGCCGTCGGCGAGCTTTTGGGCCGTCTGGGAGAAGGTTCCATTCGGCTATACCGCCTGGACCCATCGTCCGCTCGGGGTGATGGTGCTGGGGCTCGCCTATCGGACCGGCGTACCTTGGAACGAATCGAGCTATGCAAATCCCGAGTTCGATCGGCTGTTGACTGAGGCCGAGGGCATTCTCGAGGCCGACAAGCGGCGCGCGGTCATGACGAAGCTTGAACAGCTGCTTCAGGAGGACGGCCCCATTGTGCAGCCGCTCTGGCGCGTCGTGCAGGCTGGGTTCACCCGCAAGGTGAAGGGGTTCCGCATGCATCCCACGGGCTACATCTTCCTGGATGAGCTGGCTGTAGAAAAAACCTGAGCGCTGCAGGAGAGCTGATGGTTGCGACGCAGGTCCTCCGGCGGATCGGTTGGATGCTCGCCACCATGCTGGCGGCTTCGCTCCTGCTGTTTCTGCTGTTCGAACTATTGCCAGGCGATGTGGCGCTGGCCGAATTGGGGCCCTACTCAACGCCGGAGCAGCGGCAACTCTGGCTCGTTGCCAATGGCTACGACCAGCCGATTGTTCTGCGTTACCTTGGCTGGCTCGGACACTTCGTTATCGGCCAATGGGGAAACTCCCGCGTATTCCAAACCCCGGTGTTGCGTATCGTGTCGGCGCGACTGGAGAATACGGCGATCCTCGGCTTCTGGTTCTTCGTCTTCCTGGTACCGCTCTCGCTCGGGATGGGGGTGCTCGCCGGCATGAGAGAGGGATCGTGGCTTGACCGCGCTGTGTCGGCGGTCTGCATCCTCACCACGTCCATCCCGCCCTTTGCCAGCACGGTGCTCATATCGGCAGTCTTCGTCTTCAGCCTGCACTGGCTGCCCGGAACGAGTTCAATGCTGGACGGCTTCTCCTACCGACAGATCGTGATGCCGGTAATGGCGCTGGTGCTGTACGACTTCGGCTACATCGCGCGCATCACCCGCAGCGCGATGGCGGAGGTCATGAACACGCCATACATCCGCGCGGCGATCCTGCGTGGCCTGCCACCCCGTCGCGTCATCCTGCGACATGCGCTGCGCAACGCCCTGATCGCGCCGTTCACGCTGCTCATGCTGCACGTGAACTGGCTGATCGCCGGGGTCATCGTTGTCGAATACTTCTTCGCCTTCAAGGGATTCGGCTCGCTGATCCTCGAGGCGTCACTCGGCAAGGACCTTTACCTGCTGGAAGCATGCACGATGATCACCGTCGCAATGGCCACCATCACCCAGGCCGCTTCAGACCTTGGCTATCTGGCCCTTAATCCACGGATGCGCCCGGCGTGAGCGACGTTGTTGAAGCTACGGAGTTGCTGCCGGCGCAACCGACCGGGGCACGGCTCGGATGGCTGTGGCAGATCGGTCGCAGCAAGGCGGCACTCGCGGGCTGTGCAATCATCGGCTTCTGGCTGTTCGTCGCCGTCACGGCACCATGGATCGCGCCGTTTCCGCCCAATCAGACGATCCGTCCCATGGCGTCGCCCGGTGCGCTCGCGCCGGACGGTGCCGTGTTCTGGTTCGGCACCGACCATCTCGGCCGCGACATCCTCTCGCGCGTCATCTGGGGAACCCGGACAGTCCTGGTCTACGCACCGTTGGCGACCGCATTGTCCTTTCTGGTCGGGATCACCTGCGGCCTGCTGGCGGGCTACCGGCGCGGCTGGCTGGACGAGCTGATGTCCAGGATATCCGACCTCGTGCTCGCCTTCCCGGCACTGGTTCTTTACATCATCATCGTCTCCAAGTTTGGCGCGTCCGGGCTGAACATCGTGCTGGCGGTGACGCTTGCCTCGAGCCCGGCGATCATGCGGCTGACCCGCGGCCTGGTGCTTGCATTGCGCAATCGGGCCTTTGTCGCTGCGGCGCAGCTCCGCGGCGAGCCGTCATGGCGAATCATGTTCGTCGAGATACTGCCGAACGCGGCGGGCCCGCTGATCGTCGATGCGTGCCTGCGCCTCGGGTACGTCGTGGTCACCATCGGAACGCTGGGTTTCCTTGGGCTTGGCCTGCCGCCGCCCAACCCGGATTGGGGCAGCATGGTCAACGAGACGCGGCAATTCGCGTTGGTATTTCCGCATATGGTGCTGTTCCCCTGCATTGCCGTGTCCTCGCTGGTGCTGGGACTGAACCTGCTCGCCGATGGTCTGCGCGAGCTCGTGACACGGGAATGATGCTCACGCGTGCGCCACTACTCGAGATGACGGATGTCTCGATCGCGTATCGCACGCGAGCAGGGTTGCTGCCGGCGGTGAACGGGGTTTCGCTGGCCGTCCATGAAGGCGAGTCTGTCGGGCTGGTCGGCGAATCCGGCTGCGGCAAGTCAACGCTCGCCTTGGCCAGCATGGGCTATTTTGGCAGCAATGGGCATCTGACCAGCGGCACGATCCGGTTCGCGGGGCAGGATATTGGCAGCCTGACACGGGAAGAGCTGCGCCGCATTCGCGGGCCCGGCATCGGCATGGTCTACCAGGAGGCTATGTCGGCACTGAACCCCAGTCTGCGTATCGGCAGCCAGCTTGCCGAGGCCATGATCGTCCATCGTGGCGCGTCACCGCGAGAGGCACGTGACGCTGCCTGCGCCTCGCTCGCGGAAATGGATCTGCCGGACCCGGAGCGGGTGATGGCTGCCTATCCACACCAGCTCTCCGGCGGGCAGCAGCAGCGCGTGGTGATCGCGATGGCGCTGTTGCCGCAACCGCGCCTGTTGCTGCTCGACGAACCAACGACCGCGCTCGATGTCACGGTGGAGGCCGGTATTGTCGATCTGCTGTCGAGACTGCGCCGCACGCACAATACGGCCATGCTGTTCATCTCGCACAATCTCGGATTGGTCGGACAGATCTGCGACACTGCTGCGGTGATGTATGCCGGCGAGATCGTCGAGACGGGCGAGGTCCGCCAGCTGTTCGGGCGGCCTCGCCATCCCTACACGATCGGTCTGATGCGCTGCATCCCCCGCCCGGATCTGCCGCGTGCCATGCAGCATCTGGCACCGATTACAGGTCAGGTGCCCGGACCAAGCGAACGCCCGATCGGTTGCAGTTTTGCTCCTCGTTGCGAGCATGTCCGCGGAGGGCAATGCGATCAGGGGCCGATAGCGCTTGTCACGGCATCCTCGGATCAGATGGCAGCCGTCCGATGCGTGCGTGCGGCAGAGATCGCGTCGTACAATCTGCCGTCCCACGCAGAATTCATCAGCCAGCCCAGCGAGGCAACGTTGGTGACGGTACAGAATCTCGACAAGCTCTATCCGCTGCGCGGGCGCCAGGTCATTCGGGCGAACCAGGGGCTGACCTTCGATGTGCCTCGCGGCCGGACAGTGGCGATTGTGGGAGAGTCTGGCTGCGGCAAATCCACGTTCGCCAATATCCTGATGGGGCTGACGACGGCAACCGGTGGCAGCGTCCGGTTTGACGACACCGATCTTGCGCGGCTCCCGGTCGAACGGCGTCGAGCGACCCTGCTGCGCCAGTTGCAGATGGTGTTCCAGAATCCGGACGAAACGCTGAACCCCAGCTATTCGGTGGGAACACAGGTCGCGCGGGCGGTGCGCAGGCTTGGCGTGACACGGCGCCGTGCACAAGTGCAGGCTCGCGTGCGCGCACTGTTGGAGATGACGCGCCTCCCGACCGCCTACGCCGGCCGCAGACCTGGCCAGTTGTCCGGCGGGCAGAAGCAGCGCGTCGGTATCGCCCGCGCATTTGCCGGTGCACCGAAGCTGGTGGTGGCGGACGAGCCGGTATCGGCGCTTGACGTGTCGGTGCAGGCGGCGATCACCGAACTGCTGCTGGAGATGCAACGCACGCAACAGACGACGCTGATCGTCATCAGCCACGACCTCGGTTTCGTTCGCTACATCGCTGACCAGGTCGTGGTGATGTATCTTGGGCTGGTGATGGAAGCCGGCCCGGCGGAGCGGGTGTTCGAGCCGCCCTATCATCCCTACACCGAGGCACTGCTCTCGGCGGCGCCGACGATCGATCCGCAGAGACGGCAACGACGCGTCCTGCTGTCCGGGGAGCTGCCGAGTGCACTGTCGCCGCCTGCCGGCTGTCCGTTCCACACGCGCTGTCCGCGCAAAGTGGGCGCGATCTGTGCGACGGAACGTCCGCCCGAGCGTGTGACGGACGATGGTCACCGCATTGCCTGTCACGTCCCGCCTGTCGACCTCGCTCGCATGCAGGCAGCCGGCCTGACGTCCGAGGTGGCTACCTCATGAGGCCTGCACGGCCGGGCGCCAGCCTTGCAGATCAATCCAATCGGCCTCCAGCTTTTCGAAACGGGAAAGGCTGAAGCTGCTCAGATCAGCGAAGCTGCACACGCCATCCACCACGAGGTCGCGTACCGCATGGCCGGTCGCCGGCGACAGACCGAAGCCGATGCTCGAGAGGGTGGCGATCACCACGTTGTCCGGCGACGTCATGCGTTCGATCACCGGGAGGCCGTCGGGCGTGTTCTCGACGATGCCGGCCCAGCTACGGATCACCCGCGCATGGGCCGCGCGCGGGAACAGCTCCGCCACCCGCGCCGCGATATTGCGCATCAGCGGCGTGCTCGACCGGTGCGGCACGGTGTTGTCGCCGATTTCCAGCCATTCGTGTGGGCCGCCGCCATAGGCGAGATTGCCGCGCAAGGTCTGCCGCCCGTACAGACCATTGCCGTCCACCCCGCCGATCGGCATCAGCGGCAGAGGCTCGGTGACGATCATCTCGGCACGCGCCGCGACCATCGGCACGCTCACGCCGAGTGAGCGCGTCAGATGGTTGATCTGCGGTCCTGCTGCGATCACCAACGTATCGCAGCCGATCGTGCCACGATCGGTGCGCACCCCAGCCACTTTGCCGCCGGCGGTGGCGAAGCCTTCCACCGTAGTGTGCTGCAGCACGCGGCCGCCATGATCCTGCATCGCCCAGGCGTAGGCCTGCACCGTGCGCTGCGGATTGGCGTGGCCGCCGAAATGGTGGAGGTAGCCGCCGGCGACAGTGTCGGCGGCGAGCGGCACCAGCTCGCGCAACTGGCCTGCGTCGAGCGGTTCGGACACGAAACCCTGACGCACCGCATGTTCTCGGGCGCGGCCGTAGCGCCGCATCTGGTCGTCATCCATCGCGATGCGGATGCGTCTCGGACGAAACTCCGTGGGGTAACCCAGCAGTTCGTCCATCATCGGCCACAGCCGCTGTTCCTCCTTGAACAACGGACTGAACGGGTGCGTGCAGCCGCCGCCGTTGCGCCCGGATGCCTCCCAGCCGACGATCCCCTTGTCGATCACCAGGACGTCGATGCCGTCGCGCGCAAGCCACCATCCGGCGGAAAGGCCGGTAGCGCCACCCCCGACGATGACGACCGATGCACCGCTCTGTCCGCTCATTCTCTAACCGGCTTCCGGCGGATCGAGATCTGCCACCCGGTCAGCGACGGTGTAGAAGCGCGGCACGTTCCAATACGGAACGTATTGCGGCGGCATGCCGAACCAGGTGTCCCAGTGCTCGGTCATCTCACGTGGTTCGTTTGTCGCCGCCACGGCTGAGAGCGGCACCGGACGCACCGGCGCCCGGTGCGAAGCGAGCGGAATGTCACGCAAGCTCACTCCGCCGCCGAGTGCCAGCAAGGCCGCGACCTGTTCGCGGCAACGGCGACCCTGGCACAGGCCCATGCCGGCGCGGGTCAGACGCTTCACCAGATCTGGGTTCGGCGGCGCCTCGCCGAGTAGCTGTTGCAAGGTCCTGGCGTTCCGCATGTCGTCCGGCCACGCAAGGTAGCGCGGCGGTCGCAGTTCCAGGACCTCGCGCGCGGTAACCTCCTCGCATTGGCAGACATAGGGCGCGCCGCTGGCCTCGACCACCGTCGCGCGCACCCAATCCAGCCGATAGGCATCGGGATCATGCTGCAGTGCCTCTGGCTCCGGCGGCTCCGCAGCGGCGGCAGTCGCCAACCCGAGCGCAGCGGCAACATCGACTGCCGCTCGCCGTCCCTCGGTCCGGGCGATGTCCGGGCCCAGCGTCTTGGCCGGCCATATGCCGGCGCAGTCGCCAACAGCGTAGATGCCCGGCAGCGACGTCCGATGCGCACGGTCGAGCAGCGGCACATGACCGCCCCGCTCTGGCTGGTAGATCGTCTGGCAGCCGAGCGCATCGAGCAGCTCGATCACCGGCACCGTGCCGACGCCGAGCAGAATGGCATCGCAGTTGATACGCCGCTCCTCTGCATGCGGCGGAGAGCCGACCGGCGCGACAACCACCGCCGTCACCCCGTCAGCTCCCGCTTCAGCGCGCCGCACGGAGTGGCTGCACAGCAAGGGAACATCGCGCATTTCGCTGAGGAGGGAGGCTGGTCCGATCGGCGTGCTGCGGACCTCCACCAAGGCGGCGAGCTCCACGCCCGCGGCGCGCAATGATCGAGCCACTGCCAGCGCCTCTGCCGACGTGCCAAGGATGACGGCGCGCCGTACATCCAACGCGTCGAAGCGCTCCAGCAGGCGCTGTGCTGCCGTGATGCCGAGGACCCCCGGCAGGTCCCACGCCGGAAACGCCAGGCCCATGTCACGACGGCCGGCCGCTACGATCACCCGATTGCAGCCCAGCATCGAGCAGCGGTTGCCATCCTGCAGGCCAGCAACCAGCCCCGGAAGCCAGGCAACGCCGGGACCATTGGCGTAGAGACCCCAAACGCCGGTGCCGAGGCGCACATCGACGCCGGCGTCGAACAGTTCCGCGATCGAGGGATCGCGCGCGATGCGCGCCTCGAGCATCGCTGTCCGATTGCGCGCCGCGGCACTGAAGCGCTGGCCGAAGTGCAGCGGAATCTCATCGCCCATGACTTCGGCCGGCACGGGATTTTCATCGGCCAGGACGACCTTGACGCCCAGCCGCGCAGCCTCCGCGGCGGCGGCCACACCGGCTGGCCCGGCGCCGACCACCAGAAGCTGGGTGGTTTCGTCGACCGGCAACTGCTTGCCGGCAACCGATTTGGGATCGCGGAAGCCGCCGCTCATGCGCCGCCCACTGCAGCCAGCCGTAGCGCGGCGGGACGAGATTGGCCATGCAAGTCGAGGTATCTATCGATCTCGGCGCAATACCAATCGACAAAGCGCATCACCAGCGCCTCTGCCTCCTGGCTGTATGGGCCTGGCAGATAACCCAGCGAGTTCACGCCGCGCTGATTGTTCTCGCACAGGTCGCGGTCCTGCAGGTTGGTCTTGGTCCAGAGTTCCGTCAGCCGCTCCAGATCGTAATCCACGCCTTCGACCGCATCCTTGTGCACCAGCCACTTGGAGGTGACGACCGTCTCCTCCGGTCCGGTCGGCATGGCACTGAACATGAACACCACATCGCTGGTAGCATGGGCAAAGCAGTGCGGCTCGAGCGCCCAGCGCATGGAGCCGATATCGCCATTCGCGGTTTCGCACATCAGTTTGCTGCAGGCCGGCTTGCCATCCATCGACAACGTGACGGCCCCATCGTTCAGCGGAAAGCGCATGGCCTGCCACCAATCGCCTTCCACCGGCCCGACTGCCAGGCCCGCCTCGGCCATGCGGGCGGCAAATCGCTCGAACCGCTGAACGTCGGCGAACTGGACGGCGCGCCGGCCGCGTACCGGGAAGGTGAGTGCGAGTTCCGGGTGGCGAACAGCGCAATGGTAGCACTCGCGCGCGTTCTCCATCACGAGCTTCCAGTTGGCGCGCTCTACCAGGGTGCTCTCAAATGCCAGCTTGGCATTGGCGAGGTTGTGCGGCGCCAGCAATGGGCCGACGCGGTCGCGAAACGCAGAGAATGCGGGCGGATCCTCTGCCAGACACACGTAGATCGAGCCTGCGACGGTCTCGACATGCACCGGCCGCAGACCGTGCTGCGCACTATCGAGGCTGGGTTGCATGCGTGGGGCATTCGCCAGCCGGCCGTCCAATCCGTATGACCACTGATGATACGGGCAGATCAGCCAGGATCGCTGCCCGCGACCGGTCTCGCAGATCTGCGCGCCGCGGTGCCGGCAGGTATTGTGGAAGCCCCGCAGAACGCCATCATCGCCGCGCACGATCACGATCGGCGAGCGCCCGACCGTGAGAGACAGATAACAGCCAGGCGCGGGCAGTTCGACCTCGAAGCCCGCAAAGACCCAATTCCGGCCGTAGATCGACAGCAGGTCGAATTCGAATACCTCGGGGTCGAGGTAAAATCCTTGCGGCAACGAATGCCCCGGCTGACGCGCGTCCAACAATGACCGGACTTTCGCTAGATCGGGCATCGCCCTTCCCCATTTCTCGCTCGCCCAGATCGGCATCCTGGCAGATTCCTGTTGCACCCGCGACCTCAATCATCGGGTGGCCGCAGCGACGATTGTGCAGGCCGCCACATTCGCGGTTCAATGCGCCGATTTGCGGCGCATTGGCTCTCGTGCAGCACAGGACCCAACCGGGTGAGATTGGCGATGGAGATGGCGAGCACACTGGATCAGGCGACTCTCGACGCGCTGCGGGAAAGCGTCGCCAGCGTTCTGGCGGAACAATGCTCGAGTACCGAACTGCACGCGTTCATCGACGGCAAGAACGCGCTGGATAAGACGCTTTGGGCCCAAGCGGCGCAGCTTGGCTGGTTGGGATGCGGAATTCCGGAGAAGTTCGGCGGTCTCGGCATGGGCGCGGAAGGTCTCGCCATCTTGCATGGCGAACTGGGCCGGCAATCGGCGCCTGGCCCATACATCGCCACCCTGTCGGCCGCGCAGACGATTGTGGAGACGGGTAGCGAAGCCATTTGCCGGACATGGCTGCCGCGGCTGGCATCCGGCGACGTCAGTGCTGCGGTGCCGGCTACACTGGACGTACCCAGCCTTACGCACTCGGCTGCCGGCGTTTCCGGCCGGTTGCGCTGTCTGGGTGCTGTCGACGCGGCAGTCCTTCTCGCTCCAATCGACGACGCCTGGGTGATCATCGATCTGGCCGGGGCCGAGGTGACCGTCGCACCGATGTGGGACCGAACCCGGGACGTGATCGACGTCCGCCTGAAAAGCGCGGCGCGCGTCGGTAGTCTGGCAGATGCAGC
>DASSRN010000408.1:0-11341 GCA_035701785.1 Acetobacteraceae bacterium | reverse complement strand
CATGCGACCTTTGATGTCGGCATAGAGAGCGCGCCCGCCGTTGATGTCGCCGGCACCGGCGAACACCATTTCGGCAGTCTCCGCCGCAAGCTGGCGCCCGGCATCCGAGGCACCGGCCTGTACGATCACCGGCCACCCCTGAATCGGTCGCGCGATGTGCAGCGGTCCACGCACCGAGTAGTATTCTCCCCGATGGTTCAGCACATGCATGCGCGACGGATCGAAGTATTCGCCGGTCTCGACGTTGCGGATGAACGCGTCCTCCGCCCAGCTGTCCCATAGTCCGGTAACCACATCGTAGAATTCCCGCGCGCGACGGTAGCGTTCATCGTGCTCCATCTGGTCATCCAGCCCGAAATTCAACGCTGCGTCGGGATTGGATGTGGTCACGATGTTCCAGGCGGCGCGGCCATTGCTGATGTGGTCGAGCGAGGCAAATCGACGGGCGACATGGAACGGCGCCTCGAACGTGGTCGAGCCGGTAGCGATCAGACCGATATGCTCGGTGACCATGGCAAGTGCGGACAGCAGCGTGAACGGCTCGAACGACGTCACCGTGTGACTGCGCTTCAGCGCGTCCATCGGCATGTTCAGCACGGCCAGATGGTCGGCCATGAAAAACGCGTCGAACCTGCCGCGCTCCAGCGTCTGGATGAAGCGCTTGATGTGGGCGAGGTTGAAGTTGGCGTCCGGCCACGCTCCGGGATAGCGCCAGGCCGCGGTGTGGATCGTGGTCGGCCGCATGAAGGCGCCGAGATGAAGCTGGCGTTTGGTCGTCATCCTGAATTTCCCTTTGGCCCTACGATGGGTGACGGCACAGGGCAGCGCAAAGGATGATTTGTCGTGCTTCGCATGACAAGATGTTGCCGACGGCAGGCGAGGTGAAAGGATGTCGAACCGCTCGATCATCGGCGATAGGCCCAGGCGGCGCGAGGACGCGCGCTTCGTCACCGGCGCCGGCGGCTATCTCGACGATCTGCGGTTCGACGGCCTGACGCACGCCGTGCTGCTGCGCTCGCCGCACGCCCACGCGCGGATCGAGCGGATCGATACGACCGAGGCGCGCACCATGCCGGGCGTGCTCGCGGTGCTGACCGCGGCCGATGCGCGCGCCGAAACACTGCAACCGATGCGCCCGACCATCGAGTCCAACGTGCAGACCGGCGAGCCGTTCGCCTTCATGCCGCAGCCGCTGCTGGCGATAGACAAGGTGCGGCATGTGGGCGAACCGGTAGCCGTCGTGGTGGCCGCCACGCGCGCCCAAGCGCAGGACGCGGCGGAGCGGATCGCGATCGACTGGGCGCCGTTGCCCGCCGTCACCACCGCAGCCGATGCACGCGCACCCGGCGCGCCGCAGATCGCCGATGAGGTGCCGGGCAATGTCTGCATGGACTGGCATTGGGGCGACAGCGCGGGGGTGGATGCAGCGTTCGCCCGCGCGGCGCACGTGGTGTCGCTGCGGCTCGACAATCATCGCATCGTCACCAACCCGATGGAGCCGCGCGGCGCGATCGGCTGTTACGAGGATGGGCGCTACACGCTGCACGTCTCGAGCCAGAACATCCATGGCAACCGCGACGCCACCGCACGCGCGCTTGGCGTCGCGCCCACGGACGTGCGGTTCGTCGCACCCGATGTCGGTGGCGGCTTCGGCGCAAAGAACTTCAACTATGCCGAGTTCGCGCTGATTGCGTGGGCATCGAGGTGCGTCGGTCGACCGGTGAAGTGGATCGCCACGCGCAGCGAGGGCTTCGTGTCCGACCACCAGGCGCGCGACCACCACGCTGAAGCGGCCCTTGCCTTGGATGCGAGCGGAAAATTCCTGGCGCTGCGCGTCGACAGCGTGGCCAACATCGGCGCTTACATGGCAGGCGGCACCGGTGCGGTGCAGACCAACCAGTATGTGCATCTGCAAGGCACGATTTATGCAATTCCCGCGATCGCGCTGCACGTTGTCACCGTGCTGAGCAACACCACGCCGATCGGCGTGACGCGTGGCCCCGGCTTTGCCGAGGCGGTGAACATCATCGAGCGGCTGATCGATACAGCCGCACGGCAATGTGGGTTCGATCGTGCCGACCTGCGCCGGCGCAACATGGTGCCTGAAGCGGCAATGCCGATGACCAACGCGCTGGGCTTCTCCGTGGACAGCGGCGCCTTCGCAGCAACCTTCGACCGCGCGCTGCGCGCCGCGGATGTCGCGGGCTTTGCCAGCCGGCGCACCGAGAGCGAGGCGCGCGGCCTGCTGCGCGGTCTCGGCTTCGCCTATCACATCAAGGGCACCGGCGGTTCACCGCACGAGAATGTCGATATCCGCTTCGAAGCCGACGGTACGGTGTCGCTGATCACCGGCACCCAGACCATCGGCCAGGGACACGAGACCACCTTCCCGCAGATCCTCGCCGACCGTCTCGGCATGGCCAACGAGCACATCCGGCTGCGTCAGGGCGACACCGACCTGATCCCGACCGGCGGCGGCCATGGCAGTTCGCGCGCCACCTATATGGGCGGCACGGCGATCTGGCGCGCCTCCGAGACGATCATACAGAAGGCGATGCCGATCGCCGCCGACGTGCTGGAGGCGGCTGAGGCTGACATCGAATTCAACGATGGCCACTTCGCAGTGGTCGGAACCAACCGCTCGGTGGCGCTGCTGGACATCGCGGCAAAGGCGCGTGAGGCGGATACGCCACTCGACACCTACCATGCGTGGACGCGCGAGCACATGACGTTCCCCAACGGCACGCATGTGGTGGAGGTGGAAATCGATCCCGAAACCGGCAGTGTCGCACTGGTGCGGCTGACTGCGGTGGACGACTATGGAGTACTGGTCAATCCAATGGTTGCCGCTGGACAGGCGCACGGCGCGATCGCGCAGGGCGTTGGACAGGCGCTGCTGGAGCACGCAGCGTACGACGCGCAGTCGGGCCAGCTATTGGCGGGTTCGTTCATGGACTACGCGATGCCGCGCGCCGGCGACCTGCCGTCATTCCATCTCGACTTCAATGGCACGCGCTGCACCACCAATCCGCTTGGCGTGAAGGGCTGCGGTGAGGCCGGCGCGGTGGCGATGCTGCCGGCGATCCAGAATGCGATCGTCGATGCCCTGGCGCCATTCGGCGTCACGCATTTCACCGGTCCCGCAACGCCGCTGCGCGTGTGGCAGGCGATAAGCCGGTTGCGCGCCTGAACTTCGGCGTCATCCAACGGTCAACTCCCCGACACAGCATCGTAACAGGGCGCCGCTAGGACGCGTCGTTACAAGGTCAGGGGAATGGGGAAATGGCCATCGATCGTCGTTCGCTGATGCGAATGGCTGCTGCCGCCGGCATCGGATCTGCGATGCCGGAGAGCATCCGCAGGGCGCTGGCCATCGAAGCGGATCGACGCGGCGGCACGATCCAGGATGTCGAGCACATCGTGGTCATGATGCAGGAAAATCGCCCGTTCGATCAGTATTTCGGCACGCTGCGCGGCGTCCGAGGCTTCAATGATCCACGCGCCGTCACCCTGCCCAACGGCGATCCTGTGTTCGCTCAGCCGGATGGCGATAAGTTTGTATTGCCATTCAACCCGCCTGATGCGGATCCGGGCCTATCCTTCTACCAGGACGTGGTGCACAATTGGAATGATTCGCACGGCGCCTGGAACAACGGCGACTACGACGGCTGGATCGCCAACAAGACCCGGGCTGCGATGATCTACTTCAAGCGGTCCAACATCCCATTCCACTATGCGATCGCCGATGCCTTCACGATCTGCGATCAGTACTTCTGCTCGGTGATGGGTCCCACCGACCCGAACCGCTACTACATGTTCACCGGCTGGCTGGGCCAGGGCGGGTCGAACGACCCCGACAGCCCGACGTCCGGCGCGACACAAGGCACGTTCGCGCTGCGTCCTGGCGGTGATGGCGTGCTGCCGTTCGGCCCGGTTACCGACAATGCGGAGGAAGGCTACAGTTGGCGGTCCTACCCGGAGCGGCTCACCAAGGCCGGTGTGTCGTGGAAGGTATACCAGGACCAGGGCCTGGGCCTGAACGCCGCGGGGGTTTGGGGCTTCACCGATAACCCGTATATCGGCAACTTCGGCGACACCGCGCTGCTGTACCTGCTGCAATATCAGAATGCCACGCCAGGCACTCCGCTGTTCGAGGCGGCGCGGCGCGGTACCGACATCAGCGCCCAAGGCTTCGATGAAACGGCGCTGTTCGCCGATCTGCGGAACGACGTGCTGAACGACCGGCTGCCGCAGGTGTCCTATATTGTCGCCCCGGAGGCGTTTACCGAACATCCGAATTGGGCGCCCGATTACGGCGCCTGGTATGTGTCCAACGTGCTGTCGGCGCTCACTGCCAACCCGAAGGTCTGGGCCAAAACGGTGCTGCTCTACACGTTCGACGAAGCGGGCGGCATGTTCGACCACATCGTGCAGCCGACACCGCCGACCGAAGGGCATGGCAAGTCGACCGGCGACACGGTCAACGAACTCTATCCCGGCACGGCACAGCGCATCGCCGGTCCTTACGGCCTTGGCTCGCGCGTGCCGATGATCATCGTATCACCGTGGAGCAAGGGCGGATGGGTGTGCTCGGAAGTTTTCGACCACACTTCGATCATTCGCTTCATCGAGAAGCGGTTCGGCGTGCAGGAGCCGAATATCACACCGTGGCGACGAGCCGTCTGCGGCGACCTCACCGCTGCGCTCAACTTCTCCGATCCGGACAAACATGTCGTCCGCCTGCCGGACGTGACGGCATTCGAACCGCCGCAAACCGATGCCGTGAACGGCACGAAATTTCCCAATGCCAATCTATCCGTGCCGTCGCCCGGCACGGTGCCGGCGCAGGAGCAGGGCGTGCGCCCTGCCCGGCCTCTGCCATATCGGCTGCAGGTTGGTGCAGTGGCGAATCTCGCAGGCGGCATCATCACTGTAGCGTTCGACAATCCCGGGTCCGCTGGCGCGTGCTTCCACGTCCGCTCACCGAACGGATCCTCCGCGGACGGCACAACCGGCCCGTGGAACTACACGGTCGATGCGGGCAAGTCGCTGACCGACATCTGGTCACCGGACGCCAACGGATCTTATGAGCTCACGGTCAACGGACCGAATGGCTTCTTTCGTAAGTTCACTGGCACGCTCGCGCCGGGCGCCGTCGATCTCGGTGTCACTGCCGCGTATGACGCAAACGGCATCACGCTGCAGATCACCAACAACTCGGCGGAAAAAGTCTCGGTCGAGGTCACCGATACGTATTCTGGACAGGTCCAGTCGAAGGACCTCGCGCGCGGCGACGTGGTGGGGCTGCATTTCTGGCTGTCGCCGAACCAGAACTGGTACGACCTCGTCGTAACGACAAATGTCGATCCCGGCTTTGTTCGTCAGTATGCCGGGCACGTAGAGAACGCCGGGCCCAGCACCAGCGATCCCAAGATGGGTCAGGTCCAGCCGCGCCGGCCGATGCATGGTGGTGGTGGACCGGGACCGATGCCGCACGACCAGGATTCGCACGGTCCTGGCGGCCGCAAGTGAGGAAGCCGCGGCGCGATCCTACCCGTTCACCGCCCGCATGATCGCGACCCAGCGGTCCAGCACCGGCAGGATCGTGTCCGCCTTTTCGGACGGCAGGCTCACCGACACGCGGTTCACACCGAGATCGCGGTAGCGCCTGATCAGGTCCACATCCTCCGCCTGCCCGCCGATGGAGATGTCGAACACATTCGGATCACGCCCCGCCTCGGCTGCCATCTGGCGGAAGCGTGGAATGAGTTCGGTCAGCGGCGTCGGCGACCCCGTGGTGACCTGCGGCATCCAGCCGTCGCCGTAGCGCACCGCGCGGCGCGCGCTGTAGGGAAACGCGCCACCCACCAGGATCGGCGAGTGCGGCTTCTGCACCGGCTTGGGCCACGCCTGGATCGGATCGAAGTTGACGAACTCGCCGTGATACTCCGCGGTGTCCTGCGTCCAGATCGCCTTCATCGCCTCGATGCGCTCGAGCGCCACCTTGTGGCGCGTTTGGAAGTTCGTGCCGTGGTTCTCCATCTCGTCCTGGTTCCAGCCATTGCCGACGCCGAACACGAAGCGCCCGCCGGACACCTGGTCGAGTGACGCCACCAGCTTGGCAGTCTGGATCGGGTCACGCTGCGCGATCAGACACACGCCGGTCCCGATCTTCAGCGTCGTGGTTGCCGCCGCCGCCATCGCCAGCGTGACGAACGGGTCCATCGCGTCGTAGTAGCGCTTCGGCAGTTCGCCGCCGAGGACGAACGGCGTTTTGCGCGACAGCGGGATGTGCGAGTGCTCAGGCGCCCAGACGATATCGAAGCCGCGCTGCTCCAGCGCGACCGCGAGCTCCGCCGGAGCCATGGAATAGTCGGTGAAGAACATCGACGCGCCGAATTTCATCGTCCCGCTCCTAGCCGTGCTCGACCATGCCCATCCACCACATCGTGCGGTTCCCCACGTCGATATCGTAGCTGCGCGCAAAATGCAGCCCGCCGTCATCGCCGATGCGGAACAGCGACAGTACCGCGCCGGTGATATGCGCCACCGCCATCAGCCGCCCGCTCGGATCGATATGGAAGGTCCGCGGATGCACACCACGCGTCTCAGCGTGTTCGATGATGTGGGGCTCGCCGGTCGTCTGGTCGATCGTATACACAGCCAGCGAGTTCTCGCCGTCCGCAGTGGCAGCGCGGTTGGCAACATAGACCGTGCGGCCATTCGGATTCACGTGCACCGTGCCGACCGCCTGGCGCGTCACCGGCGCACTGCCCAACGCGTTCTTGCGGAAGCGCGGCGCGGGCGAGACCGCACCATCGGCAAGCTCGAACATGTCGAGGGCGTTCTGTCGTTCCAGCGACACATAGACCCACGGCTTCGACGGATGGAAGTCGAGATGCCGCGGCCCGAAACCGAAGCCGCCGTTCGGCGCGACCGTCTGCACGTTGCTCAGCACGCCGTCGGCGAAGTCGAACACCTTCAGCGCGCCAGGCTCTTCCGGCTTGCCGTCGGCGGCGTCATGGCCGCGCGCGACCAGGATGACCTGGCGGTTGTCCGGCGTCGCGCGCACCTGATGGGCGAAGATGCCGGCATCCACTGGCCCAGGCTGCGCGACCTCTGCGCCCGGCGTGCCATCGTCGTTCACCCGATACACGCGAAGCGCGCTGGGATTGTTGAACGCGACCAGGATGAAGCGCGACGGGATGTCGGTCGCCATGTGGATCGGCCGCGTCGGCAGCGGGATCGGCGTGCCATGGGTTGCGAGCGCGCCGGTTGCCGGATCGACGCGCAGCGCGGTCACATGGTGTGTGGTGCCAGCCGCTCCCATACCCGACGCGCTGTCGCTGGTCGCCGCATAGAGAAACCGCCGCGACGCGTGTGGCCACACATATTGCACATTCGCCGGCAGGCTCACCGTGCCGCGGCGCGTCAGCGAAGCATGCTCGACATCCACCTCGTAGTGCGTCAGCTCCGGACCGACATTGGCGTAAAGCGCCAGCTTCGACATCTTCCTACCCCCAAGGCTGTACCATGATCTTCGCGTGCTGTTCTGGGCTGGCGAGGTCAGCGAACGCGCCCTTCACCCCCTCAAGCCCGACATGTCCGGTGATCAGCGGGCTTACATCGACCTTGCCCTCAGCGATGTGTCGGAGGCTCTGCGCGAACTCCTCGGCCGTGTAGGCCAGCACGAACTGAAGGTTCACCTGCTTGATGATGCCGAAGAACGGCTCGAACCGGTCGGTCTCCATGCACACGCCGACCACCACAATGCGCGCGCCGGCGGGAGCACCGTCGATGATCTGCTGGATCACGCCGGGGACGCCGACGCATTCAAAGATCACCGCCGGCCGCTGCTTGGGCCCGGTGCCGAACAGCTGTGCATAGCGGCTGCCATTGTAGCCGGGCGGCGTCGCCATCTCCTCCCAGCGCTGGTACGGCGAGTGCTGCGCGGGATCGATCACCACATCGGCGCCCATGAGCTGCGCCAGCGCGCGACGGCCGGGCGAGAAATCCGCGGCGATGATCGGATGCACGTTGCGGATTGCGAGGCCGGCGATCACCGACAGCCCCACCGGGCCGCAGCCGATCACCAGCGGCACGTCGTCCTGGGTCAGCCGCGCGTTCTGCACCGCGTGCCAGCCGACCGCGATCGGTTCGGTCAGCGCCGCCTTGTCGGCGGGCAAACCGTTCGGCACCTCGAGCAGCAGGCGTTCAGCAAGCGGCATGTACTGCGCGAAGCCACCGGCGATATCATTGGAATAGCCGACGCCCTGCACCATGGTGCCCGCCAGCGTCATCGGCATCGAGCAAACCAGCGTGCCCGGCTTCAGGCGTTTGTCGGTGCCGGGACCATGCTCGATGATCTCGCAGCAGAACTCGTGGCCAAACACCACGTCGCGTGTGGGATCCAACGTCCAGCGCCCGCGCGCCTGACGGGCGCGCTCGACGAACTGGTGGGTGAACTTCGCCGCGTGCAGATCGGTGCCGCAGATGCCGCAGCACAGCGACTTCACCAGCACCTGGCCTTCGCCGGCCACCGGATCGGGCAGCGTATCGACAACGATGTCGCCTTTGCGGAAGATCGCGGCGCGCATGGCTTTTCCCCGGACGTTGCGTTGCGCCGATGCTAGACCAGCTGCAACCGGGAACGAAACCGTAGCGGACGGGAAGCGGCAGGGCGTACCGCGCTGCGTGCCGCTGCGGCGGCATCGGGTTAGCGGGTGGGAGTGCCGCCCAGCGCCTCCTGCCCTTCCGCGCACCCGAGCATCTCGCGGATGTCCGGCAGATGTTCGCGACCCCAGAAGATCTCGTCATCGAGCACATAGGTTGGCACGCCGAACACGCCCTTTGCCTCGGCTGCTCGGCTGATTGCCGCCACCTCGTCGCGCGCCGTCGCTGCGTAGTGCGCGAAGCCGCTGCCATCGGCGCCGGCTTCGTCCAGTACCGCGGCGATCACCGCGACATCCTCGATGTCGAGCACGCGCTTCCAGAACCGCTCGAACACCGCGTCATGATAGCGGCGGAACACCGCATCGCCCGCGCGCTGCGCGTGCAGCATGCCTGCGCCGGCCAGCGCCGAATCCCAGATCTTTTGCGGCCCACGAATCGTGAGGCCGCGCTTGCGCGCCTGACGACGACAATCCATGTAGCTGTAGCGGACGCGTCGCCACTGATGTGCGTTGCGGCTCTCTTCCAGCACCGTGCCGTCAGCATCGAGCCGCGCAGAACCGAGGAAACTCGCGATGTCGAGCACGTAGGGCAGCCAATGCACGCGCACGCCGCAGTCACGCTCGAGCTGATACTCGAGATCCTTCGACAGGAAGGCGTACGGGCTCTTGTAATCTGTGTAGACGGTGATCTCGCGCATGGTCAGGGGCTGATCAAGGGCATCGTGAACACTCAAGGATGAAGTTGCCGGAACAAGATTGTCAAACGCAGTTGCGCACTGCCCCGCGACCGCGTTCCAACTTGTGGCACTCCTGGCCTCCGGAAGCGTTCACCCTGGCGTCGTTCCGGAAAAGAGCCACACCCTCATGTCGCTATCCATCGCCAGACTACTGATCGGGCGCCCGGTGGCCAACCGCGAAGCGGAAGGCCGCAAGCTCGGGGTGTTCGCCGGCGTGCCCGCAATGGGGCTGGATGGCCTGGGCTCGGCATCGTACGGCCCGGAGGCGGCGTTGACCATTCTCGCCGCCGTCGGCACAGCCGGGCTTGCGTCGGTTGTGTCGATCACAATCGTGATCCTGCTGCTGCTGGCAACCCTGTGCCTCTCCTACTGGCAAACCATCGCCGCCTATCCAAGCAACGGCGGCTCCTACATCGTCGCGAAGGAGAACCTTGGCACCTCCGCGGGCTTGCTGGCAGCTGCGGCGCTCATGATCGATTACATGCTCAATGCCGCCGTCGGCATTTCCGCGGGCGTTGGAGCGCTGATCTCCGCCATCCCGGCGCTGCATCCGTACACTCTGTGGTTGTGCCTCGGCACATTGCTTTGCGTCACCGTGATGAACCTGCGTGGCACGCGCGAAAGCGGTCTGGCCTGGGCCGTGCCAACCTATCTGTTCGTGGCCAGCCTCGGTTTCATCCTGGCGTGGGGAACTGTGAAGCTGATGGCGTCCGGCAATCCTGAGCCAGTGGTCGCGCCTCCGCAGATTCCGCAAGCCAGAGAGGCGGTCACCCTGTGGCTGCTGCTGCGCGCGTTCGCCAGCGGCTGTACGGCGATGACCGGCGTGGAGGCGGTCAGCAATGGCGTGAACGCCTTCCGCGAGCCCAGGGTGCAGCAAGCGCACGGCACGCTGGCCGCCATCGTCCTCATACTCGGCCTGCTGCTGTTGGGGATCGCGCACGTTGCGCAGGGCTACGGCGTTATGGCCATGAACCAGGAACAGGACGGCTACCAGAGCGTCCTATCGCAATTGGTCGGCGCGGTGTACGGCCGCGGATGGTTCTATTACGTGACCATCGGCAGCGTTCTGGCAGTGCTCTGCCTCTCCGCCAACACGTCGTTCGTGGGCTTTCCGCGCCTATGCCATCTCGTGGCCGAAGACGGCTTCCTCCCGCGCCCCTTCGCCGCGCCAGGCCGACGCTTCGTATACTCCGTGGGGATCCTGTTTCTCGCAGTCGGTGCGGGCGGACTTCTGGTCGCTTTCGGCGGCATCACCGACGCGTTGATCCCGCTCTTCGCCGTGGGAGCGTTCCTGAGCTTCACCTTGTCGCAGGCGGGCATGGCCATGCACTGGTGGCGGCGCATCAGTAGTTCCAGGAATGGTGCCCGCGGCAACGGTGCAAGGCTGGCGATCAACGGCCTCGGCGCGGTGGCCACCGGTATCGCCTTGGCGGTCATCCTGGCGGCCAAGTTTGTCGAGGGTGCCTGGCTGACTGTGATAGTGATCCCCTGCACCGTCCTGCTTTTGCGGGCAGTCTGGCGCTATTACGAGGAGATCGATCGCCAGATGCTGACGGGCAGTGGACGTCAGATCGATCTGGAGCGCAACGCTCCGCCGGTGACGCTGGTGCCGATCAAGCGATGGGACCGGCTGGCCCGCAAAGCGGTGGAATACGCGGTCCGGCTGTCTCCTGACACAATTGCGCTGCACGTTGCGCATCTCGAAGGCCCGGATGCCGATGACGAAGAAGGCAGGCTGCGGCAGGAATGGCGCAACTTCGTCGAGCAACCCGCGATCGGTGCCGGGTTGAAGCCGCCAGAGTTGCGCCTGGTTCCATCCGGGTTCCGCAGTCTTACGGCGCCCTTGCTGCGCGCCATTGACGACGCGCAGAGACGACATCCGGGCCGTCCAGTGACGGTTATCCTGCCAGAGCTGGTCGAGGGCAGCTGGTG